>PLHF01000056.1 GCA_003138855.1 Acidimicrobiaceae bacterium | reverse complement strand
CGGCCAAGAAGGCAGCGGCACCGGCCAAGAAGGCAGCACCCGCGGCGAAGAGGACCGCCCCCGCGGCCACGAAGGCGGCGCCCGCGGCCACGAAGATGCCGGGGCCGACCACGAAGACCGCTCCCGAGGAGCGGCAGGCAGTGGCTACCAAGAAGGCCGCCAGCACGCCGGCACCGCCGAAGCGCCCCACCGTCGGCCCGTATGCCAATGAGGTCAAGTTCCTCGAGGAGCAGAGAGCGCAGCTGCTCGAGGAGCGCGACACCCACCGGAAGCAGTCGGTCGATCTGCGGGCCGAAGCCGACTCGCTGGCCCTCGAGCGTGAGCCCGGGGACGTCCAGTTCGACGAGGAGTCGGGGGAGGGCGGCACCGTGACCGTCGACCGCGAGCGGAACCTGGCCCTCTCGGTGCAGGCGGGGCTGGCTGTCGAGGAGATCGATGACGCACTGAAGAAGATCGAGCGCAAGACCTACGGCAGTTGCGAGCGATGCCATCAGCCGATTCCGAAGGCCCGGCTCCGTGCCCTGCCCTTTGCCAGGTTGTGCGTGGCATGCAAGAGCGGCGGCCTGTCACGACGCTGACCGGTGAGCCGGCTGCGGTGACCGATCGCCCGGATCGCCAGAACGGCGCCCGGCGCCTGGTGGTCGCCGTGGCCATCGCCCTCGTCGTGGTCCTGGTCGACCAGCTGACCAAATGGTGGGCCGTCGACCGCCTGCCCGCAGGCCCCATCCACGTGATCGGGACCCTCGACCTGGAGCTCTCGCTGAACACGGGCTCGGCGTTCAGTATGTTCACCGGCCAGACAGCCCTGGTGATGGCGGTCGTCTTCGCTCTGGTCGGGGTACTGCTGGTGATGGTGTGGCGGGCTCCGACACTCGGGCGGGCGGGGATCCTCGGCCTCATCCTCGGGGGCGCGCTGGGAAACCTGTCCGACCGCCTGTTTCGGCATGACCACGGCGCCGTGGTGGATTTCGTCGCGTTGCACTTCTGGCCGACCTTTAACGTTGCCGACTCGTGCATCGTGGTCGGTTGCCTCTTGCTGCTGGTGTCCCTGATGCGTGGATCGAGAGCGCGGTGAGTGGGTTGACGGTGAAGGTACCGGCCTCCCTCGACGGTGTCCGGGTCGACCGGGCAGTCGCACTGCTGGCCGATCTGTCGCGGTCGTCGGTCAATACCCTGGTGGCCGAGGGCCGGGTCCAGGTCGACGGCCACACGGTCCGGAGCCGGAGCACGGTGCTGCGGTTGGGCCAGGAGCTCCGGGTGGACCGGATGGAGGAGCACGCACCGACCGGCCCGGAGGCCGATCCCTCGGTGGTGTTCACGGTGGTCCACGCCGACGGGGAGGTCATCGTGGTGGATAAGCCGGCCGGATTGGTGGTGCACCCGGGCGCAGGGCACCGCGGCGGCACCCTGGTCCACGGCCTGCTGGCGGAATTCCCCGAACTGGCCTCGCTTCCCGATGCCGTCGGGGCCGATCGCGACCGCCCGGGGATCGTCCATCGGCTCGACCGCGGCACATCGGGCCTGATGGTGGTGGCCCGCACGCCCGACGCCTACCACTCACTGGTGGCCCAACTGGGGGCGAGGAAGGTCTCGCGGGTCTACCGTGCGCTGGTGCTGGGCACCATCGACGAGCCGTCCGGCATCGTCGACGCCCCGATCGGCAGGTCGGTGAGCTCGCCGACCCGGATGGCCGTCTCGCGAAAGGGCAAGGAGGCCATGACTCGCTACCGGGTCGAGCAGCGGTTCAGCGAGCCCGCCCCGACCACGCTGGTGTGGGTTTCACTCGAGACGGGCAGGACCCATCAGATCCGGGTCCATCTCTCGGCCATCGGCCATCCTGTCGTGGGCGACGAGGCCTACTCTCAGGGGAGGGTGCTGCCGGGAGCCTCCATCACCCGCCCGTTCCTCCACGCCCATCGGCTGGCATTCGAACACCCCGGCTCCGGCGAGCCGGTGTCGTGGACCTCGGACCTGCCGGCGGACCTCGGCGACCAACTCTCTGCACTGGCCGACTGAGCCCCGGGACCGTCCGGGCCGGCACCCACGGGGGCGGTTCGCTGCTCAGGCGGCCTCGTGGGCGGCTTCGAGCATCTCGCTGTCGGCCAGGATCCCGAGCGCCTCGGCCTCGGCCTGGCGGACCTTGCGGACACCGATCCCCATCCGCTCGGCAGTGGTCTGCAATGAGGCGGGGTCGCTGCCGTTGAAGCCGAACCGGTGCCGGATGACCTCACGCTGCAGATCCGTGAGCCGATCCACGGCCTTGCGCACCAACTCGAGGGTGAGCTCCGAGGCAACCTCTTCCTCGAAGTCGCTCAGGTCGGTCGAAACCAGGTCGCCGAGCGTGGCGGTGGAGTCGGTCGTCGCCGGTTGGTCGAGGCTGGCCACCACCCGGGCCGCCTTGGACAGGTCGGTCCGCGCCTCGGCACTGGTGTTGGTGGCGTGGTCCAGCTCTTCATCGGTGGGTGGGCGCTGCAGTTGATGGGTCAGCTCCCACAGGGCGGCATCCACCTGCTGGTTGCGTTCGGCCACCTCCATGGGAAGCCGGATGGTCCGCCCGTGCTGCTGGACAGCCCTCTGCAGCGACTGGCGGATCCACCAGGTGGCATACGTCGAGAAGCGGAAGCCCCGCTGCCAGTCGAACTTGTCGACGGCTCGCATCAGCCCGAAGGTGCCCTCTTGGATCAGGTCGGGAAGATCCACGCCCCGGTCCTGGTAGCGGCGGGCCCAGTGGACCACCAACCGCAGGTTGGAGGCCACCATCTCCCGGCGGGCCTCCTCGTCACCGTCGGCCACCCTCTTGGCCAACTCGGTCTGGGCGTCGTGGTCCGGAAGCGGGTGGTGGTCGAGGTCGCGGAGGAAGAGCCCGAGGCTGTCAGCTTCCGAGCCCCTGGTGCGATTGGCGGGCACCGCACGGGGCGGACGGGAAGCCGTTCCGCCCTCGGCCGAGACCTTGGAGGGCTGTTGGGCACCCCCGGGCGCGACCGCACGCTTGTTCTCCCTGGTGACCGCACGCGTCGTCATCCCTCTCCTCACTCATGTCATAGGGTCGACGCCCTTTCCAACGCCGAGGGCGCCCTGGACATTCCATGTACCGAATTGGGGCCTCAGCTACTGTCTGACCAGCCCGAATCGACCTGGACGGTTTGCACTCACTTTCTTCGGAGTGATCGGCTGTCCGGATGGGCCATCCTCGGCAACGCTGCTTCCTGATCCGCCACGGCGAGACGGAGTGGAGTCTCTACGGCCGCCACACCGGGCGCACCGACCTCCCCATGCTCCCGGTCGGGGAGGGACAGGCCCGGGCGCTCCGGCCGGCACTGGCCGCCGAGTCGTTCTCCGCGGTCCTTGCCAGCCCCCTCCATCGGGCCCGTAAGACCTGTGAGCTCGCCGGCCTCCGTCCGGAGTCGGTGGTCGAGCCGGACCTCCTCGAGTGGGACTACGGCAGCTACGAGGGCCGGACGACGGTGGACATCTGGAAGGACCGGCCGGGATGGAACCTGTTCGACGACGGCGCCCCCGGTGGGGAGTCGGTCGCCGAGGTGGGGGAGCGTGTCGACCGGGTGATCGCCCGGGTCCGCCGGGCCGAGCCCGGTGACGTCGCCTGCGTGGCCCATGCCCATGTGCTCCGGGTGCTGGCTGCCCGGTGGCTGGGCCTCGACCCCGCTGCCGGGCGCTACTTCGTGCTGGGGCCGGCGTCGATCAGCGTGCTCGGGTGGGAGCGTGCGCAGCCGGCTGTCCTCCAGTGGAACCGGTGTTGACCGGAGCCAGGTCGGGCGCCGTGGCTGAGCCGGCCGAGGTGTCCCTACCGGCGACGCTCTGCCAGGCCGTGCGCACCGAGTTCGTCCGTGCGCTTCGGCCGCCCTTCGAGAGCCTGGTCACCGTGGCCGTCAACGGCGCTCTGATGAGCTCGTCCTGGTTCCTGCTGCCGGCGGAACTGAAGGACGAGGTGTTCACGCTGCACGGCACGTTGGCCTTCGCCCTCGTCCTCGCCGCATGGATGTACTCGGACGTGCCGGCGACCAACCTGCTGGGGCCGGACTCGCGGCGAGTGACGGCGACGATCGACGACCCGGTGGCCCTCCGGAGGTTGCTGTCGGCCAAGAGCATCTTCCTCTGGCTGGTGGTGACACCGGTCTGCCTCGTCGTCGCGCTGGTCACCGGGATCTTCACCCACGATCCGTTGGCCACGCTGTACACGGTCATCTGGATCGGGGTCGTCCCCTTCGGCGTGCTCTCGATCACGGCGTGGGTCGGGATCCTCTACCCGTACCATCCGATGCCGTTGCGCTACCGATGGGAACATCGTCGGCCGAGGTGGCGGATGCTCGGGCGCTGGATCACACTGGTGGTGGCGCCCTACGGTCTGGTCCCCCTGCTGGCTGTGGCCCTCATGGCGCTGTCGCTCCTCTTGTGGGGCCTCACGTCGCCACACGGTCTTACGCGGAAGCTGCCCGACAACGACCTCGGATGGGGTGTCGCCCTGGCCTGCGCGATGGCGGCCGTGGCCACCGTCGGCGGCCGCTGGGTGAGCATTCGCCTGGCCCGGCGCCGCCGGGTGAGGCTCCTGGCATTCCTCGCCGATCCCACCCGGGGATGAGCCCTCGGGGAGCCACCGGGGGTCCGTGACCTGACGATCCCCAACTGAGAGGCTGTCGCCATGGCGTCTACGAGCATGCCGGGCCTCCAGACCTTTGCGCTCTCCCATCTGGTGAGGACAGGCCTCCGTGCCGCCCTGAGCACGACACTGCTGCTGGGGCTCTACTACGTGGTCCCGATCGCCCACCACCCGCATGCATCCATCGCCCTGCGCCTGTCAGCGGGGCTGGCGTTCTTCGTGGCCGTCCTCATGAACGAGATCCGCCTCATCTCGAAGCACGATCGTCCGATGCTGCGGGCGGCCGTGGCAATGGCCACCGTCATCCCGCTGTTCCTCGTGATCTTCTCCTGGACCTACCTGGTCATGGCGCAGTCGGACCTAGCCGCGTTCGGAGGGCCGCTGCATCGCACCTCGGCGCTGTACTTCACCGTCACCGTGTTCTCGACGGTCGGGTTCGGCGACATCACGCCGAAGACGGACCCGGCGCGCCTGGTGGTCACGGTCCAGATGCTCGCCGACCTCGCCGTCATCGCCGTCGTCATCCGGTTGATCCTCGGGGCCGCCACCCGTGGTATTGCCCGTCAGGCGGAGTCCGCGGGGTAGGAGTCCGCGGAGGGTGGGACCGTCGGGCCCTCCGCGGGAGGCGTCGGTCAGTGGGCGTGTCCGCTTCCGCGGGTGGGTTGGCGGTCCACCGGGCGGCGCGGTTCGAGGGACTCCCCGCGGAACAGCCGGCGGGGGCCGGTCCATCTGGCCGGTGGGGCGTTGAGCAAGGCCGCCAGGGCATAGGCGACGCCTTCGTAGTTCACCCGCCAACCCCGGAAGTGCGACCAGGCATCCTCGGGAGGCCGGGAGGTGGGGTAGCCGATCTCCCGTAGGTGGGCGACGGCGGCGTCGAACTCCGGCTCGGGAAGCGAGATGGGGTTGTCCGGGCTGGGGTCGGGATCGAACGGGATGCGGGTGACCAGGGCGATGTCCCGCAGGCAGGTGAAGCCCATCCGGATGCACATCCGGGCCTCGATGGGAGCGCCCTCCGGGTCGATGGCCAGGCAGATGGCTGCGGCGTCCATGACGGCGATCAGGCTGACCACCCAGGAGTTCTGGGCCCTCGGGGAGCGGAGGTACAGCAGCGACGGGTAGCTGGTGTGGCTCTCGGCGACGTCGGCCGCCCAACGTTCCCACTCGGCGAACAGATCGGGAAGGCTGCCGATGAGCCCCACCAGGTGGTGCCGGGCCAGCAGTTCGGGGCCCCATGCCGGCGCACCCGCCCGGCTCTCGAGCAGGGTGACCAGGGTCTCGCGACGGTTGTAGGCGCCGTAGAGGGTGGGGAGGTAGGCGATCTGCAATGCGACCAGGACCATCCCGGTGCCGGCCGCCACGAAGTCGACCAGGTGGGACCCGGTGTGGTTCCCGAGCGTGAACCCGAGGGTGAAGACCGACGAGCCGGACTCTGCGAATGCGCTGTCGATGGTCGGGCTGCCGATCCCCCAGTTGATCAGGGCGAATCCCACGACGGCCACGGTCAGCCAGCCGGCCAGGAGCACCACGAGGGCCACCGGCTCGGAGAAGGCCAGGATGCGGTCTTTGGACGGGTAGCCGCGGGCCAGGAGCGAGATGCGGCGGAAGGTGGCCCGCACCACGCGCATGGGCAGGCTGGCCAGGCCGGATGCCGAACGCGGCACGATCAGCGTGGTGATCACGAGGGCCGCGTTGATCAGGAGGATGGCAATCCCCAGGATCAGGACGATGATGCGGGCCGCGTTCATCCGGCCCTCACAGGCTCACGGGCATGGCGCCGCAGGAGTCAGGTTCAGCCCGCGCCCTGGCGGAGGGCGGGCACCTTTCCCTGGGCCCGGGCCACCATGTCGGCCAGGTTGAACGACTCGAGGTGGGTGCGCATGTGCTCGCCGACATCGGCCCACACGGTGAGCAGGACGCACTGGCCCTCGTGGTCGCAGGCGCCGTTCTCGTGGGGGAGGCCGAAGTCGCCGGCCACGATGGGGCCGTCGACGGCGGAGACGATCTGGGACAGGGTGATCTCGTCGGGGGGACGGGCCAGTACGTAGCCACCCCCGACGCCACGCTTGGAGCGCACCAGGCCGGCGCCCTTCAGTGCCAGGAGGATCTGCTCGAGGTAGGGCTGGGGAAGCCCGGTGCGCTCGGCGATGTCCCGGACCGCAGTGGGCCCGTCGCCCTCGGTGTGGAGCGCCAGGGACAGGAGGGCCCGGCTGGCATAGTCACCTCGGGTCGAAACCTTCACGTGCCCATGCTATTGCTTTGGAACGTGCCGCCGGGCTGATGCCGTCGCGCTCCGGCTGCGGCGCCCGGGCCCGCATGCCGCCGCGGATGGTCAGTGCCCACCCAGTTTTCCGGCGGCCAGGTCCTCGGCCATGGCCCAGCCGAACGTCACCAGCCGGCCACCCGACCCCACCTCGACGCTTGCGAAGAAGCCGGCAGTGACCGCGTCGGGTTGTGCCTTGGGACTGGCGAAATCGAAGCCGCCGGCCTCGTTGCCGTCTCCGGATACGACGAAGGTCCGGTCGTCGATGCGGCCGTCCGCCCCGAACCGCTTGGCCAGACGCCGACCCCACGCCCGCTCCTCCCCGGTGGCCTTGTGGTCGGGACCAGGGACGACGTCGGTCAGCCCGGCGAAGGCCCGGAATCCCTCGGGTCCGAGGAGGCGGGTGCCCACCAGGACGTCCTCGTCGGGGAAGGCCAACAGGGCCCGACGGAACTTGTCGCCCATGATGGCCCGCAGGACGGTCTCGGCCCGGGAGGTGCGGTCCACCGCGGCCAGCCCGATCAGCAGGGACGGCGTGCCACCGATGCGCTCGAGGGTGGAGAAGGAGTAGCCCCGGAGCTTGGATCCCTCGCGGGCCCGGGTGACCAGCACCCACTCCTCCCGTTGTTTCGACAGGAATCCGATATCGAACCGTGGTTCTCGTTCGGCGCACAGATCGGCCATTTCGGCCAGCTCCGCATCACTGATCGAAGTGCAATCTTTGGTCTCCACCTGGATGGACATAAGCCGTTCCGTACTCCTCGGTCGTCCTGCGGCGCCAACCGCCGGCCCAGGTCCGTCGCGGAGCCCCGTCGACCGCCGGACCGGAGGGCCAGACGCATCTGCGGGCCTCCACGCCAGGGGCCGTCCACCGATTTTACGGGATTTGGAGCCGTCTGTCGTATCCGGCCCCTTCCGCCGCTCCCGGCGAGGGTGGAGAACGGGGTCCGGCGACAGCTCCGGAGCGCCGAAAACGGGCCGGTCCGGCCGACGGAAGCGCGGGTTCAGCCCTGGATGGCGTTGGGCCCGAGCAGCACCCGGAGCTCGCCGACCAGGCCCCGGCGGCTGTCCACGTTGAACTCCGGGGGCAGGCGCAGCACCTTCTCCCCGACGTGCAGGAAGACCGGGGAGTCACCGGGGTGCTCTGCCAGGAGGCGCTTCAAACCGTCCACCGTGCGGTCGGTCAGGGTGTTCAACGGAAGGGAGATCCTCAGGTCGGTCGCGCCGTCGACGGCCAGTTCGGGGCGCTGGACTTCCATGCACACCAACTTGAGGCGGTCGTCGCGCAGATCCACCCGGGCCTTCAGGACGACGACGGCGTCGTCGTCGAGCAGGGCGCCGTACTCGGCCATGGTCTTCGGGAAGACGAAGGTCTCGATGGATGCGTTCAGATCCTCGAGCACGAAGGTGGCCATCAGGTCGCCCTTCTTCGTGTAGCGCCGGGTCAACTCGGTGACGACCCCCCCGACCACGCGCATCTGTCCCTCGCCGCCGAAGGCGCCGCTGGGGCCACCGATGGCCTCGGGGTCGACGTCACGGAGCTCGGCCAGCGTGCAGTCGGTCAGGCGGCTCAACGAGGCCTCGAGTCCCATCAGGGGGTGGTCGCTGATGTAGAGGCCGAGCATCTCCTTTTCGAAGGCCAGGCGCTGCGACTTGCCGAACTCGACGTCGGGGATCGGAACTCGCGTGTCGGCGAACCCCGTGGCCTGGCCGTCGGTTTCGGGCTCGAGAGTGGCGAAGAGCGAGACCACACCGGCATCGTGCTCGCGTCGGCGCTCCAGGGTGCGGTCGACGATGTCCTCGAAGACGAGGCAGAGCCCCTGTCGGGGATGTCCGAGCGAGTCGAACGCGCCGGCCTTGATCAGCGACTCGATGGTGCGCTTGTTGAGGACCTGCGGATCGACCCGTTGGCAGAAGTCGTAGAAGTCGATGAAGGGGCCGTTGCGCCCGCGCTCGGTGACGATGTGGGACACCAGCCCCTCGCCGACGTTGCGCACCGCGGCCAGCCCGAAGGTGATGGCCCCGGGGCTGTCACCCTGCTCGCCGAGCCTCCCTTCCCCACCGGAGAAGTCGGCGGCGAAGTCCGACAGCGAACGATTGACGTCGGGAACGAGCACCTCGATGCCGAGTGCGCGGCACTCGCCGAGGTAGACCGCGGTCTTGTCCTTGTTGTCCTTGACCGACGTGAGCAGGCTGGCCAGGTACTCGACCGGATAGTGGGCCTTGAGCCAGGCGGTCTGGTAGGCGATGAACCCGTAACCGTAGGAGTGCGACTTGTTGAAGGCGTAGTCGGCGAACGGCTCGATGATGTCGAACAGTGCGGTTCCCAGTGGCTCTCCGTACCCCTGGGCGACACATCCGGCCACGAACTTCTCCCGCTCGGCCTGGATGAGGGAGCGGATCTTCTTGCCGCACGCCTTCCGCAGATTGTCGGCCTCGGCCAGGCTGTACCCGGCGAACTTCTGGGCGACCCGCATCACCGACTCCTGGTAGATCATGAGCCCGTAGGTGTCGCTCAGGATCTCGGCGAGGTCCGGGTGGAGGTAGGTGACCGCCTGGCGACCGTTCTTCCGGTCTGCGTAGTCGCGATGCATGTTGGCTGCCATCGGGCCCGGTCGGTACAGGGCGACCAGAGCGGCGACGTCGTCGAACGTGGTGGGGGCCAGCGAGCGCATGAGCGAGCGCATGGGGCCGCCCTCGAGCTGGAACACGCCCATCGAGTCGCCCTTGCGAAGCATGGCGAAGGTGGCCGGGTCGTCGAGGGGAACGCCGTCGATGTCCGGTCGGGATCCGGTCGAGATCTCGATCAGGTCGAGTGATCGCTCGATCACCGAAAGGTTCCTCAGGCCGAGGAAGTCCATCTTCAACAGACCGAGGTCCTCGACGCCGTGCATCTCGTACTGGGTCACGATGGGGGCATTGCCAGGATCGTTCCCGTCCGGCTTGCGCTGCACGGGGACGTACTCGGTGAGGGGCTCGTCGGTGATGACCACCGCCGCAGCGTGGATGCCGTCCTGGCGCCTCAGGCCCTCGAGCCCCTTCGCCACGTCGATGACCCGCTTGGCCTCGGGGTCGGAGTCGTACATGGTGCGCAGTTCGCCTGCGGCGGCGAATCCGTCCTCGAATCCATCGGTGCGGGCCAGGCATGCCGCCAACGGGGTGTCCCGACCCATCAGAAGGGGGGGCATGGCCTTGGCGATCTTGTCGCCCACGATGTAGGGGTAGCCGAGCACCCGGGCCGCGTCGCGCACCGCAGCCCGCGCCTTGATCGTCGAGAACGTGACGATCTGGGCGACATGGTCCGACCCGTACCGATCGGCCGCGTACTTGATCATGTCGCCGCGGTACCGCTCGTCGAAGTCCATGTCGATGTCGGGCATCTGGATGCGGCCCGGGTTGAGGAACCGCTCGAAGAGCAGGTCGTAGCGGATCGGGTCGAGATCGACGATCTGGAGGCAGTAGGCAACGCAGCACCCGGCGGCCGATCCTCGGCCGGGCCCCACCCTGATCCGTTGCGAGCGGGCGAACCGGATGAGGTCCCAGACCACCAGGAAGTAGGCGGAGAAGCCCATGTCGGCGATGACCCCGAGTTCATAGTCGAGGCGGGTCATGACCTCTGGGGGGATGGGGAGGCCGTACCGCTCCTTGGCCCCTTCGATGCTCAGATTGCGTAGGTAGGCTGCCGCCCGCTCCTCGTAGGTGTCCCCGGTGAACTCCTCGGGTACGGGGAAGCGCGGCAGGCTCGGCCTGCCGAAGTCGATCTCCACGGCGGCGCGCTCGGCGATGAGCAGTGTGTTGTCGCACGCCTCGGGAAGTTCGGCGAACAGGTGGCGCATCTCCGCCGCCGACTTCAGGTAGTGCTCCTCCCCCTGGAACTTGAAGCGCTTCGGGTCGTCGATGAGGGCGCCGGTTTGCACGCACAACAGGGCGTCGTGAGCGACATGGTCCGCGCGGTGCGTGTAGTGGCTGTCGTTGGTGGCGAGCAGGGGGGCCCCGATGTGCCGTGCGATCTCGACCAGTGCCGGATTCGTCTTCTGCTGCTCGGGCAGGCCGTGGTCCTGCAACTCGACGAACAGGTTGTCCTTGCCGAAGATGTCCTGCAGCCGCCCCGCCAAGGTCTCTGCCTTGATCCGGTCGTCGGCCAGCAGGGCCTGGAGGACCACCCCGCCGAGGCACCCGGTGGTGGCGATCAAGCCGGTGGCGTGGCGGGCCAACAGCTCCCAGTCGAGCCGGGGCTTGTAGTAGTAGCCCTCGAGATAGGCGGCCGACGACAGCTTGAGCAGGTTCCGGTACCCCTCGTTGGACTCGGCCAACAGCGTCAGGTGGTAGTAGAGCTTCTCGCCGCCGGCCACGTCACCACCGGTGTCGTCGACCTTTCCCCTCCGGACCGGGCGTTCGTGTCGTGACTCTGCGGCCATGTAGGCCTCGGTCCCGATGACCGGGTTGATGCCCGCCTTCCGGCAGGCGGCATAGAAGTCGAGGACTCCGTACATGTTCCCGTGGTCGGTGATGCCGAGGGCCGGCTGGCCGTCGGCCACGGCCGCCTGCACCAGCTCGTCCACCCGGGCAGCCCCGTCCAGCATCGAGAACTCGGTGTGGGTGTGCAGATGTGTGAACGACCGTGTTGCCACCTGGCCGGCGCCTTCCTCGATGATCTCGTCCCCGCTGCAGGGGGTTCTCCACAGGGTGTGGACGAGTTACAGCAGTGTCATTCCGACGATAGCGCGCCGCGACGCCCCCCGGGGGGTGTCGGGCCGGGTCAGAGGTAGGCGCCGGGTCGACCTATGGTCGGATCGCCGCCGCTCGGCAGCGAACGCTGGCGCATCTCGTCGAGCTGGGCACGGGCGGCGACCTGTTGGGCCACCAGGGTGGCCTGGATCCCGTGGAAGAGGCCCTCGAGCCAACCGACCAGCTGGGCATGGGCGATCCGGAGCTCGGCATCCGACGGGGTGGGGGAGTCGAAGGGGATGGAGATCCGGTCGAGCTCCGCAGCCAGGTCGGGCGACAGCCCTTCGGCCAGTTCCCGGATCGACTGCTCGTAGATCTCGCGGAGCCGGCCCCGACTGGCCTCGTCGAGTGGCGCTAGGCGTACCTCGTCGAGCAACTGCTTGACCATCGACCCGATGCGTAGCAGCTTGGCCGGCTGCTCGATGGACTCGGTGTCCGGCTCCTTGCCGTCGCCTTGACCCGTGGCCGGATCGCCCTCCGGGGCCCGGGGCCCACCGGACGCCACCGGCTCGCGCGAGGCGGCACCCGGGGACGACAGCACGCCGGTCGGCCCACCGCCGTCGACGATCTCGGGACGGATGGTCACGGCCTCGACCGGATCGGTGTCCGGCGTCTTGTCTTCCATCAACGGTTCTCACCTCCGAGTGCGACCAACGGTACGAGCATTTCGTCACGCGTCAACGATCCGTGCCGGCTCGCGAGGCGGCTCTCGCCGGTGTCCGCCGGATCGACGAAGGCGATCGGTGCGTGGGGGATCAGGGCCACGTCGCCCAGTCGGGGCAGGAGCACGTCGTCCACCGGCCCCCCGAACCAGCCTTCGTCGATGAGCCGGTCCCGCTCCATCACCCAGGTCGTGTCCCCGTAGCGGTCGGTGAGCGACCCGAGCAGGTCGGCGGACGCGCCTGGCCGGACGTGGAGCCACCGGAAGCGACCTTCGCCGGACAGGAACCGGACCCCGGACATGACCTCGCGCCCGAGCAGTTCGAGTCGGGACCCGACGTCGATCTGACCGTGATCGGCGGTCACCACCAGCACGGCGCCGGGAGGCAGGACCGCCACGATGTCCTCAGCCAACCGGTCGACCGCCCGGAGCTCGGCGTCGTAGAGCTCACCCAGCCCGCTGGCATGCGCCACCTTGTCGATTCCGTCGTAGTAGGCGTAGACGAACGGCTCGCCGTCGCGCAGCAGCCGGCCGACCGACACCGGAAGCGAGGAGAGCACCCGGTAACCGTGTAACGGGGAGTTCCCCAGGTGGGCGGCGGTGAATCCGGTGCCGCCGAACTCGTACTTCGACACCACCGGGACAGGCCCCGGGGCGCCGCAGAACGAGGGGAACGGCTGCAGCCGGCGGGCCGGGACGCTTCGACGGGCATCGCGGGCCACGCCGCTCCCGACGGTCCAGCGCAGCACGTTGAGGACCTCGCCGTCGGTCGTCATCCGGTAGCCCAACAC
The DNA here is from genome assembly GCA_003138855.1 of Acidimicrobiaceae bacterium. GTDB lineage: Bacteria > Actinomycetota > Acidimicrobiia > Acidimicrobiales > RAAP-2 > Bog-756. Next base: position 40,354 of record PLHF01000056.1, on the reverse strand, counting down.
CCCGTGCTCGCAGGGCGGGCGCCCGGTGGTGATCGAGGTGAGCGCCGTGGCGGTCGTGGTCGGTACCACCGAGGTGATGCACCGGTCGATCCCTTCGGCGGCCGACAGGGTGGGTGCCAGCCCCGACCGGGAGCGGAGCTGCTCCCAACCGAGACCGTCCACCACCAGCAGGACCACCTGCCGGGCGTGCCGGGCGGAGACGGGAAGCCAGTCGGGTCCCGGGTCGCCGGGATCCGTTGGAGCGAGGAGGCTCGGGACGACGTTGGCGATGCATGCCGCCCCGTAGTCCGGCAGGACCGGCGTAGCCGGGGGCGAGGGCGGGGAGGTGGCGACGGACATCACCGCCGACTGTAGGCGACGCACTGTCGGCGCCCGTACGCCGGACCGGCGGGAGGGGGCCACATCGTGGGGCGGACGGGCATGGGATCCCCCACGGGGCGACCCGGGCTCAGCTGCGTGGCAGTAGGGCCCGCACCGTCTTGTAGCAGTGGCCGTCCCGGGGCGTGGTCACTACGGCCACCAGGTAGTGGGGCTTGTACCCGAGGGCGGCGGCCAGGTCCTTTCCCTGGAGGCGGTCGCGGCGGGCCACGTCGAGGGCACGCTCGGACAGCGGATCCTCGACGGGGAGCCAGTTGTCGCTCCGACCCCAGCCGAAGCGGACCCAGACCGACCGGTCGCCGACCCGCCGGAACAGGACCGGGCCCTTGGTGGGCACCACCAATGCCAGCGACGGCCGGAATCCGCGGAACTCCCAATAGGGGGCGGAGGCACCCGGGAAGCCGAGGACGTGCTCCTCGGCCGGGGCCGCCAGGTGGTGGAGCAGCTGGCGCACCCGGCGCCCGTGGAGCGTCCCGAGGTGCCGGGGGAGCCCACTGGCCGTGACCGCCTCGGGCTGGGCCAGATCGTCCCGCTCGGGTTCCTCGGCGAGCTGGGTCTCGACCACGTCGAACGGTGCCAGGTCCGGGCCGTGGTCCTCGGGCCACGCCACCCGCACCCGGACCAGGGCACCCGACGCGAGGTCCACGCCGATGGTGTCCTCGGGATGGCAGGCCAACACCAGCATGGTCAGGGACGTGCCCCCGCTCACCTCGATCCGGGCCCGGTGCTTGATGGAGCGGGCGATACTGCGAGCGGTGCCGCTGCGGGGCGTTCGGGTCGATCCCTCGCTCATGACGCCACCTCGGCCAGCTGATCGTCCAGGGTGTGGGCGTCGTCGGTCGGCAGCCGGCACACGTGGTTCCGGCAGACGTAGGCCCGGTCACCGTCGCGGTCCTGCCAGAGCGGGGAGTCGGTGGGCTCGCCCCAGGCCAGGACAGCACCGGGCAGCCAGCGGTTCCGGGCGACGTCGAGGAGGTCCGGGCGGTCGCCGGTGATGACCACCTCGGTCAGGCCGTTGAGGAGCAGGTCGGCGGTCAGCACCGTGTGGGCGAAGGCCGTGGGGTGGCGGGTGAGCAGGTCGCCGACCGTCTCGACCACCTGGCGGGCGGCGTCGGTGTAGCGACCGTCACCGGTCACGGCGCCCAGGCGGGCCAGGGACAGCGCGGCCACGGCATTGGCCGAGGGGGTGGCGCCGTCGAGGACCTCTTTGGTCCGGACGATCAGCGGCTCGGCGTCGTGGCCGGTGGTGAAGAAGCCCCCGTGGTCGTCGCGGAACAGGGCGAGCAGCGCCTCGGCGGTGTCGACGGCGCACCGCGTCCAGCGAGCCCGGCCGGTGAGCTCGCCCAGCCGGGTGAAACAGTCGACCAACCAGGCGTAGTCAGCGGCGAAGGCAAGGTGGCGGGCGCCCCCGCCGGGCTGCCAGCTCCTCAGCCACCTGCCGTCCGCATCGACCAGATGGCGGCAGAGGAACTCTCCGATGGACACGGCGGCATCCTCCCATGCCGGATCGCCGGTGGCCGAGGCCGCCTCCGCCAGCGCTGACGCGTACATGGCGTTCCACTCGGTGAGCACCTTGCCGTCGAGGCCTGGCCGGACGCGGGCGGTGCGGGCCTCGAACAGGAGCCGCCGGCCGGACTCCACCGCGGCCGGACCCACCAGCGGCTCCCCGACGGGCCGCCTGAGGATCGAATGGCCTTCGAAGTTGCCGACCGCGGTGACCCCGAACCACGCGGTGACCGCGTCGCAGACTTCTGCAGTGTGCGGGCCGGGTCCGTCCGGACCGGGGGACACCGCTTCCGCGATCTGCCCGGGCGTCCACACGTAGAACCTGCCCTCGACTCCCTCGGAGTCGGCGTCCTCGGCGGAGTACACCCCTCCATCGTCCCCGGTGAGGTCGCGCCCGACGTACCCGACGATCCCTTCGACGACCCGCAGGAAGTCCGGCTGTCCGGTGACCTGCCAACCGTGGAGGAAGGCCCGGAGCAGGCCGGCCTGGTCGTAGAGCATCTTCTCGAAGTGGGGGACCAACCACTGGGTGTCGGTCGAGTAGCGGGAGAATCCTCCGCCGAGGTGGTCATGGATGCCGCCGGCGGCCATGGCCTCGAGCGTGAGGACCGCCATGTGCTCGGACCGGGCGCCGGACTCCTCCCCGCGGTGGCGGAGGGAGTGACGGAGGGCCAGGTCGACCAGCGTCGGCTGTGGGAACTTGGGCGCCGCCCCGAACCCTCCCCAGATCGGATCGAACCGCTCGGCGAGGTCGTCCACCGCCGGTGCCAGCAGGTCGGACGGACGCCCGCTGCCGCCCGGACCGGCGGCAGCGAACACCGACGGTGCCCCGGGGCGGGTGTGGATGACCGAGCGGGCGGCGATGGCGTCGGAGAGCTCGTCGGCCTGCTCCTCCACCTCGTGCCGGCGGTGCTCCCACGCATTGGTGAGAGCGGCCAGGACTGTCCGAAACGACGGCATCCCCTGTCGATCGTCCGGCGGGAAGTACGTCCCACCGTAGAACGGCCGACGGTCGGGCGTAAGGAAGACGCTCATCGGCCACCCGCCCGACCCGGTGATGGACTGGACGGCCTCCATGTAGACGGCGTCGACGTCCGGCCGCTCCTCGCGATCGACCTTCACGCTCACGAACGACGCATTCAATGCAGCTGCCGTCACCGGGTCTTCGAACGACTCGTGGGCCATCACGTGGCACCAGTGGCACGCCGAGTAGCCGATGGACAGGAAGACCGGCCGGTCCTCCCGGCGCGCCCGGTCGAACGCCTCGTCGCCCCATGGGTACCAGTTCACCGGATTGCCGGTGTGTTGCCGCAGATAGGGCGACAGCTCTTCCTCTGGCGTGTCTCTGATGAGGGGCACGGAGTTCCTTCTTCACTGTTCGACGGGAGAGATCGACACCTTTCGCCTGCAAACTTAGGGCGGGAGCATGCGGGAAGGTGCACGCGGCGGCGCGCCACGACCCCGGGTGAACCGACGCCTGCCGCCCGACGCCGTCTGCGGGCGTTCGCCCGTCAGGGATGAGGTCGCAAGCCTGCCGGGACACACGGTGACGGCGGGCTGTCTATGGTGTCGGGCCATGGAACTCCGACTGGACGGCAGCAACGCGCTGATCACCGGGGCGTCCCGGGGGATCGGACAGGCCATAGCCCTGGCCTTCTGCCGGGCAGGTGCGTCGGTCATGCTCTCCTCCCGCAAGGCCGAGGCCCTGGCCGACTCGGCCGCCGAGATCGAGGCGGCCAAGGGCGACCGGGCGGGCGAGGTCGCCTGGAGCGTCGCCAACGCAGGGGATCCCGAGCAGGCCGACGCCTGCGTCGCCGCCACCGTCGAGCGCTTCGGCTCGATCGACATCCTCGTCAACAATGCCGCCACCAACCCCTACTTCGGGCCGTTGATGGAGATCGACACCGGACGGGCCGACAAGACGGTCCGGGTGAACCAGACCGGCTACCTCGAATGGGTGCAGGCCGCATGGCGCGCCGGCATGGCCGAGGACGGGGGGGTCGTGCTCAACCTCGCCTCCATCGGGGGCCTGTCGGTGGAAGCGGGCATCGGCTGGTACAACGTGACCAAGGCGGCGGTCATCCACCTCACCAGCCAGTTGGCCGGAGAGCTCGGCCCGAAGGTCCGGGTCAACGCCCTGGCACCGGGCCTGGTCAAGACCCAGCTCGCCCAGGCGCTCTGGGAACCGGGTGAAGAGGCCATCTCGCGCCGCTTGCCGCTCCGCCGCCTCGGCGAGGTCGACGACATCGCCAATGCCGCGCTGTTCCTCTGCTCGGACGCGGCCTCCTGGATCACCGGGGAGACGCTGGTGATCGACGGTGGGGCGCTGTGCATCCCGAGCGGCGGGATCACCTGACCGATCGGTCCACGACCGGGGGCCGACAGTTCGGCGGGTCAGGTCCGGTCAGGTGAGGTCGGAGCGGCGGACCTTCCCGCTCGATGTCCGGGGCAGCGAGGCCACCACCACCACTTCGCGCGGCGCGGCCCACGGGGCCAGGCGAGAGGCCACCACCTCGCGGAGGTCGCTCAGGTCCGGAGGGGCGGAGTCCGGTTGGGGCACGACCCAGGCGACCACCCGCTCGCCCCACTCGGGGTCGGGCCGCTTCCAGATCGCCACCTCCCTGATCGCAGGATGGTCGGCCAGCACGCCTTCGACCGGAACCGGCCACACCTTCTCGCCGCCGGTGACGATGACCTCGGCCAGACGCCCGACCACCGCCAGCGCGCCGTCGTGCCCGATCGATCCGGCGTCGCCGGTTGGCAGCCAACCGCCGGGCAACCGGGGGTCGGAACCGTCGCGGTAGCACCGCAGCAGCATCGGGCCCCGGACCAGCACCTCGCCCACGGCTCCGGTCGCCCCGTCACCGATGCGGACGTCCACGCCTTCGAGGGGATGGCCGTCGTAGACCACGCCCGAACCGGTCTCGGTCATCCCGTAGGTGGCGATCACGTTGGGGGTGAGCTCCCCGGGCGGTGCCGCACCGCCCAGCAGCACGGCCCGGTAGCCGGACACGTCGGTCCGGCGGAGCGCGGTGGCCACCAGCGAGACAAGGGTGGCGCCGGAGCGAGCCAGGCGCCCGACCTCGGCGGCGTCGAACCGCTCGATGACCGTGCACGGGGTGTCCGTCTCGAGGGCCCGGGTCACGACCGAGAGCCCGCCGACGTGGGCCAGGGGGAGGCAGGCCACCCAGCGGTCCCGTGTCGGGTCCACCCGGAGCCGAGCGGAGGTGGCCCGGGCCGACGCAGCGACCGCGCCACGGGTCAGGACCACGCCCTTCGGCTCGCCCGTCGTGCCGCTGGTCGGCACCACCAGTGCGTCACCGGTCTCCGTCGGCTGGCCCCCGGCCAGGACGTGGGTTCCGTCCGCGTCCACGACGCGGGAGGGCCGGAGGGCCTCCAAGAGCCGGTGCACCGCAGGTTGCGGCAGGCGCGGATCGACGGGAAGGACGGCGTCGCCGGCGTCCCAGGCGGCACGCAGCGCATCCACGAAGCCCTGGCCGGCCGCGAGATCGAGCGCTACCAACTCCGGCATGGAGGTAGCCTAGGCGACCGTACGAGCAACGACTCTAGGAGTGAATGGTCGAATGGTTGCACCGGAGCAGGCCGACGGGGGTGGGGCCGAAACGCGCACACTGCCCGAGACGGTGATCACCGGGCCACCGGTCGATCCGGTCGAGCGGTTCCGTGGTGCGCCACTGCCGGCGTGGGAACGCCGTGGTGTGTACCAGGACATCCACGTCGACGTGGCGGAGGGCATCGCCAAGCTGACCATCGCCCGGCCCGAGGTCCGAAACGCGTTCCGGCCGCAGACTCTCTTCGAGTTGGCCGACGCCTTCGCCGTCGCCCGCGACGACCCGTCGGTGGGCGCCATCATCCTCACCGGCGAGGGTCCCGATGCCTTCTGCTCGGGCGGCGACCAGAAGATCCGGGGGGACGACGGCTACATCGGCGACGATGCCGTGGCCCGGCAGGGCATCGGACGCCTCAACGTGCTCGATCTCCAGATCCAGATCCGGCGCCTTCCCAAGCCGGTCGTGGCCATGGTTGCCGGCTACGCCATCGGCGGGGGCCACATCCTCCATCTGGTGTGCGACCTGACCATCGCCGCCGACAACGCCCGGTTCGGACAGACCGGCCCGAAGGTCGGGAGTTTCGACGGTGGCTACGGCGCCAGCCTGTTGGCCCGGACCATCGGGCTGAAGCGGGCCAAGGAGGTGTGGTTCCTGTGCCGCCAGTACGACGCGGCGACCGCCCTCGACTGGGGCCTGGTCAACGAGGTGGTGCCGCTGGCCGACCTCGAGCGAGAGACGGTCGCCTGGTGCCGGCAGATGCTGTCGCTCTCCCCACTGGCCCTGCGCATGCTGAAGGGTGGTCTCCACGCCGCCGACGACGGCCTCGCCGGCCTCCAGCAGTTCGCCGGCGACGCCACCATGCTCTTCTACATGAGCGAAGAGGGCCAAGAGGGGCGCAATGCCTTCCAACAGCACCGCCCGCCGGACTTCGGTCGCTTCCCCCGGCGCCCGTGACCGGCGGCCACCCTGGGCGGGGAGGCGGGTGACACCGGACAGCGCGGCCACCGCACCGGCGCTTCCCGGCCCGGTCAAGTGCTGGGTCCTCGGGGCGCGGCCCCGCACCCTGCCGGCAGCCATCGTCCCGGTGGTGGTGGGCACGGCAGCCGCCCACCCGCTGAGCCCACGTGCCGGCGCGGTGGGGGTCTATGCGCCGCTGGTCCATCAGGCCGGTGCGGAGGTGGGTGTCTGGTGGCGGGCCCTGGGCGCCCTGGTGGTGGCCCTGGCCATCCAGGTGGGCACCAACTACGCCAACGACTACTCCGATGGCATCCGGGGCACCGACGACGCCCGCGTGGGGCCGCTCCGCCTGGTGGCCTCCGGACTGGCGTCGCCGTCGGCGGTGAAGCGGGCCGCTCTCCTCTCCTTCGGCGTGGCCGGCGTGGCCGGTCTCGCCCTGGCCTGGGCCACCTCGTGGTGGATCCTGGTGGTGGGAGCGGCATGCCTGGCCGCCGGCTGGCTCTACACCGGCGGACCGCGGCCGTACGGGTACGCGGGTCTCGGCGAGGTGTTCGTCTTCGTGTTCTTCGGGCTGGTGGCCACGGTGGGCACGTACTACGTCCAGACACTCCGCATGGACCAGCCGGTGGTGTGGTTCGCCGCGGTCGTGGTGGGGCTGTTGGCCACTGCCCTGTTGTTGGCCAACAATCTCCGGGACATCGAGACCGACCGGGAGACCGGCAAGCACACCCTGGCCGTCCGGGTGGGCCGGAGCGCTGCCGGGCGGTGCTACGTCGCTTGCGTCGCGCTGCCGTTCGTGGGCGTGCTGGCCTGGGCCGTGTTGTCGGTCACCGGTGCCGTCGGGGCGGACCACCCGGTGACGGCCTTCCTCCCGCTGCTCGCACTTCCCCTGGCGCTGGCACCGGCGCGGCTGGCGACCGGCGACGCCTCGGGTCGCGCGCTCCTCCCGGTGCTGGCGGCCACCGGTCGGCTGCAGCTTGTCTTCGGCGCCCTGCTCTCCGTGTCGCTCTGGCTGTGGATCTCGTGACGCGATCGGGCCGCCTACCGGCGACCGGCCCCGGCATGCCTGCGGATGAGCGCGCCGACCTGGCCGGGCCGTTGCAGATGGGGCGCATGGCCGGCCTCCGCGATCACCACATGGGTGGCGTTGGCGCCGATGGCCTCCGCCATCCGGCGACCCAGTGCGGTGAACTTGTCATCGCGCTCACCGGTGATGATCAGGACGGGCATCTCCAGTCGGCCGAGCCGGTCCCACAGCGGCTGCTGGGTGCCTGTCCCGGCCAGGCGGAGACTTGCGGCCAGCCCCGCCGCGGTGTTGCGAAGCCTCTCGTCGAAGCCGTCGGCTTCGGGGCTGATGCCGGCGAAGAGCGGGTTGGCCAACCACCGGCGGAGGAACACCTCGACGGTCTCGCCAGTCGGAGCCGGGCCCCCGGGCGGGTCGAGTTCGTCGGCCAGGGCCTCGTCCGACAGCACCCTGGCCCGGCGCTCGACGGCGCTGTCGGTGCCCGCTGTTCCCGAGATCAGCACCAGTCGCTCCACCGGCCCGGGCTGTGCCACGGCCGCCTGCAGGCAGTGCCGCGCGCCCATCGAGTAGCCGACATAGGTGGCCTCGCCGCCGGCCTCGACCAACAGCCGGGCCCCGTCGGCCAGACCGGCCACCACCTCCGCCGATCCACCGTGCCCGGGCAGGTCGACCGCCACCACCTCGTGGTCCGTGGCCAGGTCGAGATCCATCCCACCCCACACCCGTCCGGTCTGGGTGAAGCCGTGTGCCAGTACCAACCGTGGCCCACTCCCCGTGCGCTCGACGTTCAGGCCGTCGGTGGCAGGGGGAGGGGAGTGAGGCCCGCGGTCCGGGCTCGAGGGTGGAGGGGCCGACGACATGGGGTACCACAGTGAGCGTACCGACGCCGGCGCAACCCGCCGGGGATGCGGACCTGCAGGCTGCCTTTGCCGCCACGCTTGTCGACGAGTGGGCACGCGGCGGTGTGGCCCACGCTGTCGTATGCCCGGGCTCGCGTTCGACCCCGTTGGCGTTGGCCCTGGCGGCACACCCGGGGATGGAGGTCCACGTCCGCCTCGACGAGCGCTCCGCCGGGTTCACCGCCCTCGGGATCGGACTGGCCTCCGGGCGTCCCGCCGTGGTGGTGACCACCAGCGGTACGGCTGCCGCGGAGCTCCATCCGGCGGTGGTCGAGGCCGACCTGTCGGGGGTCCCCATGCTGGTGTGCACCGCCGACCGACCGCCGGAACTGCGCGACGTCGGTGCTCCACAGACCATCGACCAGACCCACCTCTTCGGACGGTCGCCCAGATGGTTTGCCGATCCGGGGGTTCCCGATGGCGCGTCGCGTGGATCGTGGCGCTCGCTGGCGGCGCGCGCCGTGGCCGACGCGACCGCTCATCCGTATGGTCCGGGCCCCGTCCATCTCAACCTGCCCTTCCGCGAGCCGTTGCTCGGCGACCCCGGCAGGGGCGGAGGGGTCGACGGCGGCCGGTCGGGCGGAGGGCCGTGGCAGGTGGTCGCCCCGGGCATCGTGGCACCGACCGAAGGGGTGCTGTCCCATCTGGTCGATTCTGCCGGCATCCGCCCGGGGGTCAGGGGTTTGCTCGTGGCCGGGGCCGGCTGCGGCAGCCCCGCCGCCGTGCTGGCGCTCTCGCGAGCCCTCCGGTGGCCGGTGCTCGCCGATCCCCGTTCGGGAGTGCGCCTCGACGAGCCCGGGGTCATCGGGGCAGCGGACGGCATCCTGCGTTCCGGGCGATTCGCCTCGGCCCATGTGCCAGAGTGCATCATCCGGCTCGGTGAGCCCTGGGCGTCCAAGGTGGTCAACGGCTTCGTGTCCGCCGTCGGGGCCGGTGGGACGAACGTCGTACTCGATCCCTACGGGCGGTGGTCCGATCCCCAGCGGACGACATCCACGTTCGTCCGGTCGGACCCGACATCGTTCTGTCTCGACCTGGCCGGCCACCTGCTCGACCGGCATCCGCCCGATGCGGCCGCCGACGGGGAGGGCCCTCAGGCCCGGCAGGGGGAAGCGGACTGGTGGCACCGGTGGTGTCGGGCCGAGGCGCGGGCGTGGGCGGCGATCACCGCCGAACTGTCCGGTGGAACCGAACGGTCCGGGGACGGCGGACCACTGACCGAGCCGGCCCTGGCCTACCGACTGTTCTCCCGGGTGCCGTCCGAGGCGACCCTGGTGGTGTCCTCCTCCATGCCCGTGCGTGACGTCGAGGCCTTCGCCGCACCCCGCAGCCGGCCGCCCCGGGTGCTGTCCAACCGGGGGGCCAACGGGATCGACGGGGTGGTGTCCACCGCCCTGGGCGTGGCGATCGGCGCTCCCGGGCCCGTGGTGGCCTTTGTCGGCGACCTGGCCTTCCTCCATGATGTCTCCGCTCTGGTGGGGTCCGAGGGCTCGGACATCCCACTGATCGTCGTGGTTGCCGACAACGGTGGCGGGGGGATCTTCTCGTTCCTCGATCCGGCGTCGGCCCTCGACGCGGCCACGTTCGACCGTCTCTTCGGTACCCCGCAGAGCCCGGACGTCGCCGCGGTCGCCGCCGGCTTCGGTTGGCCCGTGGACGACCTGGACGGTGGGGCCGACCCCGCCGGGTTGGAGGAGGCGCTCGACCGACGGCTCGCCGGCGGCGGGTCCTCGGTCATCCGGGTACGGCTACCGGGCCGATCCGAGAACGTGGCCGTCCACCACCGGCTCAACGCGGCCATCGTCGACGCGGTCGACGCGGTGGACGCAGAGGAGCCGGCTCAGCAGGGCCGGGGGTCGTAGGACGGGATCGACGCCCCGGGCGGTGCGGGAGTGGTGGTGGCCGTTCCCCCGCCCGACGCCGGCGACTGAGCGGCTTGGCTGGGCGCGGTGGTGGTGGTCACCGGCAGGGTCAGTGGCACGCCGTAGGCGTCGAGGGGCGGCGTGACGATCGGCCCCGGGGCCCCCCCGAGGAACTGGGTGAGCGTCTGTGCGGCCTGGTCGGGCTGGACCACCTCGACATCTCCGGCCACCGCCGAGGTGGCGCCGGCTGTGGGCAGTGTGTAGGCCTGGAGATCGGAGCCGGAGAAGGCGTGGTACCGCTCGGCCAGGGACAGCAGGTCGGTGGCCGAGAGTGCGTCGTCCTTGCTGAAGTCGTGGACCACCGAGCTGAACAGCGTGTTCAGCCGCAGTGGGTTGTAAGTGGACCTGGCCTTGTCCAGCGCGGCCGAGATGATCAGGTTCTGGCGTTCGATCCGCCCGATGTCCGAGGTGGGGTCGGAGTTCCACTGCCCGTCCGCGTAGTACTGGAAATAACGCGACCGCGACAGGGCGAGGGCCTGTTGCCCGTCGAGTACCTGGCAGCCCGCGGTGGGGATGTCGAGCCCCGAGTTGTTGTAGCAGACCCCGGTCGAGCAGTCCTGGTCGCGCACGGGAGAGGGGAAGTCCATCGAGATGCCGCCCAGCGCGTTGACGGCGTCCTGGAGCCCGAAGAAGCTCACCACGATGTAATGGTTGATCGGGATCCCAAAGGTGTTCTCGATGGTCTTGATCAGCGCGTCGGGACCGCTGCCAAAGGCGGCGTTGATCTTGTTCTGGGGCGACAGCTGGCTGTCCGCCGGCATACCGGAGAGCGTCACATACGTGTCCCGGGGAATGGAGAGGGACGAGGCCGTCCCGGTGGAGGGGTTGACGCGGATGATCTTGATGGTGTCACTGCGCTGCCCGCCGGCATTGGTGGCGTTCCCGAACTGCTGGGCCTCTGCCGGGGTCTCCCCGACCCGGCTGTCGGAGCCGATCAGCAGCACGTTGTAGGGCTGGCCGCTGGCTGCCACCACGCAGGTGGCGCACGGGCTCGAGGACACCTTGCTCCACTGGTAGTGGACGTACCCGTATCCGAGGCCGGCCACGACCAGCAGCAGGACGACCACCACGATGAGCCCGCGCAGGATCCGTTCGGCCGGCCGACGACGACGCTTCTTGGCCCTCCGCAGCTCCCGCTTGGTGGGGATGGCCACCTGGCCGCCCAGGATCGGCCCGGAAAACGGCGAGGAGGTGCTGGCCTGCCGGGTCGAACCCGGGGTCGACCCACGCGGACGGCCGGTGGGCCGGCCGGAGGATCGACCGGACGGCCGGGAGCCGGGCGGCAGGGAGGAGTCGGTGGGAGGCACGGTTGGTTGGGTCCCGCCCGATCGGCGTTCCGACCCGCGGGCGCCGGTCACGGATACGTCCGCTGCGGGATGACCATCCTCCCATGGACGGCGGAGGTACTGGCGTCACCTGGCAGGCGCCGGGCGTGCACCTCGGTCACGAGTCCGCGGGCACCCACGATCCGTGGAAGCCGAACGGCACCCGGGCCGGGAGGTGCACCGTGGCCACCGGCGGCCCGCCGAACGAGGTGGCATCGAGGATGACCAGGTCGCTGGCGTCCCGGGCGGCGTCGTAGACGAGGCTGAGCACCCACCCCTCGCCCTCCGCCCGGCCGTCGGCGGCCCGCACGAAGACGGGCTCCCCCACGGAGCGGTGCTCGCCGGGCACGAATCGGGTCGCCTCGTCGCGCTGGAAGTCGTACTTGACGAGCCCCGGAAAGGTCCACTCCTCGGCCCGGTCGCCCAGCAGCGCGCAGTAGCCGTAGCGGTGCCGCCTCCCGGCCACGGCCTCGTCGATCCGCGGGAACTCGACGCCGGTGTCGTCGAGTCGCTCTTCGGCGACCCTTCCGGTGGGCAGGTCGATGGTCCAGCGGGTCAGGACGGGCAGCTCGCTGGCGATAACCTCGCCGGGCGCGGTGTCGAAGGCCTGGTCGTAGCGGACGACGTCCATAACCACCGAGTCGCCCTCGTCATAGGCGTTGAGCACGTGGAAGACGTAGCTCGGGTCGACACCGATCCACTGAATGTCGGCGTCCCTCCCCGACCGGGGCATCACTCCCACCCGGGCCCCTGCCTCGGGCATCCACCGGAAGGGAAGGGACCGTCCGGCGGCGGCGAGCCCGAGGTCGAAGACGACCGGCAGGTCGAGAAAGACGGCTCGGGTAGCGGTCACCCCGAAGTCGTGGATCATCGTGGCCCGGGGGATCCCGACGTCCTCGGTGCGCACCAGGTTCCCCCCGGCATCGACCACGTGGTAGCGGAGGAACGGCGGCCCAAAGACGTCGTAGCCGAAGAAGACCAGTTCGCCGGTGTCCGGGTCGAGCTTGGGGTGGGCGGTCATCGGTGAGGCCAATCCGCCGTCGAAGTCGTGGATCCGGGCCCGCTCCAGGCTGGGGGAGACGGCGTGGGGGAATCCCGACTCGACCAGGGCGAGGGTGCTGCCGGCGTGCCGGATGACGTGGGTGTTGGCGGGGCCGTCGATCGGTTCGCTCGGGCCCCGGGGTGGCGCGGTGCCGACCTTTGCAGCCAGTGATCTGGTGCGGACCCACCGGTTCCGGTAGCCGGTGGCCCTTCCCCCAGCGAGGGAGATGGCGTGGATCATGCCGTCGCCGCTGAACCAGTGGTAGTCGGCCTGGTCGGCGGGGACGATAACCGGGTTGGGCCCGTTGCGCAGGAGCCGCCCGTCGAGGTCGGGCGGGATGACACCGGTGACGGGGAGCTCGTGGTCGTCGCTCCGCTCCTCGGACACCGGTGCGAAATTGTCCTGGAGGTAGGGGTTGAGCATGGAGCTCTCCTGGCCGTTGCTTGGCGGATCGGTCCGGGCGAACCGGATGATGATCGTAGCGTCCGTGCCTGCGACGGCGACGTGGCAGGCTGAGAAGATGGCCGACCTTGTCGAGGACCTCCGCTTCCGCGGACTGATCCATCAGATGACCGACCCCGCCCTCGAGGGCCGTTTGAACGCCGACCGGATCACCGCCTACAGCGGGTTCGACCCCACGGCGGACAGCCTGCACGTGGGACACCTCCTCCAGGTCTGCAACCTCCGGCGGCTGCAGCTGGCCGGCCACCGCCCCATCGCCGTGGCCGGGGGAGGCACCGGGTTCGTCGGGGACCCGGGGGGAAAGTCCGAGGAGCGGTCCCTGCTGTCCGCAGAGGAACTGCAGGCCAACCTGGAGGGAATCCACGGGCAGCTGCAGCGCTTCATCGAGTTCGGCGGGGGCGACGAGGGCTCGCGGGCCCTGCTGGTCGACAATGCCGACTGGCTCCAGCCGATGCACCTGTTCGACTTCCTGCGTGACGTGGGCAAGCACTTCACGGTCAACCAGATGGTGGCCAAGGACTCGGTGAGGTCGCGCCTGTCACGCGCCGACCAGGGCATCTCCTACACCGAGTTCAGCTACATGCTCCTGCAGGCCTTCGACTTCCTCCACCTGTTCGATGCTTTCGGATGCCGGCTCCAGCTGGGAGGGAGCGACCAGTGGGGGAACATCACCATGGGGATCGAGCTGATCCGAAAGGTACGCCGCCAGGAGGCCTGGGGGCTGACCACGCCGCTGGTGCTCAAGTCCGACGGCACCAAGTTCGGCAAGACCGAGACCGGCACGGTGTGGCTCGACCCCGAGCGGACCAGTCCCTACCAGCTCTACCAGTTCTTCTTCCGGAGCGAGGACGAGGTGGTCGGCGAGTACCTCCGCTACTTCACCTTCCTGCCCCACGGGGCGATCCTCGAGCTCGATGCGGCCACCGCGGAGCACCCCGAACGGCGCGAGGCGCAACGGGGGTTGGCCCGACAGGTGTGCACCCTGGTCCACGGTCCCGCCGAGACCGGGCGGGCCGAACATGCCGCTGCCGCGCTCTTCGGCGAGGAAGTGGCGATGCTGGACGAGCGCACCCTCCTCGACGTCTTCGCCGACGCACCGTCGACCGCACTTTCCCGCGGGCGCCTGGATGGCCAGGGGGTGCCGCTCGTAGATCTCCTGGTCGAGACGGGCATCGCCCCCTCCAAGGGCAGGGCCCGGACCACCGTGGAGCAGGGGGGTGCCTACGTCAACAACCGGCGTGAGGGTGACCCGGGCCGCCTGATCGGCCCGGACGATCTGCTGGCGGGGCGGTACGTGGTGCTCCGTCGGGGCAAGAAGGAGTACCGGCTGGTGCGTTTCGGCTGACGGCCGGGCCGGCGGTGGTCGGCGCTTTCCGGCGACCCTGGCCCCGTCGGGCCCGGTCCTACACTGTCGGACATGAGCTTCCCCGGCCCGCCACCGTCCGACACGTCGCCCGTCCGGCTGACCGCGGGCCTGCCCGAGACGATCCTGCCGTCAGAGCCCGATGCGGTTCGAGTCGGGCTCGAGTCGGCCCTCACCCAGCCCGCCGACCGCCGCCGCCATGCCGTTTCCGACGTCGTCCGATCCGATCCGATGTCCCTCGCAGCCTGGGCGGCCCTCGGTTCGTTGGCCCGGGACGACGTGGAGGCCTACGCCTGCTTCCGGGTGGGCTACCACCGGGGCCTCGACGCCCTGCGGGGTGCCGGGTGGAAGGGCTCCGGGTTGGTGCGCTGGGCCCACGAGAGCAATCGCGGGTTCCTGCGCTGCCTCGACGGCCTGCGGTCCGCGGCCGGGGGGATCGGCGAACACGCCGAAGAGGAGCGTTGCGCCCAGTTCCTGCGCCAGCTCGATCCGTCGTGGCGTCCGGACTGGACGGGTATCCCCGCTTGACTTCCCGGACGCCACGCGCGGCCGGCGTGGGCCTCCGCCCGGCGCTGCGACCGGCACTCGTGGCGGCAGCCGTCCTCTTCGGCTCCGCCGGCCTGGCGGGCTGCGCCAGCCTGGAGCACTCGGGCACGCCGTCGGCGCAGATCGATTCGTGGGTCACCGGCGGGGGCGGGGGAGCCATCGGGACACTCGAGGTGGACGGTCGCAACGTGGACCTGGCGCTGTCCCAGCACAACGCCCCGGCCGCCATACGCACCGTGTGCGCTCTGCTGACCAACGATGCCCAGACAGCCATCGGCAACCTCCCGACGCCGGACGACCAACTGACCAACGATCTGAACAACGCCTACGTGGACGCGTCGGCCGCCGGCGACGACTGCTACAAGGGCGCGTCGGGGAACGCTGCGCTCCTCCGGCGCTCGGCATCCGAGCGCCGCAAGATGGCTCCGCTGCTGGCCGTTGCGGTCGGCCGCATCGAGGCCATCACCGGGCACATGCCGTCGACCTCCACCACGAATCCGACCGACGCTGGAGGGGATCCATTCGCCGGGTGATCGATGACCAGGTGGGTGGCCCGGTCGGGCCGGTGACGGATGTCCGGAGCGGCGATGCCGCTTCCTGACCGCGCCGTGGGCCCGGTCCCCGTGGGACGTACTCCCGAGGAGTACGACCGGATGCGGCGGCGGGTGCTGTGGTCGATGCCGACCGGGCTGTTCGTGGTGGGCAGCCGTGCCGGCCGGCGACGCAACCTGATGACCTGCAACTGGGTGATGCAGGTGGCCACCGCACCGAAGTTGGTGGCGGTCTCCGTCGAGGCCGGGTCGGTGACACGCAGCCTGATCGAGGGGGGCGGAGGGTTTTCGGTCAGCGTGCTCCCACGCTCCGAGCGTGCGGTGATCCGCCGGTTCGTCAAGCCGGTGCAGGACATGGAACTCGACGAGCGCGGGAGCGCCCGCTCGATGCAGGGGGTGCCGGTGCACGAAGTGAGCGGAGGGCTCCCGTGCCTCTCCTCGGCCCTCGCCTGGCTGGCCTGCGAGGTTCGCCACTCCTTCGGGTGGGACGAGGACGCAGGGGGGCCGGGGAGCCACGTGCTCGTCGTCGGAGAAGTGGTCGACGCCGGAGAGGGACCGGCCGCGTCGGATGCCGGGACCGAGGAGGAGACCACAGCGGTCCTGCAGATGAGGGACACCCGGTTGAACTACGGGGGATGAGTGCATCGCGGCCGACCCCGCGCCCGGCCGGCCCGGTGCTCAGTCGTCGGTCGGCGGAGCAGCCGGGCGAAGGTCGATCCGGAAGGTGAGGATCCCGTCCTCGACGGAGGCCTCGGCGTCCCCGAGCATGGCGAAGTCCATGAAGTCCAACTGCGCCTGCTCCTTGAACCGTTGGCGATCGGGCCCCTCCACGGGCGGAAGGCCGCGCGACCGGACCGCTTCGGCTCGGGCCCGGAACCGGTTGACCATGGCGTCGGGATCGAATTGATCGGGCACAGTGCGATGGTAGCGGGGCGCCGACGCGCGACGAGCGCCGATACCCCGCACTACACTCAAGAGCACTGGTGATCGGTGGCCACCCCGGCGCTTGAGGGGCGGGGGCCGTGCCACCCATGGTGGGGCGAGGAGTTGTTGCCGTGAAGAAGGGACGCCATCGCCGCTTCGAAGAAGCGCGCAGTCTGAAGCGGTCGGTCGCGACCGCCAGTAGGCGCTGCCCCGAGTGCGGTGCCGAGCCGGATGACAAGCACGCGGCGTGGTGTCTGGCAACGGAGGACGACTACGACGAGATCCTGGGCACCACGCCGCGGGACGCGTCGTTGGCCGAGGACGACCCACTGGCCGAGTGACCCGCACCGGCCCGTACCCCCACTGACCTCATCGGCGGACGGTCGGGTGCGGAAGCAGGGTGATCCGGGCGTCCGGGGCCGTCCGCTCATCCAGGTAGGCGGCCAGCCTCTTGTAGACCTTCTTGCCTGCCATCGTCTCGAGCTCGATCCGCATGGTGACGTAGACCGGTGCGTGCCCGACGAAGGCAGCCGGGTCCTCGGTGCACCACCAGTGGAACTCCTCGCCACCCTCGCCCCAGTGGCGGCGGTCCCACTGCCGGACCACCGACGTGACACGCCCGTCGGGCGAGGTCTCGTCCTCGCGACGCAGAGGTAGCTGCCAGCACACCTCCGGTTTGAGCTCGACGTGACTGCGCCCCTGTGCCTCGGCGGCCAGGTGCAGCGCGCAACCGGGCCCGGCCGGGAACCCGGGGCGGTTGAGGAAGATGCAGGCGCCCTCCACCAGCCGGGTTCCGAGGTCACCGTCGGGCAGCTTCTTGACCACCCCTTTCTGGCCCTGCCTGTGGAACTGCCATATGTCCGGCGACAGTGTGGCGGCGGACTGCTCCACGGTGCGTGCGTCCTTCTTGCCGGTGAAGTGGGCGCCGTAGGAGCAGCAGCCCTGCACCAGCTCCGGTGCCGGGCCGGTCAGCACCCCCTGGCAACCGTGCCCGAAGATGCACGTCCAGCGGCTGGACAGAAAGGTGACGTCGAAGAGCCAGGTGCGCTCCTCGCCGGGGTCGTCGAAGCTGACCCACTCGTGGGTTTCCGCCGGGACGTGCTTGTTGGATGTCGACACCGCCTTATGATGACAGGCATGGGTGAAGACGGTGAGGACATCCGTCCGGTGCTGGCGATCACCGGCGAGGCGCGTGCCTCCGTGCTCGAGGTGCTGACCAACGAGTCCGAGTCGGACTCTCTGGCCCTGTGGCTCGAGGTCAACGACGTGAACAACGGTGCCTACGCCTACGACATGTACTTCCAGGCACTCTCCGACGCCACCACCAGCGACGTCGTGCAGTACGACGACGAGTTGCCGGTCGTGGTCCCCGAATCGAGTGTGGGCAGGCTCCAGGGAGCCACCCTCGACTTCGTCACCGACGCCTCTGGCGAGGGCGGGCTGGTGGTCGTGAACCCGAACACCCCTTCCGCTCCGACCCTCAAGGGCATGGCCTCGACCCCGGAAGTCGAACTCTCCGATCCGTTGGCGCGACGGGTGGTCTCGGTGCTGGAGGAACAGGTGAACCCGAGCATCGCCTCCCACGGGGGCCGGGCCGATCTGGTGGCCGTCGAGGAGGCCTCGGTCTACCTACGACTCAGCGGTGGGTGTCAAGGGTGCGGCATGGCCAAGGCCACCCTGTCGCAGGGGATCGAGGTGATCCTTCGTGAGGCTATCCCCGAGATCGCCAACATCGTCGACGTCACCGACCATGCCGACGGCACCAACCCCTACTACGAGCCGGCCCACAGCTAGTCACCACCGGTCGACACGGTCGCCGAGGGCAGCGGCCCCGGCAGCTCGTTCAAGAGGGCCTGCCGACAGTGTCGTGCATTGCATTCACGAACTCCGCGTAACAGTCCCCGCCGCGTTCCTTGGCGGCATACATGGCAAGGTCAGCGTTGATCAGCAGCTGATCGCCGGTGATGCCGGCCATGTCGAACGCGATCCCGATGCTCACCGTCGCCGCCGCATCCGCGCCGGCGATCTTCAGCATCCCGCGTGTCGCCTGGAGAATGCGCTCGGCCAAGGTGACGGCGTCCTCCGGGTCAGCGAGCTCCTCGACGAGGACGCCGAACTCGTCGCCCCCGAGGCGCGCCGCAGTGTCGGCCTTGCGCAGGCATTGGACGAGGCCCCCGGCCATGGCGTGGAGGAACTCGTCACCTGCCGAGTGCCCAAGGGTGTCGTTGATCTTCTTGAAGTTGTCCACGTCGAGGAAGAGGACGGCGAGATGACCATGGGTGCGTCCGATCCGTTCGACGGCGTGCTCGAGGCGGTCCTGGAAGAGGGCCCGATTGCCGAGGTCGGTCAATGAGTCGTGGAACGCCTGGTAGGAGAGGCGTTCCTCGAGCCGTTTGCGGTCGGTCACATCACGGAAGCTCCACGCGCGTCCGACGATGGTGCCGTCGACCTTTTGGGGTTTCGAGTAGCGCTCGAACACCCGGCCGTCGGTGAACTCGAGGAGGTCGAAGCTCTCGGCCTCGCGATCCTCGTAGAGCTCGTCCACCTTGGCCACGAACGAGTCCGGCTGGACCAGCTGATCGCGGACGAATGCAATCGCCGTCGGGTCGTCCCGCTGCTCCAAGATCCAGTCGGGCAGGTGCCACATCTCGGCAAACCGATGGTTGAAACTGACGAAGCGGCCATTGCCGTCGACGACGAGAATCCCGTCGGCGGTGGCGTCCAGTGTCGCCGTCAGGAGCGAAAGGGTGTTGTGCAGGTCGGTCTCGGCAAGGGTCCGCGCCGTGATGTCGTGACCGGAGACCACGTATCCTCCGACGGTCGGATCGTCGATCAGGTTCACGAGGGCGAGTTCGAACGGCACCGTCCCGTTGCCCCCGTGGCGCAGGAGGTCCAACGAGACGGTCACCGGAGCGGCAGCCGAGGTTCCCCGCGATGCGCGCTCCAGCGCGGATGCGACGGCTGGACGGTCTTCTTCGCGCACCAGTTCGGCCAACGGTCGTCCCTCGACGAGCTCCGGGTCTTGTCCCACCAGACGAGTGAGCGCCCCGGACACCGACTCGACGATGCCGTCCGGCGAGACCAGCATGGTGACCGTTGCCGAGTTCTGCACGATGGACCGGAAGCGGGCGTCGTGATCGTGGACGAGCTCGAAACGTCGGCGCTGCGTCAGATCCCTCAGTACGAGGAGCACCGCACCTTCCTCGAGCCAGGCCACCGGCGTACCGACCAGTTCCATCAGTCGCCACCCAGCGGGCGTCCGGAAGCGGATCTCGATCGGCGTACCGATCTCCTTGTTCTGCACGCTGGTGAGCGAGCGCAGGACCAGTTCCAGGTCGTCAGGGTGGACGTAGTCGAGTCCCGACAGGCCGATCGAGTCGTGGAGCGTGCGGCCGAACAGGGACTCACCGGCATGGTTCACCCACCGCAGTCGGCCGCCGGAGTCGACCACGAAGACGATGTCGGGAAGGTCGCCGAGCAGCCTGGCCAGGTTTCGCTCATCGTCTGGATCCAGCACGCTGCTCGCTCGGCCGAGGCCACTTCTGAGCATGCTTGGAGCATCGACCGGATCCAGGGGGAGCTTTAGGCTTCAGCGGGCTGGTTCCCGGGCAGAATTCCCGGTGGCGGTCGAGTGATCGGCCTCGTAACCCGCTCGTCGGCCGGGGTGGCCTCAGGCCGGAGATTCCCCCCGGTGAGGGGGGTGCGCGTGGCCTGCGGTCCTCATCGTGCCGGTGCGTCCAGATGGGCGTCGAGCCACTCGAGGGTCCGCCTCCAGCCGTCTTCGGCTGCTTCGGGGGAGTACGACGGCCTCGCGTCACAGTGGAAACCGTGCTCTGCCCCCGGGTACCGGACGATCTCGGTGTCGACCGGCGAGTTCGTGGCGAGCTCCTCTCGGAGCCGTTCCACGTCCTCGACGGGGATGCCCTGGTCGGCGTCGCCGAACAGGCCCAGCCAGGGAGTGGGCATCTCCGCGACGAGACCGAGCAGCGACGGCATGGCCTCACTCCGGCCGGTGACGATCCCTCCGCCGTAGAACCCCACGGCCGCCCCGAGGGGCATGGTGCCGGCCACGAGGAAGGTGACCCTGCCCCCCATGCAGAACCCGACCACCCCGATCTGACCGCCGGACCATCCGGCGCCCTGGAGGTACCCGACAGCGGCGCCCACGTCGTCGAGGATGCCGACGTCGCTGAGTGCCTGCATGTGGGGCATGACCAGGCTGAAGTCGTCGTATCCGAGGGCCGGTGAGCCGGTGCGGTGGAAGAGATGTGGAGCCACGGCGTGGAAGCCGGCAGCGGCGAACCTGCGGGTCACGTCTTCGATATGGCCGTTGACGCCGAACGCCTCCTGGACGACCACCACGGCGCCGCGAATGGGCGTGCCCTCGGGCTCCGGCAGCGCTTCGTAGCAGGGCATGGTGCCAGCGGGGACGACGAGGTCGAAGGTGCGAGTCTCCATGATCCGACCACGATGCCCGTTTCTGCGACGCCCGTCCAGTACGTTGCCAGGGGTGGAGACGCTGCTCATCGCCGGTTCCTCGGTGGCCGGCCTGGTCATCGGGGCTGCTCTCGATCCGATCGGCCAACAACTGGCCGATCGGAGCCGGGCGGCCGATGATCGCCGCCGGGACGAGGAACGCGCGGAGGAACGCGCTGCCCACCAGCACGCCGAGACCGCCGGGCGTGCCGACATCGGCGATGCGGAGCCGGTGGCCGGGCAGCCGGGGGCGGCCGATGCGCCGCCGTCGGGAGACGACACCCGGAGTGGGGTCGAGGTGCCTCAGACGGAGGGCCCGGCCCGGGATCTGCTGCCGTCCGGCCGTTCCCCCGGCCGGATGGTGGGATCGGCCATCGTCACCGGCGGGCTGTTCGGAGCGGCAGCCGGACACTTCGGCGCCGATCTGATCCTGGCGCCGTTCTGCGTCTTCTTCGCGATGCTGGTGGCGGTCTCCGTCACCGACCTCTCCCATCGGCTGGTGCCCCGCCGTCTGCTCTACCCCGCGCTGGCCCTCATCGTCCCGCTGCTGGTGGCGACCTCGGCGGTGGACCACGCATGGCACAGCCTGATCGGCTCGGTCATCGCCGGGGCCGTCGCCTTCGGCATCTTCTTCCTCATCTGGTGGTTCGTCCCGCGGGGCATGGGCTTCGGCGACGTGCGCCTGGCCGGAGTCATCGGCCTGACGGTCGGCTACCTCAGCCTGTTGCACGCCTACGTGGCCTTTCTGGCCGGGTTCGTGATGGGGATGGTGTTCGGGTTGGTGATGATGGTCGTCTCCTCGACGGGCCGCAAGACCCGGATCCCGTTCGCGCCGTCCCTCGCCGTCGGGGCGGTGATCGCCGTCCTCTGGGGCGGACACCTGGCCCAGAGCCTGTTCCATGCCGGATCGTGATCTGCGGTACCGGTGCACCCCAGGTCGGAATGCCGGTCGGCCCGAGTAGATTTGCCTGAATGCTGCGCTACCTGACTGCCGGTGAATCCCATGGTCGGGCCCTCGTGGTGATCGTCGAGGGTCTGCCCGCCGGCCTGCTGGTGACGGCAGGGGACATCCAGCACGGCCTCTCCCGGCGCCGCCTGGGGTTCGGTCGTGGCCCCAGGATGCGATTCGAAGTGGACGAAGTGACCCTCGTCGGGGGCATCCGCCACGGGCGGACCCTCGGGTCACCGGTGGCCATCGAGATCGCCAACACCGAATGGCCCAAGTGGGAGACCGAGATGTCGGCGAGCCCCGGGCTCCCGTCGAAGATGCTGACCCAGCCCCGACCCGGGCACGCCGACCTGGCGGGGATGCTCAAGTACGGGCTCAACGATGCCCGCGACGTGCTCGAACGGGCCTCTGCTCGCGAGACGGCGGCCCGGGTGGCCGCCGGCACGCTGGCCAAGTTGTTGCTGTGGCAGATCGGTATCGACGTCATCAGCCACATCGTGCAACTCGGTCCCGAGCGGGCCGCGGTCGGGTCCCGACCGACCGTGGCCGACCTGGCCCGCATCGACGAGTCCCAGGTGCGCTGCGCCGACCCGGGCGCCGAGGCGCGGATGATCGCGGCGGTCAAGGCGGCGGCCAAGGCCGGCGACTCGCTGGGAGGCGTCGCCGAGGTGATCGCCTACGGGGCACCGGTGGGTCTCGGGAGCCACGTGCACTGGGATCGGCGCCTCGACGCCCTGCTGGCCCAGGCTCTGATGAGCATCCAGGCGGTCAAGGCGGTCGAGTTCGGCGACGGATGGGAGGTTGCGGGGCTCCGGGGCTCCGAGGCCCACGATGCCATCCGGATCGCCAGGGACGACGACGAGGAAACCGCTGCGCTGCTCGGAGGGGGCTATCTACGCGACACCAGCCGCGCCGGGGGAATCGAGGGCGGGATCTCCACCGGATCCCCCATCGTGTCCCGGGTGGCGATGAAGCCGCTGGCCAGTTTGAACCGGCCCACGCTCGGAACCGTCGACGTGGTGACCAAGGAGTCGACCGTCTCGTTCAAGGAGCGCACCGACGTCACCGCGGTGCCGGCCATGGGGGTGGTGGCCGAGACGATGACCGCCCTGGTGCTCGCCTCCGAGGCGCTCCGCAAGTTCGGCGGTGACTCGGTCGAGGAGTTCCGACGCAACCGCCAGGGCTACCTGGCCGCACTGGGGGAGACCCCGTCTGCGGCACCTCTGCTCCCGGCCGATGGTTGACCGTCTCATCCTGGTGGGCATGATGGGCGCCGGGAAGTCGACCGTCGGCCGCCTGGCGGCCGAGCGACTCGGCTGGGGGTACCTGGACTCCGACGCCCAGGTGATGGCCGAAACGGGGCGCACCGTCCCCGAACTCTTCGCCGAGCGCGGCGAGGACGCCTTCCGGGCGGAGGAGACCCGCGTGCTGGTCGGAGCACTCTCCGGGGACCAACCGGTGGTGGTGTCGGCTGCAGGTGGGGTGGTCCTGTCGGAGGCGAACCGGAGCCTTCTGGCCGGTTCGGGCACGGTGGTGTGGCTGCGTGCGAACCCCGCGACCCTGGCCGGACGGGTGGGCAGTGGCGACGGGCGGCCGTTGCTCGGTGAGGATCCGGCTCGTGCCATGCGCGAGCTCGACGCCGTCCGCCGGCCCCTGTACGCATCGGTGGCGGCGGCGGTGGTGGACGTGGACGACCTCGCCCCCGCCGAGGTGGTGGACCGCGTGCTCGCCGCCGCGGGCCTCGAGACCGGAGGCGGCCGATGAGGTCGGTGCCCGTGGAGCTGGGGGAGCGCCGTTACGACGTCTTGATCGGCGACGATACCCGCCGGCAATTGGCCGGCATCCTGGCTGCGGTGCTGCCCGATGCCGCCCGGGCCGCCATCGTCACCCAGGCCGGCATCGGGGTCTCCGTGGACCCGGGTATCCCGTCCGACCGGTTCAACGTGCCCGACGGGGAGCAGGCCAAGTCTCTGGCCGTCGTCGAGGACCTCTGTCGGGACTTCGCCCGGGCCGGGCTCAGCCGATCCGATGTCGTAGTCGCCGTCGGGGGTGGCGTCGTCACCGACCTGGCCGGATTCGCCGCAGCCTCGTTCCAACGTGGGATCGCGTACGTCAACGTCGCCACCTCGCTGCTCGCACAGGTCGATGCCGCCATCGGCGGCAAGACCGGCGTCAACATCCCGGAGGGGAAGAACCTGGTCGGTGCATTCTGGCAACCCAAGGCCGTCCTGTGCGACACCGAGGTCCTGTCCACGCTGCCCCCACGCGAGTGGGCGTCGGGTCGCGGCGAGATGGCCAAGTATGCGTTCCTCGGGGGCAAGGCCGGCTTCGACGACCGGTCCGCGTCCTCGTTTCTCGACCTGCCGTTGGACGAGCAGGTGGCCCGGTGTGTCGCCATCAAGGCCGAGGTGGTGACTGCGGACGAGCGTGAGGGCGATCGGCGGATGGTCCTCAACTACGGGCACACCCTGGCCCACGCACTCGAGGCCTCCGCCTTCGGTGCCGAGTCGGGATCCGACCTGCGGCACGGAGAGGCGGTGGCCATCGGCCTGGTCTTTGCCGGCCTGCTGGCCCGCAGGCTGGGCCGCATCGACGACGAGCGGGCAGAACTGCACCGGCAGGTGGTGGGGGCGTTCGACCTGTCGCCGCTGCTGCCGGCCGAAGTCGACCCGGGCCGGCTGTTGTCCTTCATGTCCCGGGACAAGAAGGCGAACCACGATCTCACGTTCGTGCTGGACGGCCCCGATGGCGTCGAGGTCGTGCGTGGCATCGACCGGACCGACGTGGTCGCTACCCTTGCAGAGATGCAGCATCGGGAGGGTGGTCGAGGACAGTGACGAGCAGCAGGTTGATCGTGTTGTTGTCCGGACCGAATCTCAATCTGCTGGGCGAGCGCGAGCCGGCCGTCTACGGGTCCGACACTCTCGACGACCACGTCGCCGCGGCCCGTGCCGCAGCGGAGGAACTCGGGTACTCACTCGAGCACTTCCAAACGAATCACGAGGGAGCACTGGTGGAGGCCGTCCATGCGGCCCGGGGCCGGGCGGACGCCATCATCGTCAACGCGGGGGCCCTCTCGCACACCTCGTGGTCGCTCCACGATGCCCTGGCTGCGTTCGCCGGCGTGGTGGTGGAGCTCCATCTCTCCAACCCGGCGGCCCGCGAGCCGTTCCGGCATGTCTCCACGATCGCACCGGTGGCCGACGGGTCCATCGCCGGCTTCGGAGGGCTGGGCTATCCCTTGGCCGTCGAGGCAGTGGTCAGGATGCTCAACGCGACCCGAGCGCAGTGAACGGGGCGGCGCCCCTGGCGCCACTCGAGGTGGCGGGCCGGCTCGATCGTCTGAGGGCGCTCCTCGACCGGGCGGGAGCCGACGGGCGACCGGTGGACGGACTGCTGGTCACCAACGCCACAAGCATCCGGTGGCTGAGCGGGTTCACCGGTTCGGCAGGCCTCCTGTTGGTGACCGGTGACCATGCACTGCTGACCTCGGACGGGAGGTACCGCACCCAGGCACTCGAGCAGCTGTCCGCTGTCGGCGTAGACGCGGACATCGAGATCCGTATCGGTGGCGTGCACGCCCAGCGGGAGGCGCTGGTGGTCGAATCGGGCGCTATCCGGTCGCTCGGCCTGGAGGCCGACCACGTCACCTGGTCGGCGCAGCGGTCGTGGGACGACCTCTTCGTGGGGATCGAGCTCTTGGCGACGAGAGGGTTGGTCGAGGGCCTGCGCATGGCCAAGGACGCCGGTGAGGTGGCCCGGATGGAGTGTGCCGCCGCCATTGCCGACGAAGCCCTCGCCGACGTGCTTCCCCTGTTGGCCGCCGCCGGCAGCGGGACGGGCGGAACGCTGACCGAGTCCCGCTTCGCCGCCGCTCTGGACCACGCCATGCGTGAGCGGGGGGCGGAGGACCGTGCCTTCGAGACCATCGTGGCCTCCGGCGAGAACTCGGCCAAGCCCCATGCGCGCCCCGGCGACCGCCCGATCGGAGTGGGCGACCCGGTGGTGGTCGACTTCGGTGCGGTGTTCGACGGCTATCGCTCGGACATGACCCGCACCTTCTGGGTCGGTGGCACCCCATCGGGCGGGATGGCCGAGGTGTTCGCGGTAGTGGCGGCATCACAGCGGGCCGGCGTCGACGCAGTGGCGCCCGGAGCGGTGGCCGGCTCGGTCGACCAGGTCTGCCGGGAGGTCATCGCCTCGTCGGGATGGGCGGACCGATTCGAGCACGGCACCGGGCACGGGGTGGGCCTCGAGATCCACGAGGGGCCATCGGTCGGACCAGGGTCTACTGCTATCCTCGTGCCCGGCACCGTGGTCACCGTGGAGCCGGGCGTGTATCTGCCCGGAACGGGCGGGGTCCGCATCGAGGACACCCTGGTGGTGACCGAGAACGGCAGCCGTTCGCTCACCCAGTTCCCAAAGGAAGTTGCCGTCTGATGGCCGTCTCGACCAACGATCTCCGCAATGGCATGACCCTGAACCTGCCCGAAGGCCTGTTCAACGTCATCGAGTTCCAGCACGTCAAGCCGGGCAAGGGCGGTGCCTTCGTCCGCACCAAGCTGAAGAACCAGCGGACCGGAGCGGTCATCGAGCGCACCTACCGGGCCGACGAGAAGCTCGAGCAGGCGATCATCGACAAGCGAGAGATGCAGTTCCTCTATCGGGACGGATCGGAGTACGTGTTCATGGACACCAGCTCCTACGAGCAGCTCCAGGTGGAGACCGGACTCCTCGGGGATTCCGCCAACTACCTGAAGGAGGGCGACGATGCAGTGCTGCAGTTCTTCGGCACCGAAATCATCGGCGTCGACCTTCCCGCCGCCGTCGAGCTGACCGTAGCCGACACCGAACCCGGACTGCAGGGGGACCGTGTCTCCGGGGCGCGCAAGCCGGCCACGCTCGAGACGGGACTGGTCCTCCAGGTGCCCCTGTTCGTCAATCCGGGCGAGAAGATCAAGGTGGACACCCGCACGGGGGAGTACCTGACCCGGGCCTGACGACAGGCGCCAGGCGCAGGGCGCCGACAGTGGCCGACCACCGACCGGCCGGAGGGCACGCCCACCGCCATCGGGACGGCGCCCTCGTGGCTGACCGCCGCTGCCACCCGAGCACGCAGCCGCTCGAGCACGCAGTACGCAGCATCACGATGACGCAACCATGGAACCCGCACCCCGCCACCAAGCCCGCGAACGGGCCCTCACCCTCCTCTACGAGGCGGAGCTGAAAGGTGATTCTCCCTCGGTGGTGCTCGATGCGCTGATGGTGGAGCCCGATCCGTTCACCGCCACCCTGGTGCGAACCGTGGAGTCGCGTGGAACCGAGATCGACGGCCTGGTCGACGCCGCCGCCATCGGGTGGGACCTCGACCGGATGGCCGTGGTGGACCGGAACGTGCTCCGCCTGGCGGTGGCCGAACTGCTGGAGCGCCCGGACATCCCGACGGCCGTGATCCTCAACGAGGCCGTGGAGCTGGCCTCGGCCTACTCCACCGACGACTCGGGCCGCTTCGTCAACGGGGTGCTGGCCACCCTGGCCGTGCAGATCCGGGGCTGACCAGAGGAGCTCCCGCCGCCGACCGGCCGAGCGCAACGTTCCCCTACGATCGGGGTGCCGCACCGTGGTGCCGGATGGTTGCGTCCCGGGCGGGATGCAGCCCCTGGTGTCCCGTGCGGTGCAGTGGCCTCTCGGGAGGTGGACGGCCGCCGTCGACGGTCGATGCACCGGCGGCAGGACGAGTGGCGGTTGGACGAGCAAGGAGTGACGTGGCACCAAGCGACATCACCGACAGCGCTCCGGAACCTGCGCCCGACAGAGCTCCCGTCTCCACGGGAATCACCGGGCTCGATCCGCATCTGAAGCGGTTGGCCCTGGTCGTGGTGATCGGGACCATCATGTCGATCCTCGACACCACCATCGTCAACGTGGCCATCGCCACGCTGGCCCGGGATTTCCGAGCCCCGCTGTCGAGCGTCCAGTGGGTGAGCACCGGGTACCTCCTGGCCCTGGCCACTGTCATCCCGTTGACCGGGTGGGCCGTCGAGCACTTCGGGGCCAAGCGGATGTGGATCGTCTCGCTCGCGCTCTTCCTGGTCGGCTCCGCTCTCTCGGGAGCGGCTTGGTCGATCCAGAGCCTGATCGTCTTCCGGGTCCTGCAGGGCTTCGGCGGCGGGATGATCATGCCGATCGGCCAGTCGATCATGGCCTCCGCGGCCGGTCCCCAGAGAATGGGACGGGTCATGAGCGTGTTGGGCGTGCCGATGCTGCTGGGGCCGGTTCTCGGCCCCGTGCTCGGCGGTCTGATCGTCGACACCGTGTCGTGGCGCTGGATCTTCTACGTGAACATCCCGATCGGCATCGTGGCCATCGTGCTCGCCCTACGGATCCTGCCCGGGCACGAACGCCTCACTGCCGCCCACAAGCTGGACGTGGTCGGATTCCTCCTGCTGTCCCCCGGACTCGCCCTCTTGGTCTACGGCCTGGCCCAGGCGGGGCAGGGATCCCCGCTCAGCGTGTGGCTCCCGATGGTGGTGGGGGCGGCCATGATCGCCGGGTTCGTCCTCCATGCCCTCCGAACCAAGATCACGCCGCTGATCGACGTCCTCCTGTTCCGCAACCGGAGCTTCGCATCGTCGGCGGTCACCACGTTCCTGTTCGGGGGGGCGTTGTTCGGTGGCATGCTGCTGCTCCCGCTCTACTACCAGGTTGTGCGCGGGCAGAGCGCGTTGAGCGCCGGCTTGTTGATGGCGCCCCAGGGCATCGGGGCCGCGGTGGTCATGCCGCTGGCCGGCCGTCTGACCGACCGCTACGGCGCCGGCCGTATCGTTCCCGGTGGCCTCCTGGTGGCCGTCCTCGGCACGCTCCTGTACACCCAGCTCGGCGCCCACACCAGCTTCGCCCTGCTGGCCGTGTCCCTGTTCGTCCGGGGGATCGGGTTCGGTTTCGTGATGATGCCGGCCATCTCCGCGGCGTACCAGACGCTCTCCCACGTCGAGGTGCCTCGTGCGTCAACGGCCATCAACATCGTGCAGCGGGTGGGAGGGTCCATCGGCACGGCCCTGGTGGCGGTGGTGCTCGATCATCAGATCGTCACGCAGATCCATGGCCTGGCCGGCGGCCTCTCGGGTGTCTCCACCGCACCGCTTGCGGAGCGGGTGCGATTCGTGCAGCCGCTGGCCTCGGCGTTCGGCCACACCTTCTGGTGGGTGGTGGGCATGACCGTGGTGGCGTTGGTGCCCGCACTTCTCATGGCAGCCCGTCCGCCGGGCCTGGGATCGGCGCCCGAGATGAGCGCGGCCACGCTCGTCGAGTAGTCCCCGCACCCCGTGCACCGCGGCCCGAACTCCGCGTACCCCCGTTGCCCTATGTCAATACCTCCGGCAATGCGGTACCGTCGCCGGATCCGAAGCGACCGGGTATAGTCGGGTTCTGACCGTGAAGCGGGTCCTGTGAGGCCCGAACGGACAGGAGGATCTGGTGGCCGAACGAGAGCGCAGTCACACCCGCCCGCGGGGTGCTGTGTTCGTTCCCCGGGCCCAGGTCATGTCGGCCGAGGACGTCCGCCGGGCGACCACCCGCATGGCCCACGAGATCGCCGAGCGGAACCGCGGCCTCCAACACGTCGTGCTGATCGGGTTGCAGACGGGTGGCGTGGGCATCGCCCAGCGCCTGGCCGAGGCGCTCGCCGAGGCCGAGGGTGCCACCATCCCGGTGGGCACGCTGGACGTCGCCTTCTACCGTGACGACATCGGCCTCCGGCCGGTACTTCCTGAGGCGGTCACCGATATCAGTTTCGATCTGACCGGATCCACCGTGGTGCTGGTCGACGACGTGCTGTTCACCGGCCGCACCATCCGTGCCGCCCTCAATGCCCTGGGGGAGTACGGGCGGGCCCAGGTGGTCGAACTGGCGGTCATGGTCGACCGGGGCCATCGCGAGCTTCCCATCCGGCCCGACTATGTGGGGAAGAACCTCCCCACCAGCCGCGACGAGATGGTGGACGTCTCCGACGAGGGTGTCTCCCTCGGGGAGCTGGTCAGTCGGTGAGCGCCTTCCCCACCCATCTGCTCAGCATGGAGGACCTCGGCCCCGAGGAGATCACCGAGGTGCTACGGGTGGCGGACTCCTTCGTCGAGGTGGGCCGCCGGGCGAACCCGAAGGTGCCGACGCTGCGTGGCCGGACGGTGGCCACCCTGTTCTTCGAGGACTCCACGAGGACCCGCATGTCGTTCGAGACGGCGGCCAAACGCATGTCGGCCGACGTCCTCTCCTTTGCCGCTGGGTCCTCCTCCCTGAAGAAGGGCGAGTCCCTGCGCGACACGGTCGAGACCATCGAAGCGATCGGGATCGACTCGGTGATCATCCGCCACAGCTCCTCGGGCGTCCCGGCCCGGGTGGCCGAGTGGGTGGACCACTGCGTGGTGATCAACGCCGGCGACGGCTGGCACCAGCACCCGACCCAGGCGCTGCTCGACCTCTACACGGTGCGCCAGGCGCTCGGCGGCGGCGACGAAGGGCTTGCCCGGTTGGAGGGACTCCGGGTGGCCATCGTCGGTGACATTCGCCACAGCCGGGTTGCCCGCTCCCAGATCGCCGCCTACACCGCCATGGGCGCCGAGGTCACCCTGGTGGCGCCGTCCACCCTGCTCCCTCCCTCCCTCGAGGGGTGGCCGGTGGCCTCGGTCAGCCACGACCTCGACGCGGTCCTGCCCAAGGCCGACGTGGTCTCGCTGCTACGTGTCCAGTCGGAGCGGGGGAGTGGGGCGTTCGTCCCCTCGCTCCGCGAGTACACCGCCGGCTACGGCCTCACCGCCCGACGGGCCGCGGTGCTCCAACCCGACGCGTTGATCCTCCACCCGGGACCGATCGTCCGGGGGGTGGAGATCGCCTCGGACGTCGCGGAGCTCCCAGCGGCCCTCATCACCGACCAGGTCAGCAACGGCGTGGCCATCCGGATGGCCGTGCTGTTCCTGCTGCTCGGGCAGGGGCCGGCCGGAGGGGCCCTCCGTGACTGAGCGCACCGGCCGAACGGCGCCGTCCGGGCCCACCCTGGTGATCCGGGGCGGCACCGTCTCCGACACCACCGGCGAGCGACGGGCCGACGTGCTCGTGGCCGACGGGAAGGTGGCGTCGGTGGAGGAACGGATCGAGAGCCCGCGCGGTGCGGTGGTGCTCGAGGCCGAGGGTTGCATCGTGGCACCCGGGTTGGTCGACCTGCACACCCATCTGCGCGAGCCGGGCCGCGAGGAGACCGAGACCATCGAGACCGGAACCCGGGCGGCGGCCCTCGGTGGGTACACCGCTGTGGTGGCCATGCCCAACACCGATCCGCCCCTCGACTCCGCCGAGGCCGTCCGCAACGTGCAGGAGCTTTCGCTCTCGGCAACCGCCGAGGTGGCGGTGGCCGGGGCCATCACCGTCGGGCGGCTCGGCGAGCGACTGGCTCCGATGGCCGAGCTCGCCGGCCTCGGGGTGCGCCTCTTCACCGATGACGGCGCCGGCGTCCAGTCGGCCGGGCTGATGCGACGGGCCCTCGAGTACGCCCGGGGCCTGGGTGTCATCCTGGCTCAGCACTGCGAGGACGGCTCGTTGGCGTGCGACGGGGCCATGCACGAAGGCGCCTGGTCGAGTCGGCTGGGCATTCCCGGCATGCCCGCGGCAGCCGAGGAGGTGATGGTGGCCCGGGACATCGCCCTGACCAGGGCCACCGCGGGCCGCATCCACTTCCTGCACCTGTCGACCGCGGTCTCCATCGAGATGGTCCGCCGGGCCAAGGCCGAGGGACTGGCGGTGACCGCCGAGGTCGCCCCCCACCACTTCTCGCTGACCGAAGCTGCCACTGCCGGCTTCGACCCGCTGTTCAGGGTGAACCCGCCCCTGCGCCCGGCGTCCGATGTGGAGGCGGTGAAGCTCGGGCTGGCCGACGGCACCGTGGATGCGATCGCCACCGACCACGCACCGCACGCCCCCGAGTCGAGGGACCTGCCGTTCGACCAGGCCCCACCGGGCATGCTGGGCCTCCAGACGGCTTTGGCCCTGGCCGTGAGCGAGCTCGACCTTCCCCTCCAGCGGGTCCTGGCCCTGCTCAGTTGGCAGCCCGCCGCCCTCGTCGGGCTGGACCCGATCGGCGGCGGTGGGCAGGGCGGCCCCATCGTGCCCGGGGCACCGGCCAACCTGTGCGTGATCGACCCCACGGCCACCTGGACGGTCGATCCATCGGCACTGGCCAGCCGCAGTCGAAACACGCCGTATGCGGGGCGCAGGCTCACCGGCCAGGTGCGGCATACGGTGTTCCGGGGCGAGCCGGTGGTCATCGACGCGGAGGCCCAGCGATGAGCGCCCGTTCCGGTACTGCCCGCCGCGACGAGGCGCTGCTGGCCCTGGCCGACGGAGCAGTGTTCGAGGGGGAGGCGATCGGCGCGCTCCCCGACGGCGGGGTGGCCACGGGCGAAGCGGTGTTCAACACGGTGCTCTCGGGCTACCAGGAAGTGATCACCGACCCCTCCTATGCCGGCCAGGTCATCGCCTTCACCTACCCCCACATCGGCAACTACGGGGTCAATCCCACCGACGACGAGGCCGCCCGCCCCCACTGCCGGGGGATCATCGTGAGGGACCTGGCCGACCGGCCCAGCAACTGGCGCTCGACGGGGAGCCTCGAGGAGTTCCTCATCCGGTTCTCCGTGCCCGGGATCACCGGGGTCGACACCCGCCGGCTCACCCGCCACCTGCGCGACCGAGGGGCCATGTCGTGCGCGTTCGGCACGTCCGGCGAGGCGGACCTGTTGGCTGCGGCACGCGCCGCCCTGCCCATCGACCGGGTGGACCTGGTGTCCGAGGTGACCACCGCATCCATGGTGACCCGGGGCACCGGCCCCTACCGGGTGGTCGCCTACGACTTCGGCATCAAGGAGGCGATGGTGCGCCAGCTCGGAGAGATGGCCACGGTCACAATCGTGCCGGCCTCGACCCCGGCGGCACAGGTCCTCGGCATGGAGCCCGACGGCGTGTTCCTCTCCAACGGGCCCGGCGACCCGTCGGGCCTGGCGGCCGTCATCGACCAGATCCGGGTGCTGGTCGAGGACGGGACGGTACCGGTATTCGGGATCTGCCTGGGCCATCAGCTGCTGGCCACGGCGTTGGGCGCGTCCACCTACAAACTCCCCTTCGGCCACCACGGCGGCAACCACCCGGTGAAGCGGCTGTCGACCGGTCGGGTCGAGATCACTTCGCAGAACCACAACTACGCGGTCGCCGAGGGCTCCCTGACTTCGTCCGAGATCACCCACGTCAATCTCAACGACGGGGTGATCGAGGGCCTGGCGAACACGGACGCCCCGGTGTTCAGCGTCCAGTACCACCCCGAGGCCGGTCCTGGCCCTCACGACGCCCGCTACCTGTTCGAGGAGTTCCGGGCTCTTATGGACGCCACCGGAGCCCGGGCCAGGGCCGAGTCGCTCCGGGACGGGGTCGGCTGATGCCGCGCCGCCAGGACATCGAGTCGATCCTGGTCATCGGGTCCGGTCCGATCGTCATCGGCCAGGCCTGTGAGTTCGACTACTCGGGCACCCAGGCGTGCCGGGTGCTGGCCGAGGAGAAGTTCCGGGTGGTGCTGGCCAACTCGAACCCCGCCACCATCATGACGGATCCGGGCATGGCCGACCGTACCTACGTGGAGCCCCTCGACCCCGACGTGCTCGCCGCCATCATCGAACGGGAGCGCCCCGACGCCCTGCTGCCCACACTGGGCGGTCAGACCGCGCTCAACCTGACCATGTCCCTGTCCGAAAGCGGCGTCCTCGACGCCTACGGGGTCGAGGTGATCGGAGCCAACCCGGAGGCCATCGCCACGGCCGAGGACCGAGAGAAGTTCAAGGCGGCCATGGTGGAGATCGGGCTGTCGGTGCCCTCCTCGGGCTTCGCCCACTCGCTGGACGAGGCCCTGGCCATCGGCGAGTCGATCGGCTTCCCGATCATGGTGCGGCCGAGCTACATCCTGGGCGGGGCGGGCACCGGAATCGCCCGCGACCGCGACCACCTGGTGCGCCTGGCCGCCGAAGGACTGGACGCCTCGCCGATCAGTGAGGTCCTCATCGAGCAGTCGATCGCCGGACAGAAGGAGTTCGAGCTGGAGGTGATGCGGGACAACGCCGACAACTGCGTCGTCATCTGCTCCATCGAGAACTTCGATCCCATGGGCGTGCACACCGGCGACTCGATCACGGTGGCCCCGGCGCAGACCCTGACTGACGTCGAGTTCCAGGCGATGCGCGACGCCTCGTTCGCCTGCATCCGGCGGGTCGGCGTCGAGACGGGTGGGTCCAACGTGCAGTTCGCCGTGGATCCGGTCGACGGCCGCCAGATGGTCATCGAGATGAACCCGCGGGTGTCCCGGTCCTCCGCGCTGGCTTCCAAGGCCACCGGCTTCCCGATTGCCAAGATCGCGGCGCGCCTGGCCGTGGGGTACCGGCTGGACGAGATCACCAACGACATCACCGGCGCCACGCCCGCCTCGTTCGAGCCGACCATCGACTACGTGGTGACCAAGATCCCGCGATGGGCCTTCGAGAAGCTGCCCGGGTCGACCGACGTCCTGGGCACCCGGATGCAGTCGGTGGGCGAGGTCATGGGGATCGGCCGCACCTTCCCGGAGTCGCTGCAGAAGGCCGTCCGCTCGCTCGAGCAGGGACGGGCCGGGCTCAATGCCGATCCGGCGGAGAGCGCGCTCGACCGGGTTCCCACCGACGACCTCCTGACTGCCGTGGCCACGGCTACTCCCGAGCGGCTCTTCCAGCTGGAGACCTTGCTCCGCCGAGGCGTCTCGGTCGATGAGCTGTCCGGGGCCACCGGCATCGACCCCTGGTTCCTCTCGGAGGTCGCCAAGGTCACCGATGCCCGGATGGCCCTCGACCTCCAGGTCACTCTGGGGGTGAAGGTGGCCGACCTCGACCGGAGGGCGTGGCGGCGGCTGAAGCGCCTCGGGTTCTCCGACCCGCAGCTGGCCCACCTGTTCGGCGACCCGGTCCGGCCCGAGGACATCCGCTCCGCGCTCGTCGCAGTTGGGGCCGGTGTCACGTTCAAGACGGTGGACACCTGTGGCGCCGAGTTCGCGGCGCACACGCCGTACCACTACTCGACCACCGAGGACGAGGACGAGGTGCAGCCGTCGGGTCGCCCGAGGGTGATCATCCTCGGATCGGGGCCCAACAGGATCGGCCAGGGGATCGAGTTCGACTACTGCTGCGTCCACGCCTCGCTGGCCCTGCAGCAGGCCGGCTACGAGACGGTCATGGTCAACTGCAACCCCGAGACCGTCTCCACCGACTACGACACCTCCGACCGCCTCTACTTCGAACCCCTGACCACCGAGGACCTGGCCAACGTGATCGAGGCCGAGCAGTCCGCCTCCGAGGGGGAGGGTCTCCTCGTGGGCGTCATCGTGAGCCTGGGCGGGCAGACCCCGCTCAAGTTGGCGGCGGGCCTGCCCGAGGAGCTGGTGCTCGGCACGTCGCCGTCCTCCATCGACCTCGCCGAGGACCGCGAGCGTTGGAACGACCTGTGCGGTCGACTGGGCATCCCCCAGCCGCCCGGCGGCACCGCCACCACTCCGGCCCAGGCCGTGGCGACTGCTGCGTCCATCGGCTACCCGGTGCTGGTGCGCCCGTCCTACGTGCTGGGCGGTCGGGCGATGGAGATCGTCTACGACGACGAGCGGTTGGTCGAGGCGGTGGAGGCCATGTCGGGGATCGGCGGTTCGCTGGGGCGCGAGGGAGGGGTGACGCCGGACCGGCCGGTTCTGGTCGACCGCTTTCTCGAGGACGCAGTCGAAGTGGACGTCGACGCGGTCCGGGACTCCACCGGCGAGGTGGTCATCTGCGGCGTGATGGAGCACGTGGAGGAGGCCGGAGTCCACTCGGGCGACTCGGCCTGCGCGCTGCCCCCCCAGACCCTGGCACCGTCGGTCATCTCCGAGCTGGAGCGGTACGTGCGCACCATTGCCGAGGCACTGCAGGTGCGCGGGCTGTGCAACGTGCAGTTCGCGGTCAAGGGGGACCGGGCCTACGTGCTCGAGGCCAACCCACGGGCTTCCCGGACGGTCCCCTTCGTCGCCAAGGCGACCGGGGTGCCGGTGGCCATGGTGGCGGCCCGGGTGATGGTCGGTTCCACGCTGGCCGAGCTGCGCGAGGAAGGGCTCCTGGGTGAACCGGTGGGCGGGCACGTCTCGGTCAAGGAAGCGGTGATGCCGTTCAACCGCTTCCCGGGTGTGGACACACTCTTGGGTCCCGAAATGCGCTCCACCGGCGAGGTCATGGGCATCGGGGCCACGTTCGGTCTGGCGTTCGCCAAGAGCCAGATCGCCGCCGGCAACCGGCTGCCCGTGGAGGGGACGGTGTTCTTTTCGCTGGCCGACCGCGACAAGGCGGCCGGCCTCGAGGTTGCCCGTCAGTTCTCCTCCCTGGGATTCGAGCTGGCGGCCACATCGGGGACCGCAGCACTGTTGGAGGGCGAGGGCATCACGGTGTCCACGGTGGTGGCCAAGGTGGGGGACTCGCACCCCGGCGTGGTCGACGCCGTGGACCTCATCGCCGGCGGCAAGGTGCAGCTCGTGGTCAACACCCCGCGGGGCCGGGGGCCACGGGCGGACGGCCTGCACATCCGGGCGGCGGCCGTGGCCCACCTGGTGCCCTACCTGACCACCGTTGCAGCCGCCCGGGCCGCAGCAGCAGGCATTGCCGACTGGATCAGCCACCCGCTGTCGGTGCGGTCGCTCCAGGAGTACCACCAGCGGTGACCCGATGAGCATCCTGGCCGGCAGGTCAAGCACCGGCGGCCGTGTGCGCCGCGCCTGGCGGGCCGTGACCAGCGGCGACGTCGACCTCTCGGCCCGTCTCGGATCGGTGGAGCTGCCCAATCCGGTGATGACCGCGTCGGGCACCGCCGGCCACGCCGACGAGCTGCAGGCGTACTTTCCCCTGTCGGAACTGGGTGCGGTGGTGGTCAAGTCCCTGTCGGTCGACCCCTGGCCCGGCAACGCTGCGCCCCGTGTCCACCAGACCCCGGCAGGGATGCTCAACAGCGTGGGGCTCCAGGGCCCGGGCCTCGAGGCGTGGATCGCCGACGACCTGCCCAGGCTGGCTGCGGTCGGAGCGCGGGTCGTCGTCAGCATCTGGGGGCAGCGGGTGGAGGACTACGGACGTGCCGCCGCCATGCTGGCCGCGGTCTCCGGCCTCACCGCCGTCGAGGTCAACGTGAGCTGCCCCAACGTCGAGGACCGGCGGAGGATGTTCGCCCACTCGGCGACAGCGACGGCCGAGGTGGTGGCCGCGGTCGGCGAGTATTGCCCCGCACTTCCCCGGTGGGCGAAGCTGAGCCCGACCGTCTCCGACATCGCCGAGGTGGCAGGCGCGGCCCTCGAGGCCGGCGCCGAAGGGTTGACCCTGGTCAACACCGTGCTGGCCATGGCCATCGACGTCGAGGCGAGGCGGCCCGTCCTCGGGTCCGGGCCGGCCGGGGGTGGGCTGTCGGGCCCTGCCATCCGTCCGGTGGCGGTCCGCGCCGTCTATGACGTCCGGACGGCCCATCCGGAGGCAGCGATCATCGGCGTGGGTGGCGTGATGACCGGACAGGACGCAGTGGAGCTGCTGATGGCCGGGGCCGACGCGGTCCAGGTGGGCACCGCCACCTTCCGTGATCCGAAGGCCCCGATCACGGTACTCCGCGAGCTCGAGACGTGGTGCTCCCGACGGGGGATCCGGTCGACCCGGGAACTGCGGGGAGCCGGCCGTGGGTGATCCGGAGCCCATTGGCGGGTTCGGCTCCCGGGTGGCTGCCGCGGTGGCCGCCACCGGTCCTCTCTGTGCGGGCATCGATCCGTCCGGGGAGCTCCTCGGGCAGTGGGGGATGACCGACGATGCGAAGGGGCTGCGCCAGTTCGGGATCCGATGCATCGAGGCCTTCGCCGGCGTGGTCCCGGTGGTCAAGCCCCAGGTCGCCTTCTTCGAGCGCTTCGGATCCACGGGCCTGGCGGCGCTCGAGTGGCTGCTGGTCGAGGCCCGGGAGGCCGGGCTGCTCGTCATCGCCGATGCCAAACGAGCCGACATCGGGAGCACGATGGCTGCCTACGCCACGGCCTGGTTGGACCCGGACAGTCCGCTCTGCGCCGACGCGGTGACCGCGGTGCCCTATCTGGGTCTCGGAGCACTGCAGCCGATGATCGACCTGGCAGGAGCCCATCGGCGAGGGGTCATCGTGGTGGTGCGCAGTTCCAACCCGGAAGGCCGCGTCCTGCAGGGGGCCCTCACCCGTTCGGGCGCCGGGCCCTCGGTCGAGGACATGCTTCTGGCGGAGATCGCCCAGGCCAATCGCGCCGGCGGTGCGCCCTCGGGGACCGTCGGAGCGGTGGTCGGCGCCACACTGCAACCCTCGACGTTCCCGCTGCCCGAACTGGGCGGGACCATCCTCGCCCCGGGGGTGGGGGCCCAGGGGGCCTCGGCGGTGGACGCCGGGGCACTGTTCCGAGGGTGTGCACCGGGCTCGGTGCTGGCCAACGTGTCCCGTTCGGTGCTGGCGGCGGGCCCCGACGTCCGCACGCTGGCCGCGGCGGCCCGGCGGGCCCGGGACGAGATGGGCGAAGCCCTGGCCTGAGGGGGGGAAGGTCCGGAGGCCGGCCCCTCGGCCCCTCAGCGGTCGGCGGTCGGCAGGTCCTCGGCGAACTCGATGAACGCGGATGGCGGCAGGTACCGGGCGGGGATGTCCTCGGCTTGCTCGTAGTAGTCGACGTCGAAGATGTTGGACACGCCCTCCCCCTCGACGGTGCCGCTGAGGCCGGCGTCGGATGCGGATAGGAATGCCTGCCTCGCGTCGATGGCACCCGACGACAGTGACCCGTAGGTCGCCTTGGTGATGCGCGCCACCAGGCTGTAGACGCAGCCGTCGACGGAGGCACCCACCCGTCGCCCGATCATGCAGTGGTGGCTTCCGTCGTCGATCACGTAGACGGTGGCGTCGTCCGTGCCGATGCAGTCCCTGATGCGATCGGGGTGCCCGAAGACATGGAACCACTGCTCGTGCCGGCGCTCCTTCATGGCCCACAGCGGGCTCGGAGGGATGACTCCCTCGGGCTCGTCCTCCTCGAGGGGCGTGGCGTCAGTGGGTGCGGTCACCGGAAACGTGGAGGCGGCGGTCTCCGGTGTGAAGTGGAGTTGGCCGTCGTCACGCGACTGGAAGATCCCGATCTCCTCGTCCCCGTGCTGGTCTCCGTCTCCCACGTCCGGCTCCTCTCGTCCGAGGGATGCGCATGGGCACCCCTCGCGGTTGTCGATTCCTATCGTGCCACTCTCCCGGGCAACTCCCGAACCGGTGGCCCCCAGGGGGACGGGCACGGCGGCGGAGGTGCGATCCGGGGGAGGCGGTTCCGGCGGTCAGGTCCCCGCTGCCGTGGGGTACCAACCGGCCACCCTCCCGGCCAGGCCGCGCTCGCTCCGGCGATGCGCGTGGCGTGCCGTGGGGCGGTCGACCTCGGTGAAGACGACGGAGTCCCCGGGCCGGAGCTGGCCCAGGATGGGCAGGTCGGCGGTGATCGCGCAGGCGACGACCGGGTACCCTCCGACGGTGGCGTGGTCGGGCATGAGGACGATCGGGTTCCCGTCCGGAGGGACCTGGATCGCCCCGGCGACCATCCCCGTGGAGGGGATCCCCCGGGGGTCCGGGGTGATCCGGCGGCGGTCGGAGGTGAGGCGGATGCCGATCCGGTTCGTGGCGTCTCCCACGGCCCACGGCCCCGAGACGAGGCCCTTCAGCGCAAAGGGGGGGAAGGCGTGGGGTCCGGCCACGACCCGGACCGTCGCCGGACGGCCCGGGTCGGAGAGCGCGCCAGCCGGGGTGAGGTGGCCGTGCGGCCTGGCCGGGGCGCCCAGGCCGAGCCGATCACCGGCCAGCAGGGGACCCGGGCCCAGGCCGGACAAGAGGTCCGACGACCGCGAGCCCACCGTCTCCGGGGTGTCGAAGCCGCCGCTGACGGCGAGATAGGCCCGGAGCCCGACGCCCAGCCGCCCGACGGCGACCGTCTGACCGCTCCGGACCGGTGCCACGGCGCCGGTCCGGAGCGGGTGACCGTCGATCCGCACCTCGACGGCGTCGGCAGACGATGCCACCACGGCCACATGGCCGTCCCCCTCGAACCGGAGCGTCGGGCCGGAGGCCGTGCACTCGACGGCCGCGGCCCCGTCGGCATTCCCGACCAACCGGTTGGCCAGGCGCATGGCCGTCCGGTCACAGGGACCGCTGCGGGGAATGCCCATGGCTGCCACCGACCGGCGCCCACCGTCCACCACCAGGCTCAAGAAGCCGGGGTCGAGGACCTCGACGAACCGTGGGCCACCGGCAGCCAGCGGTGGGCGCGGCCGGGCCGGGGGCGGGGGGGGCGGGGCGTGCC
Organism: Acidimicrobiaceae bacterium; assembly: GCA_003138855.1. Classification (GTDB taxonomy): domain Bacteria; phylum Actinomycetota; class Acidimicrobiia; order Acidimicrobiales; family RAAP-2; genus Bog-756. Next base: position 25 of record PLHF01000056.1, on the reverse strand, counting down.
GGCTGAAGTCGGCGATCTCGGAGAA
>PLHF01000142.1:14004-33505 GCA_003138855.1 Acidimicrobiaceae bacterium | reverse complement strand
CTGTGGGCGATCAACGAAACTCGCGAGCGGCGATCACTGAAATTCGCGGTTGATTAGAACAGGTTGCACTTCTCCAACGGTATCCACCACGGCAGTGGTGGCCTCCTCCAGCGTCTCGGGTGACGAAACACCGAGCACTGGAGGAAGCCACTGTCATGTTTACCCAGGAGGAGTACATGGACGTACTTGGCATGAGAAGCCAAGGCTGGACGATCGCCGAGATCGCCCGCGAGACCAACTACCACCCGGCCACGGTGTCCAAGTGGCTGAAGAACGGCGGTCCGCCCCCGGCACGAACAACGGATCCAGAGCTGCTGGTGGTCGATCAGCGTTGGGGATCCCGGATCGCCGAGCTGGTCGAGCCACCCTCTCGGCTGCTCTCGACCAGCATCTTCGAGATCATCGCCGCTGAAGGGTTCTCCGGCTCCTACCCGTCGGTGGTCCGGACGGTCCGTGCCCTCCGGGGTCCCCGGTTCCGGCCCGCACCCCAGGTCTCGGTGCCCATCGAGACCGCCCCTGGCGAGGAGTCCCAGTTCGACTTCTCGGACTGTTCTGCCCGTGGACAGGCCTGGGACCTGGGCGACACGTTGTGGTGCTTCGGGGCCGTCGCCTGCTGGTCGAGATACCTGACGTGGTGGTTCACCACCTCGGTCGACCGCCAGCACACCTTCGAGGGCCTCACCCGCCACTTCGAGGAGCTCGGCGGGGTGCCTCACCGGTCACGCACCGACCGGATGGGAGCCATCGGCACCTCCCAGGGGAAGCGATTCAGCCTGCATCCTCCGACCATCGAGTACGCGGTCCACCACGGCACCGAGATCAAGGCGTGCCAGGCGAGAGACGCCAAACGCAAAGGCAAGATCGAACGGCCCTTCCGAGAGCTCGAAGACTCGTTCCTGGAGGAGTTGGCCGTCCTCGGCCCGCCGTCGTCCATCGCCGAGCTGAACGCGACCGCCGGCGTGTGGTTGGCCAAGCGGGTCAACGGCCGGGTGCACTCGGTCACCGGGGACCGGCCCGTCGACCGCCTCGATACCGAGCGCCCGTTCTTGGCGCCGCTCCCGCCGCACAGGTTCGACACCGCCTACCGCCAACCCCGCCGGGTGCACGTGGCCCTGCCGCTCATCGAGTGGGACGCGGTGCGCTACTCGGTCCCACCCGAGTGCCTCGGCCAGATGGTGGGCTGTCGGGTCGAGGTGGACTCCGGCGTGCTCCAGGTCACCTGGGGCGGACGGACTGTCGCCACTCACGACCTCGTCGAGTCCCCCCACGACGACGTGTGGGATCCCGCCCATCGCCAAGCTGCCGAAGCAGCGGCCCTCGGTCGCACCACCGTGCCGCTGCGATTGATCACTGGACCCCTGGTGCCCCGACCGGCCACGCCCTACGCGAACTTCGACGTGGATGCCCCCGATCTTTCCGCCCGCTACGGAGCTGTCGGGGGGAAGCCATGACCACCCCCTCCCCTTACGAGCAGCTGAAGAACGACCTCGGCTACCTCCAGCTCGGGCGGGCGACAGAGTGCTTCGCCACCGTCGCCGATCGGGCCAAGGAGGAGAACTGGAGCCACGTCGAGTACCTGGCCGCAGTCATGGCCGAGCAGGTGGCCGCCACCACCAACCGTCGTCTGGCCGCTCGGCTGCGTTACGCACGCTTCCCCTACGTGCGCAGCGTGGCCGACTTCGACTTCTCCTTCCAACCGTCGGTCGATCGCAAACTGGTCGAGGACCTGGCCAGCTTGCGCTTCATCGAAGAGAACCGGCCCATCGTGTTCTTGGGTCAGCCCGGGTGCGGCAAGACCCACCTGGCCGTGGCGCTCGCCACCAAGGCGGTCGAGGCCGGCTACCGGGGCTACTTCTCGACGGCGGACGCCATGGTGCGGACCCTCCTCCAGGCCCGCCGGGAAGGGAACTTTGCCACCAAGCTCCGGGGATTCACCGCACCGTCGGTCCTGGTCGTCGACGACGTGGGGCTACTCCCCATCGACACCGAGGGGGCCGGGGTGTTCTTCCACGTGGTCAACGCCCGCTACGAGAACGGCCATCCCACCCTGGTGACAACCAACCGGGTCTGCCCGCCTGGGGCGACGTGTTCGGTGACCCGGTGGTGGCCGGTGCCATCCTCGACCGGCTCATGCACAAAGCGGTGGTATTCAACATCAAAGGGCCCTCGTGGCGCATGCGTGAGCACTCCGCCCTGGCCGAGGCATCCAAGGCATGATCGCCATCTGGATCCTCGCCCTCGCCCTCGCCGTGACCGTGCTCAGTGGCTCGCGTAATCTGCCGGCATGCCCAAGCCCAAGCTCACGTACAAGCCCACGCCCAAGCCCAAGCCCACAGCCCCCACGGTGCTCCAGCTGCGGATCGATCTGGAAGAGGTGGATCCTGCGATCTGGCGGCGGTTGCTCGTCCCGTCGGGGATCCACCTCGACAAGCTGCACGACATCATCCAGGTGGCCATGGGGTGGACCGACTCCCACCTCCACGCCTTCACCATCGGCGCCAAGCGCTACGGGATGCACCTCGACGACTTTGCCGAGGGCGAGTTGGACGAGAAGAAGTTCACAGTCCTCAAGGCAGTCGGGAACGAACGGCGATTCCGCTACGAGTACGACTTCGGCGACGACTGGCAGCACCAGGTGGTCGTGGAAGAAGTCATCAAGGTTCCTGCCGAGCTCCCATTCGCGGTGTGTCTGGAAGGAGAGCGTTCGTGTCCTCCCGAGGACAGCCACGGTCCCTACGGATATGCGAACCTGCTCAACGCGATCGAGGACCCCGGACACGAGGAGCACGACGAGTACATCGAGTGGGTCGGCAACGACTTCGACCCTGAAGAGTTCAACCTGGCCACCACCAACGTCATCCTCCAACATCTGGGCTGAGCAGCCGGGAGACACCACCTCAGGCTTCGGCCCGAGGACCGGCCAACAGGCCCGGGCACCGCCACGGACCACCCGGTGCATCATGTCCGGCCGACGGCTGCAGATCCCGTCCCATCCGCACGATCACCGCAGTGAACGACACATCTGAAGCACCGCTGTTCCGCCGTCGGCCGGGTCGCACCGGATCGATGCTTGACCTACGAATTCCGATCAGTTACAACTATCGAGGAGAGCGCAACAGGTTCTACTTGACCGCGACTTTCGCTGATCGCGAAACGCGAGAATCAGTGAGCGCCCACATCGTCGATGGGCGCGGTCCATTCGAACCTGCCGTGCGCGTCCTCGATGTAGCCGTCAAGGGACACATTCGCCACGTAGATCAGCTTGGCCATGCCGCTCCTCAGTCGCCCGCGTGACGGTGCCTGGGAGCAAGTGTAAATGAGACGCCTCGGGGGTCGCCATGCCCGAGCGGCGCTGCCTTCGGGATCGCGCTCCGTGGGCCTTGGAAGCTCGGCGCATGGTCTCTGGGAGCAGCGCACGGCTGCGGAGTCCGCGACCCCCATCCAGGTGTCGCTTCCACGACGCCTGCCGTCGGACTCGATCCGAAAGCGGGATCGACCCGGTTAGCTCTCGGACACCGCGACTGGACCGCTCGCTGCTCCTCGCGAAGGACACTCGCCCCCAAGTGCCTGGTTGTGGGGCATGCAAAATCCGCGATCACAGGTGCCCACAAGCCTTGAGAATCCGGCGTGCCGAGATTCTCAGCTGTACCAGCTGAGGACGTCGCGAATGTCCTCAGCTGCTTGAGCTGAGGACATAGCCGGCAGCTAGGGGATACCCTTCGATCACTTGGGGCGAGGTGGCAACGCCGCTTCAACACGACCGGGACAGCACCCCAAACGAGCCTTGCACCAGATGTTCAAGTCAGCCGTAAGATACCGTGGATGGCGCCGGCACAGGTGCCCGCACGGTGGGGGGATCACCTTGTCGAAGAAGGCACTCCGTGTCGCCCAGTTCGCCACGGGCAACGTCGGCTCCGAGATGATCGGCCGCATCGTCGACCACCCGGACCTTGAGCTGGTCAGCCTGTACTGCTACTCGCCCGAGAAGATCGGACGGGACGCCGGGGACATCGTCGGAATGGCACCCCTCGGGGTCATCGCTACCGGCGACCTCGAAGACGTGTTCCGGGCCGAGCCGGACGTCGTGAACTTCAACGGTGTCTGGCCCGACGTTGACCTGTTCTGCACGCTGCTCGAGCGCGGCATCAACGTCGTCACGACGTCCGACTGGATCACCGGTCACCATCGCGACCGCAACCACCCGCATCCGTCCGGCAGGAAGCCGACCGAGATGGTGGAGGAGGCCTGTCTGCGCGGGGGAGCATCCTTCTACGGGACCGGGATGAACCCCGGGCTCGCCCAGATACTGAGCGTAGTGGCAACTGCAGGCATGGGGTATGTCGAGCACCTGACCGTGCTGGAGACCGTCGATGTCTCCTGTCACCACTCGGTCGACACCTGGAAGAACGTCGGGTACGGTCGGCCCGTGGACGACCCCGAGGTCCCTGTCTTGCTCGAGAAGGGCTGCACGGTGTTCGCCGACTCCATCTACTTGATGGCGGACTGCCTCGACATCCCCATCGACGACGTGGTCTTCGAGTGCGAGCTCGGTGCCTGCACAGAAGACGTCGACCTCGGCTGGTGGACGCTGCCCAAGGGCTCGGTCGGCGGCAGTCTGGCCAAGTTCAAGGGGATGTCCGTCGGCGAGCCGAAGATCGAGGTCCACCTCGAGTGGCAGATGACGCCCCTGACCCAGCCCCGTTGGAACGTCCGGGGGTGCTACATCACCACCATCGAGGGCGATCCGGTGATCATCAACAAGCACATGATCCTGCCCACCTCAGGCAAGCCGCACAGCCTGATGGACGCCGAGTACTTCGCCTCGCTGGGCATGACCATCACCGGTATGCCGGCGCTCAACGCCATGCGAGCCGTGTGCGAGGCGCCTCCGGGGATGCTCACCAGCGCCGACCTTCCCCTGCGGGCCTTCGCCAGCCGGTTCCGTGGGTCCGCAGCAGGCCCGACCAACTGATTCCCGTGGCGAGCCGCTACCCGTTCCCAGCGTCGCCCAACGGCTGGTTCGGTATCGGCGCCTGCGAGGACCTTGCTGTGGGCGACGTGCAGGCGGTCCGGTACCTGGGGCGCGACCTCGCCCTCTTCCGCGGTGGCGACGGAACGGCCCGCGTGTTCGACGCCCACTGCCCGCATTTCGGGGCCCACCTGGGCGTCGGCGGCCGCGTGTGCGGCGATGGCATCGCCTGCCCGTTTCACGGCTGGCGCTTCGACGGCGACGGTGCGCTGGTCGAAGTGCCGGGTCTCGACCGCCCGCCCCGGGCCGGGGCAAAGGCCTGGCAGGTGTGCGAGTGCAACGGTCGGATCTTCGTCTGGCACCACGCCGACGACGTGCCTCCGTCATTCGACGTGATCGGGTACCGGCAGGACGAGTCCGCGTGGACCCCGTGGAGGAGCAACAGCTACCGAGTGCGCGTCCACGTCCAAGACCTGACCGAGAACATCATCGACCGGTCGCACTTCTCGACGGTGCACGATATGAAGCCACCCGTGCTCGAGCACTTCGAGGTCCGCTTCTCCGGCACCTCCATGGTCGTCGACCAACGTCTGAGCGTGACGGCCGTGTCGGAGGTGGGCTTCGAGGTCAGCACCACCACGACCACCTGCGGGCCCGGCATCGTGGCCGTCGAGGTGAGCCAGGACCCGATCGAGATGCTCACCTACATCACCCAGACGCCGATCGACGACGAGTTGACCGAGGTGACCCTGTGCTTCTCGATGAAGCGCCTCGAGGACGAGGCGGCGACCGAGTCGATCTCGGAGCTCAACGACAAGGTCACCAATCTGCAGTTCAGCCAGGACGTGCCCATCTGGGAGAACAAGATCTACCGTGAGCGCCCGATCATCACGAAGGTCGACGGACCGGTGGCGCAGTACCGACGATGGTTCCGCCAGTTCTACTCGAACGGAAATGAGCTGCTCGAGAGCTGACGGCATCGTCAGCACGTGCGTCTGGGGCAGTCGACAACCGCCTCCGGCTGGGCATCGATGGGCCCGTGCTGATCGACAGGAACGGGGTTGTGCCCCGGTCCGAGGGCTACGGCGTCGGGAGGTGTCCACCGGCTTGGAGGTAGGCGACCGTGTCCCGGAAGGTGTCGAGCAGCGGACGGTAGGCCATGCCCAGATCGGCCAGGGTGGCCGAGTCGTCGGTCGGGACGCCGCTGGTCATGATGATCGCCGCCTCCTCCGACAGCGGGATGTCGACCGGTCCGAACTCACGTTGGGCGTCGAACTGGCGGCCCATCTCGATCATGTCCTCGGCGCTGACGACATGGCCGTGGAGGTCGACCCCGGCGGCCTCGCCGAGCAGTTCGGTCCATTCGGCCCAGGTGACGTACTGTCCTCCCGCCAGGTAGTGCCTTGGCCCCTTGCCCGGCTCGACGGCACGAGCGAGCAGCTCGGCTGCGTCGCGGACATCCACGACCCCGAGGCCGCCCGGTGGCACGAGCATCATCGAACCCAGCGCGCCGAGGATGGCCTGGAAGCTGCCGTCCAAGTGTGGCGATGTGGGTCCGTAGATCCCGCCCAAAGTGAAGCTGGTGATCGGGTGACCGTGCCCCTGGTGCTCCCGGACCAGCAGCTCCGCATCGCGCTTCGACGCGCCGTAGGCGGAGAGCGGTTCGGCTAGTGCCGACGACGGCGTCACGACGGCATCCTGGCTGGGGAGGTACACGGTGACGGTGGACGTGTACACGATCGGATCCATGCCGGCGGCCAGCGCCTCGGTGAGAACCGTCCGCGTCCCGACCACGTTGACATCCGTTGTCTGCCCTCCGGCGCCGCCCACACCAATCTCTGCGGCAGCGTGGACGACGGCGTCGCAACCGTGGAGCGCCGATGCCACGGCAAGTGGATCGGTGACATCCCCTCGGACCGACTCTGCATCGATACCGAAAGATTCGAGCACCACCGGGACCCGCTCTGGGTTGCGTGCGAGGACGCGGACGTCGTGCCCCCGGACGATCAAGGCAGCGACCGTGTGCGATCCGACGAACCCCGTTCCTCCCGTGACCAGCACCTTCACCGGGCCCCTCCCATCGGTACGCACGGATGATTTTCGATGATCAAGCGGAACCTGCAGCATGGCTCGCAACAGACGACCCGTCCAGCGGTTGATCTCGGCTCGACTGGCTGAGCACCGATTGGAAGTTCTCAGCCTCTGGGGCTGAGTCGACCGCAACTGTTCTCAGCTGAACAGGCAGAGGACATCAACCAGCTGGCATTGACGACGTCCAGCGCTCTCGAGGTGGTCAGCTGATTGGGCTGAGGACATATCCTGCGTTCGGGGACAGGGTGGTTCCGACTCCGCAGCGACTTCGAGCAGAGCTTCCAGAGGATCACTCGGCTGAACGAATCCCATTCACCCATCGTCGTCAGGGGCCTTGGCGGCCGCCGAGACCTGGGAAGGGGCGGGTGTCCCGGCGAGCGTCGTCTTCGGATGCACCGGCAGGATGACTGGCGACCGGAGTGTCTGGTCGAAGTCGAAGTCGTTGGCGAGGTTCCCGAGGATCTTCTCGTTCTCCCGCACGTCCGGTCGGGGGTCGGGGCGGCCGTCAGTCGCCGGGTTGATCCGTTGGCCACCGAGGAAGTCGTCCTCAATGAACTTGTCGTATGCATCGAAGCTGAGAGTCTGGTGGTCGACGTAGCCCTTCTTCGCGTATGGGCTGATGACGATCCCAGGGACCCGCAGGCCGTAGCCATTCTCGTCGACGGTTGGCGGCACCACGTGGTCGTAGAACCCTCCCCAGTCGTCCCAAGCCAGGAAGATGGCGGTCGAGTCCCAGTCCGGGCTCCGCATGACCGCATTGATCAGACTGGTGACGTAGGACTGCCCGAAGCTGACTGGGGCCGGGGGATGCTCGCTCACCTCGCCTGACGGCACCACCCATGAGACTGCAGGTAGCGTGCCAGCCTTGGCGGCGGCATAGAACTTGTCGACGTCCTGGATGTTCCCGAGCTGGTGGTCGTTCTGGACCGTGTTGAACCAGGGCAGTGGGTTCCAGATGCCTGGAGTGTTGGCGTTCTGGACGACCGGCGCGCAGGTCTCCGCCGCGTCGTTCTCGCAGTCGGGCTCGGTACCGCTGACGACGTAGTACCCCCAGCTAACGTGGTCCTTGTGGAGGAGGTAGGTCAGGTCCGTCCAGGCGTAGATGGGCTGCCCGGCCTTCTTCCCGGCGTTCTTCGGTCCGGCCCGGCCGCCGTAGACGGCCGGGGAGTTCTGTGGCCGCTCAGCAGGCTTTGTCTGGAGGGCATTGATGCAGCTCGACGGGTTGTCCTCTTCGGTGCAGTAGGCGGACCACTCGGACACCAGGAAGAGGTGTGACGGCAGGCTCCACGAGGCGTTCGGCTCGAACATGTGGTCCTGGAGGACGAAGTCTTTGGCGTAGGTCCAGTAGTTCGGGATGTCGCTCTGGGTGTGGTAGCCCATGACGTCCGGGGTGGCCGAGTTGGTGCATGCGGGGTCAGTCGGGTCGAGGCAGCCCTTGCGCCCGGACTCGGCCTGCCCGATGAACCCGTTCATCTGTCCCCCGTTGATGTCGTCGGTGGCGTTCGGTGCAGAGTGGGGGCCGCCGCCATTGACATCTGCGTGGTCGACGTACGGGGCTACGCACTGCCCGGTCTGGGGGTCCGGCACGCAGACCGTCGGGACGCCGTTCTTCATCGGGATCCCGTCGGCGCCCGGATAGGTGCCGAAGTAGGAGTCGAAGGAGCGGTTCTCCTGCTGGATGACGATGACGTGCTTGATCTTGTGGATTCCTGCGGGGACGACGTAGCTCCCGGTCGGACCACCCACGACGCGCTCGACCGCCGTCGGGGACGCCGACCCACTACCGCACGAGGCCGCCACCAGAACGATGAACAGCAGGAACGATCCGCTGAGGATGCAGGAGGGCCGCCTCACCCCGCTTCTCCCCCTGGTCGAATCAAGGCCGGTGCCGTAAGGTGTCCAGTTTTAGCGATCATGCGGAAAGCCATGCGACCCCCTCACTCCCCCAGCACCGACTCTTCGAAGATAGCTTGCAAGTGGCGGCCGATGCAGCCTGGGTACCCCACCGGTCCGGCGATCTGGGATACATGGACCAAGGGGCGGCCGTCCTCGTTTCGGTAAGGTCTGCCTGGCTCGGCACAATCCGAGCATGGAACTGAAAGGAGCGACGATTGGCTCGGATAGCCCAGTTGAGAGGCTGACCGTCATGCTCGGCCACTTCCGATCGAATTCCACTGTCCGAAGGGTGAGCCGACTCGCGTGCCACATGGCCGCTGTCGCCGTCTTCTTGTCTGCCTTGATTGAGGATCTGAGTCACGGTTGGCGAGCCACCGGCGACGACGCCATCATCGCCCAGCGATCCTGGAGCGTCTTCACCCTTCATCCGCCACTCGTCGGCCAGTTCTCACAGGGGAGCGGTGGGATCGGTCACACGTACTACGACCCCGGACCGCTGCTGTTTTGGATTCTCGCCATACCGGTCCGACTCGACCCAGTACACGGCGTCCTGTGGGGTTCCGCCTTGCTCTGCCTTGTCGGCATCATGCTGGCCATCGAGGCAGCGTGGGCGTTCCGAGGAACGGTCGGTGCCGTGGTGGTCGTCGCTGCGCTCGCCGTCATCGCGTGCACGCAGTCGTTTGTGATCGTGAACCCGGTCTGGAATCCCTCGGTCGGTGTCATCTGGTTCATCGCCACCCTGGCCTGTGCGGCCACCGCCGGCTCCGGCAGGCTTCAGTGGTGGCCCGCCCTCGTCCTTGCCGCCTCGGTGGCAGCCCAGGCCCATCTGGAGTTCACCGTCATGAGTCTCGCCCTGGTGGTCCTCGGTCTGGCATTGGGCCTGATTCAGCGGACGGGACCGATCCGGGCCAGATGGCTGGCCACCGGACTGGGTATCGGCGTGCTCTGCTGGATCGCTCCCATAGTCCAAGAGGTCACGGGAAAGCCAGGCAACCTGACCATCGCCTGGGAGTGGTTGAGTACCCATTCCACGCTGGGCATCCGATTCGGGCTGGAGACCCTGGCCTCTGTCACCGCGTTGCACCCCCTCTGGCTGAGCCGACAGAATCGAGGGAGCAACACCGACGCCTTCCTCGGTCTCCTCTCCCACATCGACAGCCACGGCGCGGCATTCGGCGTGTTTGTGATACTCAGTCTCGTCGCCATCACCGTTGGAGCTTGGCTGGCCAGGCGACGCGACCTCGCCACACTGGCTGCGATCGCCTTCGTGGTGGCCACTATCGGCGTGTGGACGTTCTCATCGCTTCCTACGGCTTCGGTCCTGACGATCGTCTACGCCGACGTGGTCCTGTGGCCGATTGGCATGGTCATCTGGGTTGTCTGGCTCTGGGCGCTGTTCGCCCTGGCGACGGCATCTGTGGCGAAGGTGCGTACTCTGTCTCGACCCCCGGCAACCGAGGGCGCACTGCGAGTCAGTGCCCGGTGGCTCACCGTTTTCGGCGTCCTGGTTCTCGGTGCCGTGGGTGCCAGTGTTGCGGCAGACACTGTCTCAACACCCCACCTGGGCGTTCTCGGTGGTTGGTCGGCAGTTGACCTGGTCCCGAGGACGGTCGCCGCAGTGGACCACGACTATCCGACGGGTCCAGTCGCCCTCTATGTGGACGGACCCAACAGTGACGCGGACTACTCCCTGGCCTACGGCGTGATCTGGCAACTGCACGTCGACGGACGAGATGCCACGGCGACAGCGCCCCACTGGCAGCCGCTAGGTCCACGATCTGCCCCAACCAAGAGCGAGCCGAGGATGACGCTTCGCATCCGCAACTCAGTACCCGCCGTCATCTCGAAGTAGCCGAGGGATCAACCGCCGGACCAACGGAAAGGCAACAGCCCTCCGCCCTCTGTCCGCACGCCCGGAAGTGCCTGGTAGGGGTCGCTCGCGAATCAAGGTCACAGGCACCCTCCACCCTGGTCGAAAGGTGGCGCCAAGACTCCGAGCCAACTTGAAGGACTGGACGATGCTCTAGTCTCCGTCCGTGCGGATCGAAAGCGCATTCATCACCGACCGTGTCGACGACCTGCCGGTGATGCATCACGAAGAATTCACCTTTGAGATTCCCCATCGGATCGGAGCCATGGATGGGATCAGCCACCATCACCCGTTTGCCTTCTCCCTGCCGGTCGAATTCTACGACGTCGGACTTCATTCGGTGATCATCAGTGACGGCGACTCGGACGTTGCACATGTCCCCTTCGTGGTTCAGATGGTCACCTTGGACTCTGACTGACGAGAAGGAACCTGTACGGGAACGTTCGCGTCTGCCCTAACGAGACGTCTTTGGGTTGCTGACCAAACATGCCTCTCCGCGCTCCGGCAGCCATCCAGCCACCGGGCAATCCTCTACCGCCATCGCCACGATCCCGAGGTACCTCAGCAATCAGTTACCCCATGTCTCGTGAGCGGGGTACGAAACATGGCTTCGGGGCGTGAAGCCGCAGCTCGGAGTGCTGATTTGCCAGATTTGTGCGCTCCACTGAGGCAGCCGCCGGTGCAGTGAGGACGACCCAGGTGCTCGCGATCGTTAGCGAGCCGCAATTTCAGCCCGAGATTCTGCGACGCGTAACCGGCAGCGAGGACACCCTTTACGATTCGCGCCGCAGGGCTCACGTCAAACGATCGCAGTTTGGCGATGCCTGTGACGGCCACAGCTTTGGCCAGACCGCTAGGGAGCGGGCGAAGATCCGGAGAGGGCAGAAGGAGTGATCACCATGGGCGTGGATCAGTACCTACAGCGTGGAACCTCAGGAGCGAGATCGTCTCGACGATCCACCGTCGTCCTGGCGATCCTCGGTCTCCTGTTCGCCCTCGGCCTCGCCGGTTGTGGCAGCTCGAACAGCGCGGCCAAGCCCGCCGTGACCTACTCGCTGGTCCAAGAGCCCCAGCAGGGATACGGCTCCGTCTACTCGTTCATCGATTCGGCCAAGTCCTCGATCGACGTGACGATGTACGCCTTCGCCGACCCCAATGCCCAGGCTGCCCTTCTCGGCGCCGCCCACCGGGGCGTCGATGTGCGGGTCATGTTCGACTCCGACAGCAACGGCCAGCAGATCGACCAAGCGGCGTACGCTGCGCTCAAAGCGGGCGGGGTCCACGTCGAGTGGGCGTTTCCCGGCGTGCTCTGGCACCAGAAGAGCATCGTGGTCGACTCGAAGCGCGTCATGATCATGACCGCCAACCTCGACGCGCAGTACTACCCGATTATCCGGGGCTTCCTCGTGACGACGGACAGCCCAGCCACGGTCTCGGGCATCGTCTCGACGTTCAACACAGACTTCACCCACACCACGTCCGCCCCTCAGCGCGGTGTCATCCCAGCTGGCTCTGAGCTCATCTGGGCACCGGGCGCGCAGAACCCACTCGTGTCCCTCATCGGCACGGCAAAGCCGGGCACCACGCTCATCACCGAGAACGAGCAGTTCACGAGCCCTGTCATCGCCCAGGCTCTCGTGGCGGCAGCCAAGCGAGGAGTCACGGTCGACGTGGTGCTCACCTACAACGCCTCGTACGCACCGACGTTCAACACATTGGTGGCCGGCGGGGTCAGGGTCCGCACCTACGCCCCGAACGCCCCGCTGTACATCCAGTCCAAGGCCATGACCGTCAACAACAGCACCCTGTACGTCGGCAGCGTCAACTTTGTGCAGTCCAGTATGAACGCTGACCGAAATGTGGGGCTTGTCACGACGAACTCTGTGCTGGTTCATGACATTCAGGCCACGATGATGCAGGACTTCGCCGGAGCTACCCCGTACACTNNGCCTGTAGTTGAGCAGCGCCAATCCTGGCCAGATCCTTCGCACTGTCCCACCGAGCCATTGATCAGGGGCACTTTCGTCAAGTGAGTTCAGGTGTCGATTGCAGCTCGGAGGCCAGCGAGGCGATCCCGGTTGAGCGAGTACCACACCCACTTCCCCCGCCTGTCACCTTGCACAAGGCCCGCCTCGCTCAGGATCTTGAGGTGGTGGGAGATGGTCGGCTGGCTCTTCCCGAGCGGACCGACGAAGTCGCAGACACAGACCTCGCCCTCAGGTGAGGTCGCCAGGATGCTGAGCACCCTGAGCCGAACAGGATCGGACAGGGCGCTGAACGCACTCGACAGCTCTGCTGCTTCGGCTGCATCAAGGGGTGCCGCCAGAACCGATGGACAGCACTGCTCGGTGGCTCGGACCTCAATCGTGGAGGTTGATTTGCTCACTGGTCACCTCATCCATTGACAAACATCGATGCATCATCCATACTCAATGCATCGAATAGAATCGATAATACAGGAGGTCACCATGTCCCGTGTACAACTTGCCCTGAACGTCGCCAACCTCGACGAGGCCATCGACTTCTACTCGAAGTTGTTCGCCACCGAACCGGCGAAGGTCCGTCCGGGCTACGCCAACTTCGCTGTGGTCGACCCGCCGTTGAAGCTGGTCCTCATCGAGGACGCCAACCAGACCCCCGGGACGTTGAACCATCTCGGTGTCGAGGTTCCCACGACCGATGAGGTGTCCGCAGCGCAGACCCGCCTCGCCGGTGAAGGTCTCGCGACGGCAGTGGAAGAGCAGACTGCTTGCTGCTACGCAGTCCAGGACAAGGTGTGGGTCGACGGTCCCGGCGGGGAGCCGTGGGAGATCTACACGGTCCTGTCAGACACCGAGATGCCCGCTGGCCAGCTCCGCTCCGCCGCCCCTGGCGAGTCAGCGTGCTGTGCTACTCGACCGGAGAAGATCGAAATCACGTCGCACTCGAACTCTTGCTGCTGATCGATCGACTCGACAAAACAAGAGGTCAGCGGTGAGCGACGTCGCTTCCGAACAATCAACCAGGGCGGTTGAGCACGCCGAGCCAGTCATCGCCCGCCTATCGTTCCTCGACCGCTTCCTGCCGGTCTGGATCATCCTTGCGATGCTCATTGGTCTCGTGCTTGGGCGGGTAATCCCCAGTCTGAACACGCACCTCAACGCCATCCAGGTGACCTCGGGAACGTCGCTGCCGATCTTCATCGGCCTCCTGGTGATGATGTACCCGGTGCTCGCCAAGGTCCGCTACGACGAGCTTGGAACGGTCACCCGTGACCGGCGGATGCTGGTCTCGTCGTTGGTGCTCAACTGGGTGGTCGGGCCTCTTGTCATGTTCACGCTGGCGTGGCTGATGTTGCCCGACCTCCCGACGTACCGAACCGGGTTGATCATCGTCGGCCTGGCTCGCTGCATAGCCATGGTCCTCATCTGGAACGACCTCGCATGCGGAGATCGGGAAGCCGCAGCGGTGCTGGTGGCCCTCAACTCGTTGTTCCAGGTGGTCGCCTTCGCCCTCCTCGGGTACTTCTATCTCAAAGTGCTGCCCGGCTGGCTCGGTCTCAGCACCGTGGGCCTGCACCTTTCGGTCTGGAGGATCGCCGAAACTGTCGCCATCTTTCTCGGTTTCCCGCTTCTGGCCGGGTACCTGACCCGCACAATCGGTGAGCGGGCTCGGGGACGGGACTGGTACGAGGGCACGTTGCTACCCCGCCTCGCCCCGTTCGCCCTGTACGGGCTGCTCTACACCATCGTCATCCTCTTCGCCCTCCAAGGCCACACCATCAGCTCGCATCCCGCTGACGTTGTCCGCATCGCCCTTCCCCTGCTGGCCTACTTCGCCATCATGTGGTTCGGTTCGTTCGCACTCGGCAAGGCGATGGGATTCCCCTACGAGCGGACCGCCACCTTGGCGTTCACAGCGGCGGGCAACAACTTCGAGTTGGCCATTGCCGTCGCCATTGGCGTGTTCGGCGTAACCAGCGGCGAAGCACTCGCAGGCGTCGTGGGGCCTCTCATCGAGGTTCCGGTCCTGGTCGGACTTGTCTACGTGTCTCTATGGGCAAAAGGTCACTACTACTCGTCGCCCGCTCGACCAACTTTGCAGGGAACTCAATGAACGACAGGCCAGTGGTGCTCTTCCTCTGCATACACAATGCAGGTCGAAGTCTGGCAGCCCGAGTGCTGCTCGATCACTATGCAGAGGGCCGCATCGCCGTCGAGTCCGCTGGGTCGGAACCGGGCGATCAACTCAATCCGTCGGTGGTTGCGATCCTGACGGAACGGGGTCTCGACCCTTCACAGGAGTTTCCGAAGCCCCTCACTGACGAAACTGCCCGCACGGCAGATGTCATCGTGACCATGGGGTGTGGGGACACCTGCCCCGTTTACCCTGGCAAGCGCTACGTCGACTGGGCACTGGAAGATCCAGCCGGAAAGTCGGTCGATCAGGTTCGACCGATAATCGACGACATCGACCGACGGGTCCGCCAGCTCATGGCCGAGTTGCTGTGACGGGCCTGCGTCAGGTGCGAGCAAGTGAGACAGAGGGGGAGCGATGGCAGACATTGACTCGATAACGCAGGCGACGAGGGACAGCCTCGGACGTGTGGCCATTGATCTCCAAGAGAGGTTCCGTGGCACCTTCGGTCTTGAGACCGTCCGGGATCTCGTATTCGATAGCTACATTGAACTCGCAGTGACTGCGACGGTGGACCGATGGCTCATCGTCGGCGCCGAGCGGTTCGCCGACCAGCGCCTTCGAGCGCTCATCCACGCTGATGACCATTCGGCAACGAGGGTTCCCGGCGTCCTGTTCCTCTGCGTCCACAACTCCGGTCGCTCCCAGATGGCACTCGGGTGGTTCGCTCACCTCGCAGGTGACCGGGCGGTGGCGTGGTCCGGAGGCTCTGAGCCTGAGGGCGAGATCAACGGTGCCGCCGTGGCGACGATGGCGGAGGTCGACATCGACATTTCTCGCCAGTTTCCGAAGCCCTGGGCGATGGAGTTCTTCAGTGCTGCTGACGTCGTGGTCACCATGGGATGCGGGGACTCATGCCCGTTGGTTCCGGGCAAGCACTACGAGGACTGGGAGCTCGACGATCCAGCGGGTAAGTCGGTTGACGAGATCCGTCCCATCCGCGATGAGATCAAGCAGCGAGTCATCAAGTTGATGGATCAGCTCGAGATCTCACACGCCTAGATCACACGTCGGACACCTATCCCCGATGTGNNCAAAATCCGCGATCACCGGTGCCCACATGCCTTGGGAATCCGGCTGTGCCGGCATTTTCAGCTGTGCGAGCTGAGGACATCCGCATCGGTGGTCTGATGACCGCTGGGATCCACGGCGGGTGGGAACCGTCACACTTGCTGGATCCTCTGCGAATTGAATTGGCTGGGCCCCGGTGCTCGTTGTCAGAGCTGAAACTCCCGAGGGGAGAGGGTCATGATGCCTTCTACAAGGAACTGCTGAGGTCTCGAGCCAATCAGTCGTTCAACGTGCTGAAGGGCGTTTCCAGGTTCCTCTCCTTGTGACCGAGCGAGGTAGGCCGCCGCGATCGCCGGCGTCCTGTTCTCGGCCATCACGCAGTGGACGAAGACGCGTTTCCCTGACGATGCGCAGTCGGATACGAAATCGACGGTGTCGGTGAGTACGAACTCCAGGTTCGGATTGTCGGCATTGCTGGTGTCGATGAGCGCGACGACGTGGTGCTCCACGTGATCGGGGACATCGATGCGGCCCATCCTGCAGAGTGAGACGACGACATCGGTGGAGGGAAGCTCATTGACCAGAGCGTGGACGTTTCCGACAGTGATGCCGCGATCCAGTGGAACGGCCACTGCATCTGCGTGGAAGTGCTTCTGGTAGTAGGGGAGGAGTGACTCGATTTCGATTTCGGGCCAGCCGATTGAGTCGGGCCGGCCGTGGTTGCTGGCGAGGCGGGCCAGGCCATCCAGACCGGAGAGTCGAAATGGCGGGTCGGCATAGGTGTTCCTTCCGTGCAAGTCTCGGCGCCACTCCAGCGGCACGGCAGTCGCACCCCACCGGGCGCCGGCAAGCGAACCGGTAATGGCGGCGACGGTGTCCGTATCGTCCCCGATGCGGACCGCCCGTTCGACCGACCGGCGAAGGTGCCGGCAGGGCTGCTCGAGCGGTACGTCGGTGTGGATCAACGAGCTGAGCGCTGCTTGGAGGGCGCTGACCACCCAGCCGTTAGGCCTGAATTGTTCGGGGGCCGTGGTCCAACAGGCCTCGAGCCTCTCCCGCCAGAGGTCTCGGTGGCCGGCGGGAAGCAGGTCGATGCCGCTGGCAACCAGGTCGAGCCAGTCGCGTCCCTGTGGGGCGTCGGCCGGTGCGGTGATCGACCGGTGGATGGCGTCGGTCCAGAGGATGCACGCTTCGACGGCGTCATCGGAAGCGTGGGTCAAGGCGGAGATGGAGGAGGCAAGCTCCGCGATGCGTTTCCGTGGAAGGTTGAGGAGCCCGAGCGGTCCGGTCCGCATGAGGCTGCCGTTGCCCGCGGCATCCGGATGGAGCCGTTGCCATTCCGAGGTCACCTGGCCCAGCGGCTTCCCGCTGCGAAGCGCCTCCGACAGGACCGTCCGGGTCTGACCGCCGACGTCACGGGGTCTGCTCGCCATCCAGGCGAGCAGACCCTGCTCGACCTCACCGAGCAGGCGGTCATGCGACACGCCCCGGGCCAGTGGGCCCAGGATGGCCAGGGCAGTCTGCGTGTCGTCGGTCCACTCGCCGGGCTCCCATCCCAGCGCTCCGCCGCCGCTCATCACGAGTTGCACGTCGGGCCCGAGTGGCGGACCGAACTCATGGGGCGCGCCGAGGGCGTCCCCGGCCGCGGAGGCGAGCACGGCGCCCACCGCCCGGTCACACTGGACGTTCTCACTCGGTGCGCTGGATGTGGTCGTCACGTTGTCGCCTTCTCCTAGTAGCGGGCCGGCTTAGCGTGCCGGAACGGGACGCCACCTGCGGGTGTCGTCATAGTGACGATAAATCGGCGATTGCTTCTCGTCAAGCTGACGATTAATGTCGCTCGACATGAAGCAGGACATCCCCTTGGCTGCTGTGGCCGTGGACCTCGCCATCCTGACGGTGCGCGAGGACTCCCTGATGGCCCTGGCCATCCGACGGGGGATCCCGCCGTTCAAGGGGAAGTGGGCCCTGCCTGGTGGCTTCGTCCTCCCCGAGGAGGACCTGACCGCCGCCGCCCGTCGGGAGCTGGCCGAGGAGACCGGCCTCGCCGACTTCCGGGCCCACCTCGAGCAGCTGGCCACCTATGGCACCCCGGGCCGCGACCCACGGGGCCGGGTGGTCAGCGTCGCCTACCTGGCGTTGGCGCCGGACCTTCCCCTTCCCTCGGCGGGCAGCGATGCCGCGGCCGCCCGGTGGATGCCGGTGGACGACCTGGCAGGCAAGCTGGCCTTTGACCATCCCGCCATCCTCGCCGATGCGGTGGAGCGCGCCCGGGCCAAGCTGGAGTACACGCCCCTGGCCGCGGCCTTCTGTGCGGATCCCTTCACCATCGCCGAGTTGCGGAATGTCTACGAGGTGGTCTGGGGTGTGGAGCTCGACCCCCGCAATTTCCACCGGAAGGTCACCACGACCCGCGGGTTCGTGGTGCCGGCGGACGGCACCACCACCCGCGACGGGGGCCGACCGGCGCAGCTCTATTCGGCGGGACCGGCGGACGTGCTCCGGCCGCCTCTGATGCGCACGGGAGTCACGGGGGCCGACCGGTGATGGTGCCTTCCTCGGCTGAAGCTGCCCCCGATTCGTCCTCTGCTCACCTAGCTGAGCACCGCGCCCACACCGTCACGTAGGTGTCCCGTCCGGGGGAGGGGTGTCGGTGACGTCGGCCCCTTCCGAGGTTTCGATGGTCGCCTTCGGCCAGTACTCCGAGGAGTGGCTCCAAGGCCGGCCGGACCTCGCCGTCCGCACCGTCGAGCTCTACCGGTGGCTGCTCCGCCGCCTCATCTGCACTCGTTCCACGACGATGGTGCCGCCATCCGGAATCACGGCATCGGTGTCCAATCGACAGATGAGCGGGACCTGGCCACGACGCCCTTCAGGTTGCAGTCGAACATGTGTTCGCTATCACGGGTAGAGTGCGAGCATGGCAACCACCGCGCCAGAGGCACCCCACTGGGCTCGTGGGCTGAATGACTTGCAGCGACGGGCCGTCGACCATGACGGGGGGCCGCTGCTGATCGTGGCCGGTGCCGGAACGGGCAAGACCCGCACGCTGGTCAGCAGGCTGGCCCGCCTCCTCGACGACGGAGTGGCCCCCGAGAGGATCCTTCTGGTCACGTTCAGTCGGCGGGCGGCGGCGGAGCTGATTCGACGTGCCGGTCAGATGACCGATCCCGCCACCTCCCGCCGCGTCGAGGCAGGGACGTTCCACTCCGTTGCCCACCGCGTTCTGCGCCGCTGCAGTGCAGCACTCGGATTGGCCGAGGGATTCAGCGTGCTCAACCAGGGCGACGTCCGCGACTTGATCGCGCTGGTCCGGGCCCCTATCGCCGCCGACAAGCGGCGCCGATTTCCCCGCACCGAGACGATCGCCGCTGTCTACGCACGCGTGGTCAGTGGCCAGCTGACACTCGAGGAGACAGTGACGCGATTCTTTCCGTGGTGCGCGGATGACACCGAGGGTCTGCGAGCAGTCTTTTCGGGGTACACGG
>PLHF01000142.1:0-13992 GCA_003138855.1 Acidimicrobiaceae bacterium | reverse complement strand
CGGTCCCACGACGGGCGCCTCACCGTCGTGGGTGACGACGCGCAGGCCATCTACTCCTTCCGCGCTGCCACCGTGCGCAATATCCTCGACTTTCCTATGCACTTCCCCGATGCGACGACGATCACTCTGGAGCAGAACTACCGCTCGAACAGACCCATCCTCGAACTGGCCAACGCCGTCATCGGTGGTGCAGCGGAGGGATATGGCAAGCAGCTGTGGACCGAGGAGAGCGGCGGGACGCGCCCGGTGCTGGCCACCTGCCCGGACCAGCAGTGTCAGGCCGAGGCCGTGTGCCAGACCATCCTCGAGCACTACGAGGCGGGCACCGCCCTCAAGGAGCAGGCCGTGCTGTTTCGTACTGCCCATCACAGTGATCTGCTCGAGGTAGAGCTCGGGCGACGTCGTATTCCCTTTGTCAAGTATGGCGGCCTCCGCTTCTTGGAGGCTGGCCACGTGCGAGACCTCCTGGCTGCTCTCCGCATGATAGAGAATCCGTGGGACGAGCTGGCGTGGATGCGAGTCCTGCAATTGGCCGACGGCATAGGCCCGGCGTCGGCCAACCGGATGGTCGAGACGCTCGGGGTGCGACAGTCCGCACGTGACGGTCACGATCCTCTGGTCGCCTTCTGTGCCGACCCCTGCGGTGCGGGTGCCACGCATCGTGCGAGAGACGATCTGACCTCGTTGGCTGCAGCCCTCGACACGTGCCGGACTGCCGCACTACCTACGGGTGTCCAGGTCGAGCTGTTGCGCTACGCGCTCGAGCCGATGATCCGGCGTCGGTACGACCGTCCGGAGCCGCGACTCGCAGACCTCGACGCCTTGGCTCGAATGGCATCTGACTTTGTCAGTCGCGACCGGCTGGTCGCGGAGCTCACCCTGGATCCACCCGTCTCGACAGGTGATCTGGCTGGTAAGCCGAGTTTGGAGGACGACTGGCTGACCCTTTCGACGGTGCACTCGGCCAAGGGCGGGGAGTGGGGAGTCGTTCATGTGATCCATGCAGCAGATGGGGCTTTTCCTTCTGACATGGCCACGGGCAACGACCAGAGCGTGGATGAGGAACGGCGCCTCTTCTATGTGGCGCTCACGCGAGCCCGAAGGCACCTTCACATCTATGCACCGTTGCGCTACCACCACGGAGACCCGGCTGGATGGACGGACAAGCACAGCTACGCTCAGCGGACTCGCTTCCTGCCACCGAGTGTCGACGGGCTCCTCGACCATCGAGCCATTCGGAGCGCCCTCGACGTACCCGTACCCGCTGCGGCGATCCCGGTCACTGGCAGAGTGGACGTCGTTCTTCGCGGGCTCTGGTAGTGCCTCTGGGGCTGGGTGCCGTCCGCTACGGGCTGCACCGCGCCCGACGCATGATCTTCCCCATGTCATCTCAAGAGGGCCCCACCGACGATCGGAGGGCCGACACGCGAGCCAGCATTTGGGTTCCAGCGTGTCCCACATCGTCTCGAGTGGTCCAGCGACCTTCTGGCTCCACTGCCGTTGACCAGGATGGTTGCGACGAGTCACGATTCACGGGGACCCCCTCGCGGCACCCACGGGCGGCCAATTCGACTTCAAAGAAGGTTGAGCTCACCGGCCCTGGCCAAGGCTTCGACGCGATTTCGCGTGCCCAGTTTTGAAAAAGTGCTCTGCAAGTAGGACTTCACGGTGTTGCGCGAGAGGTTCATGGCTTCTGCGATTTCGGGATTCGTCTCGCCAAGGGCCACCCGACGCAACACATCGTACTCGCGTCTGGTGAGCCCGAGCTGAGCGAGAGCGCTCGACCGCCGGCGTTCGACTTCGGCCGGGTCATCCGACCACGAGAGTTCCTCTCCAGCTCGAATACGGCCGAGAAGTTCGAGCATCTCGGCGCCGGAGGCGTCCTTGAGAAGCAGAGCACTTGCGCCGGCGCTGCGTGCAGCGGATATGGCAGCGTGGTCAGCAAACGCGGTGAAGATTACAAGAATTGCCTTGGGGGCACGGGCATGGATGCCTCTCACGATCTCAGGGCCGAGCATGTCCGGAAGACGCAAATCGAGCAACACCACGTCAGGTTCAAGCTCGCTGGCACAGTCGAGTGCCTCACGGCCCTTGCGCGCGTAGCCGACAACCTCGACCCAGGGCGTCCGGTGAACGAGCATCGCGACGCCATCCCTGACGATGGGGTGATCGTCGACGACGAGCAGGCGGAGCGGAGCCTCCTCGTCAGCAGGGGACCCAAGCACGAAATGTCACCCCTCCTTCTTCGTTTTCGGTGACGTTGAGCCGGCCACCGAGCCGCCCAAGACGGTCAGATGCAGCTCGAAGGCCGAGCCCGGATCTCTCGTCGCAGGCGGGCGCCAAGCCATCGCCATCGTCGGCGACGGCAACGGTGATGCCGCCTTGCGTCGCGGCCGCGGTGAGGACGACCGATCGGGCGTTCGCATGTTTCCCGATGTTGAGGAGGGCCTCTCGAACACTGTCGATCAAGGCTCGCGCCAGGATTGGCTGCAGCGGGGGGAGATCGGTGAGGATGATCACGCGCGCCGGGCAACTAGAGCGATCCTCGAATGCCCTGACATCGGCTCGCAGCGCCACCGCCAGAGCGACTTCCTCCGGTGAGCTCGACAGGGCCGTCAGCGACTGCCGCAAGGTCTGGGCGGCTTCAATGGCTTGCCCCTCGATGGTGTCAAGTCGCCGACGCAGTTCAGGGAGGGCTTCCAAATCCTCCCCGATGGAACGTACTCCGGCGGTGATGGCGAACAGCATGGCGCCGACCGAGTCATGAAGGTCGAGAGCGAGACGATGGCGCTCCTCGAGGACGGCGACCTCGGCGGCACGGCGAGCCCGCTCCGCAACTGCCGCTGCAGTCGCGGCTCGCTTGGCTTCCAATTGCATCGCGTCTATCGCCTTGCTCCCGAAAGCGGTGGGGGACCGATTCGAGCCAAAGAGGACACCAAGAGTTCGGCCGGCAAACTTGATCGGAACGGCGAGCATGCCCTGCAGGCCTTCGGCTTCGACTTCGGGGTCGAATTGATGCGTGATCTCGCGCGACCGGACATAGTTGGGAACGAAGCGAGGCTCGCCCGACGCGAGAACCTGACCTCCAAGGCCGTAGCCCGTCGGCACGACCATTCCGTCAGGCTCGGATGCTCGCGTGCGTTGGAAGTAGTGAAGGGCCATTCCGGAGCCCTCTTGGGATACCCCGATCCAAGCAACTTCGAGGCCGGTGGCCGCCGGTACGCCAGCGGCGACCACCCGGAATGCCTCGGTGGGATCGAGCAAGCCGAGGAGGGATGCGCTTTCGTCATCGAGGATGGACCACGGCTCGGCAGCGGGCTGAGTCGCGGGTCCCGGGCGATCGAATCGAGTCATGAGATCCGATTCACTTCCTCCACCTCTTGTTCGATGTTGCTGCTGCAAAGTCTGCCATGGCGAACGGTGACACGGCGCCAGTGTGGACATTTGGGATCATCTCGAGCAAACCCCGGCTGGACGGACCGAGGGCCCTGCTGTTGCGGCGGCCGTGGCGTCGCGGTGCCGCGAGCACCGCGTACAGAGGGTCCATGGTCGCCTGTCCTTGTTCGATGCCGTCCAGTTGCCGTTGGAGCCCGCAGCTCCGATCGCCTTGTCAAGAGATTCCGCTACTCATGAGAGCACTCCCGTGTATTGCCCGGTACGCCCGAATGGACGGATTTCGTCAATGGTAATCCTGAGATTCCCTCCATCTGGAGGTACCATGCCCTGCAGCGCCGGCGCATAGTCCGAGGGGCAGGGACAGCGCGAGCAGGCGATTCGCGGCTGGTTGAATCGTCATACCCCTGGGGGAGATGGGAGCAATGGCTGTTCTGAGCACCACTCGCGGGTTCACCTTCGAGACGCTCACCAGCGGCCTCGTGATTCAGCACGAGTCCATGTCACGAGCTCACTCGTCGAGCAATGCCAGTGCACGTGTTTGGCCTCGTCGGTAGTGACTCTTTCGGTGCAAGGGGACCAGTTGGGAATCCCGCCGGACATCGCTCGTTCTCGTGCCGTGAGATCCTATCGGGCATCGAGACGTAGATGACCGCCGCCATGATTGAGCCGCCCGCCTTCACCAAGGGTGAGGGCAAGACACTCCTCGTCGAGGGGCTGAGTGTCGGATTCGGGGGCCTTCTCGCCCTCGATCAAGTCTCAATGACTGCCCTCCAAGGAGAGATCGTCGGGGTGATCGGACCCAATGGCGCGGGCAAGACGACCCTGTTCAACATCATCTGCGGATTCGTGCGAGCAGATTCGGGTCAAGTCAGTTACGGCGGATCTTCGCTGCTCGAGCACCACCATCCCCACGATCTGACCAAGCTCGGGATCGCTCGGACCCTCCAAGGTGTTGGACTCTTCGCTGGGCTGACGGTCCTCGAAAATGTGATGTCTGGCGCTCAGGCCGGCCTTCGCTGTGACATCGGGTCCGCGTTCCTCGGTTTGTGGCGCTCCAGTAGAGAGGAGCATCGGGTAGCGATGCGGGCACGCATATTGCTCGATGACTTCGGCATTAGCGCCTACGCCCGGTATCTCCCCGCCGCGCTGCCCTACGCCATTCAAAAGCGCGCCGCACTCGCACGGGCTCTCATCGCAGAACCGAGCCTGCTCTTGCTCGACGAGCCGGCCAGTGGGTTGTCGAACGTCGAGATGGATGATCTCGCTGCAATGATTCGAGGCCTCAGTCCTCGGATGGGCGTCCTCCTCGTTGAACATCACATGGATCTGGTCATGTCGGTCTGCGACCGTCTGATCGTTCTGAATTTCGGTCAGGTGATCGCTGACGGAACTCCCGATTCCATCCGATCAAACCCGGAAGTGGCTACGGCCTATTTGGGTAACGAAGTCCACGAGTCGTCCGGTCACCTGCAGGGATTCGACGATGCTTGAGATCCAAGACCTCAGCGTCTCCTATGGAGCGGTGAATGCACTCAACTCGGTGACGATCACCGCACAGCCCGGTGCGATCACGGCGATTCTCGGTGCCAACGGTGCGGGGAAGACCACCCTGCTTCGTTCCATCTCGGGGTTGGTAAAGCCTCGCTCGGGTTCCATCCGCTTCCGGGGAGAGGAACTAATCGGGAGGACGGTGGAAACTATTGCGCGACGGGGCGTCGCCCATGTCCCTGAAGGTCGCGGCATCATCGAGGAGCTGACCGTGGAGGACAACCTCCGACTGGCCACTCTCTGGTGCCTGGGACGCCATGAGCGCCAGGGGGCAATCGAGGCAATATTCGAGCTCTTCCCCCGGCTCAGTGGCTTCAGTCGGCGTCACGCCTCGACGCTCTCAGGTGGAGAGCGCCAGATGTTGGTCATCGGCCGGGCGTTTATCTCGCGACCAAAGTTGCTCCTGCTCGATGAGCCATCGCTTGGGTTGGCGCCGCTCGTGACCGCACAACTCATGGAACTGCTTCGAAACCACACAGACGGAACGGATCTGACCGTCGTACTTGTGGAGCAGAACGCGCGCAGCGCGCTGTCGGTCTCTGTGGACGCCGTGGTGCTCAATCTTGGCGAAGTGGTGGTTTCCGACACTGCTGCCGCAGTGGCTGCCGACAGTGGCTTGCGACATCACTACCTGGGGTTCTAGGTCGTCAGCATGGGCCTCTTCATCAATGTCACTCTCGATGGCGTCTCCAACGGAATGATCTTTGCTGCCCTGGCCTTGGCACTCGTGCTGATCTTTCGAGCGACCAAGATCATCAACTTTGCCCAAGGGGCAATGGCCATGATGACGACGTTTCTCGCCTCGAGTCTCCTAGCTCAAGACCTCGGTTATTGGTGGGCCTTCGTGGCGGCGCTGGCAATCGGTTTCGTCTTTGGCGCGCTCGTCGAGCGGGTCCTGATTCGTCCGCTGAAGGGCAAGTCCGAACTCAATCCGGTCGTAGTGACCATTGGGTTACTGGTCGTGCTGGAGGGCATGGCCGGGGCCATCTATGGCAATGCAAGCCGCGGATTTCCCGCTGCGTACTCCCAAAGTGGGATCACCATCGGTCATTCCAAGATTGCGTTTTCACACTTCGACGTTTTCATCGTCGTGGCAGTCCTCGTTCTCATGATCGCTATCCTCGTGCTCTTCCGGGCAACCACGCTCGGTCTTCGGATGCGCGCGTCGGCCTTTGCCGGGGAGATCTCGAGGCTGCTCGGTGTGCGTGTCGGGATGCTCCTCACCCTCGGTTGGGCCCTAGCGGGTGTGGCCGGGTCGTTGGCTGGTCTCCTCGTTGCACCGACAAGCTCTTTCAGCCCGTATTACATGGACCTCGTCCTGGTCTATGCATTTACGGCAGCGGTGATCGGGGGTCTCGAAAGTCCGGTTGGGGCGCTGATCGGGGGAGTGATCACCGGGCTTTGTATCTCGTATGTCGGGGGCTATCTGGGTTCGGGGCTCCAGCCGTTGGGTGCCTTGGTACTGCTCATGGTCGCCCTCATGGCTCGGCCGGAGGGGATCTTCGCCAGACCCCCGGCTCGGAGGGTGTGAGATGACCCAGCCAGGTCCCGCAGATCACGCGCTGGACAACATCTCGTGGTTGTGGCGTCTGCGACTACCAACCCAACCATTGCTGCGCCACCTGATCTTCGCGCTCTGCGGGGTCGGGATCTTGTATCTCCTTACTTCCTTGCTCAGCCCGTACAACGATTACGAGGTCGGCGAGATTGCGTTGTACGTCATTGCCCTGGCTGGCCTGAGTCTGCTTACCGGGATGAACGGGCAGATCTCGCTTGGTAATGGGGCTTTCATGGCCGTCGGGGCGTACACCATGGCCCTTCTGATGACCCACACGCAGCTGAACTTCATCGTCGAACTGCTGGCCGCCATCGGCGCGGCAGCTGTGATGGGTCTCTTGATCGGCATACCCGCTACTCGATTGAAAGGCCCGTATCTGGCGGGGATGACCCTGCTCTTCGCGTTGGCCCTTCCCCCGATTGCCGACAAATGGAGTACCACTTTCGGTGGCGACCAGGGGCTGACCACGACAGTGCCGAACGCTCCGGGGAACATAAACCCCGAAGAGTGGCTGGCTTGGATCCAAATCATCGGCGCGCTGATCACCCTGGTGCTGTTGGCCAACCTCATTCAAAGTCGGTTCGGACGCTCATTTCGAGCGGTGCGCGACGACGAGATTGCAGCGTCCCTGACCGGGATTCATGTTGCTCGAACAAAGGTGCTGGCATTCGTGATCAGTGCGGGCTGCGCCGGGCTGGCCGGCGGATTCCTCGGACTGTCCACCGGGGTGGTCAATACCGGGGAGTTTCCTTTGACCCTTTCCATTCAGCTGTTGGCCGCCATGGTACTCGGGGGGACAGGCAGTCTCATGGGCATGCTGTGGGGGGCGGTCCTCTTGGTGTACCTCCCGCAGTGGTCGACTTCGCTCTCCGGCTATTTCAACCTCGGGAGCGGGGCAAGTGCCTACCTCGCTACCATTATTTTCGGCGCCGTCTTGATCGTGGTCATGATCGCGGCCCCTACGGGTATCCAAGGAGGCCTGCGGTGGACGTGGCGGCATATCTCGGGTTCCATGTCCCGCCCAGGCGCCGTCATTCCCCCAGTGTCAGAACTCCCGGGCGGCCAGAGCCCCCATGTTCCGATGAGATGAGGGCTAGCGATGGGCGAAGTATTACATCAGGAAAAGAAGAATTACACAATGAGAAAAGGAGCAGCAATGAGACATAGCAATCACACTGCCATCGGCAGGTGGACACGCGTCCTCGTGGCAAGTGCCATGGGCGTCACGCTGGCGACAGTCGTTCTGTCACCCTCAGCGGGTGCCTCAGGTTCGTCAGCTCCGGGGGTGACCTCCACTGGGATCTCCATCGGGGCGACCGTCCCGCTCACCGGGCCAGCTGCCCCGGGATACGACGAGATTGCGCCAGCAATGAATGCAGTGTTCGGGTGGGTCGATGCCCACGGTGGGGTCGATGGGCGCAAGATCAGCTACAACTATCTCGACGATGGGTACAATCCGGCGAACACTGCAACGCTGACCCGCAAGCTGGTCCTCCAAGACAACGTCTTCGCCACTGTCGGATCGCTTGGAACCCCCACGCAGGCTGCGGTGCAAGGGTTCTTGAACTCACAGAAGGTGCCCCAGCTCTTCGTTGAGTCCGGCTGCAACTGTTGGAGCAATCCGAAGTTCCCCGAAAGCTTCGGATGGCAGCCGCCGTACACCGTGGAGGGCAAGGTCCTCGGCGCCTACATCAAGGCTCACTTCGCTGGAGAGAAGGTCGGCTATCTGTCCCAAGGTGACGAGTTCGGCCAAGACTTCATCAAGGGAATGGACATGGAGATCCCTTCGGCGTCGGTGGTGTCACGCCAAACCTATGACGCCTCTACGTTGGCTGGTCCTCTGTCCAATCAGGTGGCGGCGTTGAAGGCGGCCGGAGCGCAGGTGGTTGCGATGGCCACGATCCCAGCGGCGACAGCGCTGGCGATGCTCCCAGCCGCAGCCATTGGTTATCAACCCCAGTACGTCATTTCCAATGTCGGAGCTGACGCCCCGACCGTCGGACCGCTGCTTTCGTCGTTCACGCAGAAGGGCGGAGGCACTGCGGCACAGGCCAAGGCAACAGCAGGTCTGTTGAACGGGGTCATCACCGATTCGTACTTCGCGCCAGAGTCCGACGTGACCAATCCGTGGGTCAAGGTCGAGACGAAACTGCTGACCGACTACGCGCCGAGCCTCTACGCCAAGTCAGGGTTGGACGGCAACACCCAGTACGGCATTGCGCTGGGCTTGACCTTCGTCCAGGCCCTGCAGGCCGCCGGGAAGAACCTGACTCGGGCCGCGCTCATCAGTGCCATCGAAGGATCCGGCAAGAAGTTCGTTACACCCGGCTTCGTGCCGCTGTCGTATTCGAGCAGTGTGCACTACGGCTTCCAGGGACTCGAGGTCGTGAAGCTCAGCACCACCGCCCCGCCGGCGGTGACGCCAAGCGGCAGCTGGATCGGTGGCATTGCGGTTTCGCCAGTAGAGACGACCAATGTGGGATCGGGTCCGGTGGTCAAGTACACAGGAAGAACTTCGACGCCTCCGGCGAAGCTGGCTTCCACGTCGTAGCCAGCCAATCTGATCGACGCGCTGATGGTGGGGGTATGACACCCTCACCATCAGCGCGTCGGTACGTCTGCGAGACGCACTCGGAGAGGACCGAGGGCTTGACCACCCTCTGTCCACAGATCTACCGGATGCTGAGCAGGCTGAGGCTGGTCCAAGTGAATCGGCCTGGGTTTCGCAGGGCCTCTCGCCTGCCCTGATTCTGGTGGAGTCGCCTGGATGGACACATGCAGCTGTGGTGGGGTTGCATCGAGTCTCGAACTCGACCGTTGAAAACATGCAGAGACAGGATGTACCCGCCAACTCAAACTTGGACGTTCAGCCTTCCTTGTCGGCTTCGCCCACCGCGCTCTGACTCACCTTCACAATCCTTTGGGCGAGTTCGCTCCACGTGCCGGCAAGCTGCTCTGNNCATCTTGAACGCCGAATCGATGATCTTCTTGCGTGGGCCATCGTCCGAACTCACGTCAGGAAAGACGCCGTTGACGGTGTCAAGGAACTTCCGCACCGCCTCGAGCGCCGAGGTCTCTGCCCCCTGGAGCGTTTCGATGATGCGTTCAACGTCATCGGATCCTGTCTCTGTACCGGGCATCAAGCCCTCCTTCTCTAGGCCCTCGATTCGCCAACCTGTGGCTACAGCAATGGTGTCCGGGTGGACGGGAGCGAAACAGAGCCTTCGGCACGTTCTGGTCCTCGAGAGGTGCCCTCGATCGCCGATCGGCAGGGCGCCCTTAGCCCTGGTCAGTCCGCAGACGACGCTCCGAGCCGGAGTCCGCTGATGAACCGACACACGGCATAGTGTCCCTTCGACGCGGGCCACCTCGGGCAAAGAGTGGACACAACCTCGGGCGAGATGGAGTCGTATCGGCGCGCACCTTGGGCAGCAGAGCGAGCAACTCCTTGGTATCGATCTGATTCCTTCGAGGGGCTGCGGTATGCCGCTATTCCAACTCGTCGTCGGGTGGCGCGCTGGTCAGGAGCTTCCGCCACTGATCGTCGGGCACGTTGGCCGGCGTGGTCGACTTGAGGAAGTCCTCGAGCACAGCGAGGAACCGGTCGGCATTCCGCCACGGCAGGAAGTGCCCGGCGCCCTTGAGGACCTCGAGCCGGGCACCGGGGATGGCCTCGGCGGCACGGTAGGCATGTTCCACCGGGATGATCCGGTCGCGGTCGCCCCAGACGATGAGGGTCGGAACCGCCGCAGCCAGGTACAGCCGATCATGTGCGCTCACCCGCTGGCCGGCGATGTCGATCACCGAGCGCACGGTGTTGACGAAGGCCATCTGGCCGTGCCGGTCGGTCAGGGTCGTATAGCTGCGCCACACCTCGGTCAGGTTGATGCTCGGGCGCCAGCCCACCCGCTTGGCCACGCCACCGGGCCACTCGGCAGCCTCCCGGATCCTCGGGTGGAGCAGCAGCGGGAGCACGTACTCGGCGCCGGGNNGCCACCAGCACCAGCCGCTCGGCCCACTCGGGGAACTGGTAGGCGAACTGCATGGCCACGCCACCGCCCAGCGAATGGCCCACCAGGGTGACCCGCTCCTTGTCCAGCACGGTCAGGAGGTCCCGGATGCCGCTGGCGTAGGCGCCCAGCGAGTAGTCGCCACGGGGCTTGGCCGACTGCCCGTGGCCGAGCAGGTCCGGAGCGATCACCGTGTAGTGCTCGGCCAGGGCCGGCATCACCGCCCGCCAGGTCGTCGAACTGCCGGCGATCCCGTGCACCAGCAGTACCGTCGGCCCCTCGCCGGCCATGCGGTAGCTGACGTCGTGGCCGTGGATGCGGACCGTACGGGCGCGGAACTCGCTGGCCTTCATGGTGCTCCCACTGCTGGAGCACTCTGGGGGTCCCCCAGCACCGGTAGCCGATGACATCGAACCGGGTCAACGTTCGATCGCCAGGTCGAGGTGTCGACGCGGTCGGCGAAATTACGCCGCACGCCGTGTTGGTCCCGATCTCCGGTCCGTTCGAGTCGCGGTCTCCCGATCATCTGTCCATCATGACTGTGACAGTTATCACTGTCAAGGTACTATTACAGTGATTGCTGTCACTGCTGCTCAGACTGTGGTTGACTGGACCGGTGGACGCTTCCGACGAGGCCGCCGCGTACGGTCTGGCCGAGTTGGCCACCCGGTCAGGCCTGCCGGCGCGGACAATCCGCTTCTACCAATCCGCCGACGTGCTGCCCAGGCCCGACCGGCGCGGACGATCCGCCGTCTATCACGAGCACCACCTGGAACGACTCCGCCTCATCGCCGAACTCCAGGACCGCGGCCTCACTCTCGGTGCCATCCGCCAACTGCTGGGCAGACGGGCCAGCCCGGGCATGTCGGTTGGCGACTGGCTGGGCTTGGACGAAACCTTACGAGGTCCCTGGTCCGACGACCGGCCGAAGGTCATCGACGACGACGAGCTCGCGGACGTCCTCGGAACCCGACCCGCAGGGCTGCGAAGCAGACTCGAGCGGTCCCGTTATCTCGAGCGTGAACCCGACGGGTCGTGGCTGGTTCGCAGCCCAGCACTGCTGGATCTCGCCCTCCAACTCCAAGACGCCGGCATCGACGTCGAGCTGACAGGTCAGGCGACGGATCTGCTTCGTCGACGGCTTGCTCGAGCCGTCGACGACCTGATCGTGCTGTTCGCTGGACGAACCGCCACCGGGTTCGCCGGATGGGCCTCAACCGACGAGCTGGCCACGTCCCTCCATACCCTTCGTCCCATTGCGCGAGAGGCAGCCGGGATCATCCTCGCCCACGAGGTCGAACGCGGCCTGCAGGGTCTCCTCCAGGCAGGCCCAACTGCCGTCCGCCGCCGCTCTCAGAGAAGCAACACACGACGTCGACGCTGACGTCCGATCCGACCCACCGAATCGCTGGCGACCACTCTGTCGATTGCTGCAGCTCCGACCAACCGGGGTGTGCCTTCTGCGCCGCAGTCGCTGACCAAAGCTGATTCGCCCCTCCCAGCCGGCCCTGGCGGCACGGTTTGGGACCTTCGCCCCTGGCTGACCCGCTGGGAAGGTCCTATGTTAGGCACTGAAGGTTTGGCTGGCGAAGATGGTGGTCTCGATCGACTGCGGGGTGATTCGATGACTGGTTCTGCGATTCCAAGGTTGGCGTCCGAGGTCTCGGTCTCTCTTGTAGGAGCCGGGTCCTATTTGCCTGAGCGCCGAGTCCCCAACGAGGAGATCCTCGAATACCTGCATCCGGTCCGCCCTGATGGCAGGCCCCTTGACCCCGAGTGGGTCGTGAAGCATCTCGGTATCAATGAACGCCGGTTGGACTACGAGTTCGGCGGCTCACGCAAGCGGACCCGGGCCGAAGGGGGGATGTTCGACGGTGATCTGGCCCTGCGAGCCAGCCGGAGCGCCCTCGCCGACGCTGGGATCGAGGCTGACGACGTTGATGTCCTGATCCACGTGAGCACCACGCCCGACCTCATCGCCTGCGAGGACCACTTCCGGTTCCTGGTGACCGAGCTCGGGTTGCGCCGGGATGCCGATCTCGTGCATCACAACCTCGGGTGCGCCGGGCTGGCCTCGGGGTTTCGCACCGCTGCGTGGTCGCTTGTCTCGACGGCACCAGCCACCGCCCTGGTGGTGGCAAGCAATTGTCCATCGGGCTACTTCGGTCCGGAGGTCCACGACTACTACTACGAGCACCAAAGCGGCCTGGGGTGGTTGGCACCACTCATGTTCGCGGACGGAGCCGGTGCGTCGGTATGGCGGTCGGTGTCGCGGGACCAGAGCCAAGCTCCTACCGGTTTGTTGTCGGTGCGCTATGAGACCAGCCCCGATATCGGCCTCGTCTCCTACCCCGGTGGCGGCTGTCTGCATCACACCTCGGCCAGCAACGTGGCCGATCACGTCTTCCTGATGGACGGCGTCAAGGTGGCCGAGGTCTTCCCACCGTTGATGGCACGAGACTTCGAAATGCTGCAGGAAGACTGGCCGACCACTATCAAGCCGGTGACCGGGACCGATTTCGATGTCGACACCGTGGCCCGCTGGTACTTGCACCAGGCCAACGGGGTCGTGGTCCGTCAGGCGATCGAGATGCTCGGGCTGCCGCCGGACCGCGTACCGATCACCGTCGACCACTACGGCAACACCTCGGCGGCCAGCACCCTGATCATGCTGGACGAGGACCGCCGTGCCGGCCGCGTCAACGAGGGGGATCTCGTGGTCTTCATGTGGGTTGGTGCCGGCAACGGCGCCATGAACGGATACGCAGCCGCCGTACTCTGACCAGGGGCGGCCGGGCGACATCGAGCGGGGCCGGCCTCGGCATGGCGCCCGAGGTGCCCGAGCTCGCCAGGCGGAGCCAGGCCGGGGCCGGCGTCGAGAACGTCGAGTTCCCTCTCGGGACGATCGAGGACATCCCCCTGCCGGACAAGTCGGTGGACGTGGTCATCTCCAACTGCGTCATCAACCTCTCCGCCGCCAGGGACCAGGTGGATGGAGCGGTCGTCAACGCCTTCATCCGGGCCCGGTGCTGACTCGCTGACTTCGGAGATCCAGAAGATCGTTGACCAGTCGTCCTTCATGCTGATGACGGTCCGGCCCAGCTCCTTGGCCTTGGTGGGGGCCTTCTCTGCCGCCACGGTGTAGGCGTACCCACGATCCTCATCGTCATGGTTCACCAGGACGGCGAACGGGGCGGATTCCAGCATCTCGACATCGGCGTTGCCGCCTGCGAACACGTGCAGCCTTCCGGTCTGGGCGAAGATGTGCTCGGCCTTGCCCGGACCCGTCGACAGGCCCGCGAGCACCTGGTCGGACCGGATGATCTTGGGGTCCATGTACTCGCAGCTGGCAGCGGCCCCTTCCAGGGATGTGGATCAGGTGAGACGACTGCTTCGTTTCAGGCCTTGAGTCTTGTCTGCCGTTCAGCCCCAACAAACTGGCGGCTTGTCCTCACTGCGGCGGCAGCTGTGCGGTGGCAG
>PLHF01000017.1 GCA_003138855.1 Acidimicrobiaceae bacterium | reverse complement strand
CCGGCTGGCGGGGGGAAGCTCACTATCGATCCGGCCAGCCAACCCTCAGCATTCGTTGGGCTCGGAGAGAACGAGGTGGTAGCGGACCAGCTCTGCAATGTCGGTGATCGTGTAGGCCATGACTACAACTCCTTTCCCTTCTGGGTTCATGGGTGCGGAACGGCTCGGAGGGAAAGCAGGGAGTCAAGGGGAGTGGACGTAGTCCTCCGGGAGTACCGGAGCGAAACCCTTCCGGGTGAAGCGGCGGCTCGGACCGCCTTGACGCCATGCGGCTCCGTGCAATACTGGAAAGCACCGAACCTCAGAAGATTCGGGGCAGATCGGGGCCTATCGATTCTGAAGGTTGTAGAGCTTTTTCAGCGCAGTCTGCCGAGTTCGGCGGTTCCCAGGATCGTCCTCAAGCAGCCACGCAAGCGCTGCGGTAACCCGCAGCGTTGGTTCACCATCTCGTGATCCAACAAGATTTTCCAACCCAGGAACACCGTATGTCTGAAGTCATAGCCTGGTGCGCATGACCGTGGCGGGTGTGGCCATTGGCATTCTCTTCTTTCTCTGTTCCTTGGGATTTCAGCAACAATAAAGGGACGTTAGTTTCCTCCCTTAATATTCCATCTACCACCCACCGTAGTCGATGCACCGCTCTATGCGGTCGGACCTGTCGTGCAGCACTAGGCGATGAATCGACAGGTCAGCGCATCCGACGGGGCTGGTCAGCCTAAAACTTGGCCATATCGGATGGAATTACGGCGCAGAAGGAACCGGTCATGCTCTCAGCATCCGTTAAGAACTTTCTAAGTGAACATGGTTAGTCGCTTACAGATGCAATGATCGCTCTCGCCATATTCCTACTAGAGGGGCGAGGGTCGGTGAATGACAACGATTTAGACGCGCTCGGTCAGAGCTTCCTGGGAGTACTTCCACGTCCGGTCCGCTGTGAATTGGCCGAATCGGTTCGAATCGTCGAGCTGCCCGCAGGCAAGCTCCTCTACGAACCCCAACTCTCGATCATCGTCGCCGGCACGCTTCGAGCATTCGTCGCCGACGGTATCGGGCGGCACCTCACAGTGTCTTATCTGCGCCGGCCTGATTCCATTGGCATCAGCGCCGCTGCCGGTAGGGAGTTCCCTGTTGCCTTTCAATCGGTCACAGCGAGCACGATCCTTCGCTTCCCTCAGGCTCGGTTCAACGAGATTCTCCGAGCTCACCCCGAGGTGGGCTGGGCCGCCGCCAAGGAGCTGGCCCATTTTCTCGATGACGTCCTGGCCGAGATCACCCGAGTGGCGTTCCAACCCATACGGGCGCGCGTCGCTCACCACCTTCTCACCCTTTCAGACTCTGAGAAGTGCGAGCCTCATGCCATCCATCAAGCTGAGCTGGCTGCGGCTGTCGGCTCGGTCCGCGAGGTGGTTGGTCGGACACTGGGGGCATTACGTGATGCGGGCTTGGTCGAAATCAGCCAATTGGGCATCACGGCTGTCAATGAGGAGGGACTCAGACGCGTAGCAGGGCACGGTGCACGACCTCTCGATAGACCGATGTGACAAAAGTCCGACCTTGCTCCGACTGCGGTCCGACAATGGTCGCTGACAACTCGGCAATGGAGCTCTTACAGTTCCTGGCACGAACTCTTCTCTCAGAAAGTTTGCTCGATCTTGCGTCTCGTGACCCAGTTCTTTCAATGGGGTTCCATTGCAACGTTTGGCAACGACCTGGACGACGGAGCGAGGCACCGCCAGTACAAGAGAGAAGGCCATGAGCGGATCACCGGGCAGGGAGACCATGACAAGGGTGGCGTCTGGTTACGCCGGTTCCCGATGGTGGAACAAGAAGGCTGCCGCAACGGCAGTCCTCGTGATTGCCGCGTTGACATTGGCCGCCTGTTCCTCTGGGACGGATTCCAACCTCCAGTCAGCGCCGCCGAAGCCGAAACCGCTGCCGACTTCGAGTACCGCGAACCCAAACCTCCCCGCCGGTACGGCGAGCACCCAACAAGCCGCACTGAACGCCTGGGTCGCCGCTGAACAGCAGTTCTACACCTACATGGACGAGCCACCGGCCCCCCTCCGGGCGGACCTGGTGGCCGGACAGACAACGGCGGACCTCTTTCCGAAGCTCGCCGACTACTACGTGAACCCGGCACTCCAGTCCGAGGGGATCTTCCTCATCAAGCTCAAGACGCAGCTGCTGAATGGCCCGACCAGCTACAACCTCGGGAATCCCACCGTCACCGCCCTGACCGCGACCACCGCCACCGTGGCGTTCTGCACCTCGGATACCGGTACCACAACGGCCTCCGGCCAGCCCGGCCCGCTCACCCTCGACGGCAATGACCCCGGCACTGGCGGCGTACGAGGGACCTCGGACCTCGTGCTGGTCGCCGGGTCGTGGAAGATCGCCTCCGGCCAGTCCACCGGGGTGAAGAAATGCTGAGGGACCGGATACTCGGAAAGGTTGCTATTGCAGCGACGTTCACGCTGTGGGCAATTACTCTCCTCCCGGGAGTCGCCGTCGCTTCAGGTGAAACTGGTGGTGGGAATGGCGGCGGCGCCTGCTCTGATTCCGGTAACACGGTCGGCTGCACCACCGGGATCGGAGGCTCTGGCGGAACTGGCACCACCGGTGGATCTGGTGCAACCACAACTAGCGACAGCAACGGTGGCGGCGGCGGCAGTATGACAGCCCCAACTTGCCCCAACTACGTGGCCTACCCGGCGGGCGGTGCACCGCCCGCCGGTGAGAACCCGAACGGAGCCTGGTACATCAACACCTGTGCGGTCGGCATCCCGCAGGGGCAGGGCACTGGTCTCACCTGGATCGTGAACAACCAGCCACCACCCCCACCACCGCCCGACCCGGCGGTGGTCGCCGCCCAAGCGGCCAGCCAGCTCCAGCTGGCCAGTCCAACGCTGACGCTCAGCCCTGCGGCCAACGCCTACGTCAACTTCCCCGAGTGGCTCTCGATCAATGCTGCGATCTGGCATCCGTTCACCACGGCGGCGACGGCATGCAACGCCGGTGGGTGCACCACCGTGGCAGCCACCGCTACCCCCGACTACGTGACCTGGGACACTGGCGACACAACAGCGGCCACCGTTTGCTACGGCCCTGGCACCCCGTATGACACCAGCGTGGCCTTCTCCGAGCAATCGACCCAGTGCTCGCACACCTATGCGATCAGTTCCTATGGCCAACCGTCACCAAACGGTCAGGCAACCGACGCCGCCTTCCCGATCACCGCTGCTGTCACTTGGAACGTGACCTGGGCAGGCCCCGATGGCTCGACCGGCCAACTCGCGGCCATCGGAACGCAAGGAACATCCAGCTTGAAGGTGGAGCAGATCGAATCCGTCCTGAAGTGAGGGAGATCCCGTGACCAGCTCAATGGCTCCACCCCGCCCGAGTAGTCCCTCGCCGACCCCTGACGGTCGTACCGGCTTGCGCCTCTCCTCCAGTACCTACCGTCGTCGTCCATGGCAGATCGGGCTCGGTGTTGCCCTCGTCGTGCTCTGCGGCGCCATTGGCGCCACCGTCTTCCAATCGTCAGCAAAGCGGATCTCGGTAGTCATCACAGCACGGAACCTCCCGGCCGGAACGGTGCTCACAGCGGCAGATCTGGCCACAGGATCGCTACCGGCCAACGACAACATCACGGCCATGAGCGCGAGCGGGGCCAGTGTGCTGATCGGCCAGCAGCTCGCCGTGCCGACTACGCAGGGACAATTGCTGGTACGAGCCATGGTCTCCTCCCAGCCACCCCTCGCTGCCGGCTCACAGGTGGTCGGCGTCCTACTGAAAGGTGACCAGATCCCCTCCGTACCGATCGTCGTCGGCGATCGGGTCCAGGTGATTGCCGTGTCCACGCCCGGTCAGGCATCATCTGGCAGCTCGACCGTCGGCACCTCGCTCGTCGCGGCGGCCACGGTGCTGGCCACGGGTCCACCGCCGGCCAACCAGACCCAGTACGTGGAGAGCCTCTCACTTGAGATACCCGCCACCACTGCGCCAGAGGTGGCCGGCTATGCCGCGGCAGACCAGATCGCCATCACTCTCACCTCCGGTCACGCCCCGTGATCATCCTTGTCGCTTCGATCAAAGGTGCGCCCGGGGTCACGACGACGGCCACCGCCCTCGCTACCGCCTGGCCGCAGGACAAGCGTGTCCTCCTCGTCGAGGCGGACCCATTCGGTGGCGATCTGGCGGCTTGGTTCGGTGTTGCCCCGACGACCGGTCTTTGGTCCCTCCTCGCTGCCGGTCGCCGTGGACTGGAGTCTGACGCTGTGTGGGAGCACGCCACCACCTTGCCCACGGGTCTGCCCGTCCTCTACGGCCTGGCCAGTGCCGACCAAGCGGTGGCCAACGAAGCCGCCTGGCCGGCAGTCGCCGAGGCACTCGCAGCGCTGGATGCGGATGTGATCATCGACGCCGGCAGGCTGCTTCCACATTTCGCCGGGGGCATCCGGCCGCTTCTCTCCCTGGCCGAGGTGCTCGTGGTGCTCTGTTCCCCCACCCTGGCGGGCATCGTCCATCTGAAGACCTCGCTGCCCTCACTTACCGCCGCCTCATCGTCCGGCCGGTTCATCGTGCANNGCCCGTCCCACACGATCCCAAGGGCGCCTCTGCCCTCAGCAGGAACGCCATTGGGTGGGCCAACTCGAAGACCACGCTCGCCAAATGGGCACGGACCAACGCGGCCGAACTGGCCATCTCCCTATCGGGTCCGGCAG
This sequence comes from Acidimicrobiaceae bacterium, assembly GCA_003138855.1. Classification (GTDB taxonomy): domain Bacteria; phylum Actinomycetota; class Acidimicrobiia; order Acidimicrobiales; family RAAP-2; genus Bog-756. The sequence goes on along the minus strand of PLHF01000017.1, from coordinate 350 downwards.
CGACGCAAGATCCGCTCTCCATCCCAGAGATCAGGGAGCAACCACCCAGGCCGTCCGTAAACGACACTGAGCACTCGGATGCTCCTACGTGGGCCGCCCGATGAATGACAGCGAGATCAAGACCTTCGTCGCCGCTGCCGTGGCCGACGGCATTCTGCGCCGGGGTGGTACAGCCCGTACCGAGTCCGATCGCCGTGGGCTCGTTGAGGACCTGGCCCGGGAGGCCATGGACCAGGTGGCGTCCCGGATGATCCAGCACGGCATGCCTGCACCCACCGCAGAAGCTGAAGCCCTCGTGCTGCGTCACATCGTCGCCTCCCAGCTCGGTCTCGGTCGTCTCCAGTTGCTCC
>PLHF01000153.1:145595-150689 GCA_003138855.1 Acidimicrobiaceae bacterium | reverse complement strand
GCCGTCAGGCTCATCCAGGTCGATCCCTCGGCGTCACTCGGATCGGTGGTCGAGGCGGACCCGGTCCACGTCCACACCGACTGGGACCTGGGCGGCATCGTCCGCATCATGTCCGACTTCAACCTGATCGTCGTCCCCGTCGTGGACCCCGAGCACCGCGAGATCCTCGGGGTGGTGACCGTCGACGACGTGCTCGAGCTGCTTCTCCCGACCGGGTTCCGGCGCGACTTCGGCCGCACGGCGCCCGAGGACTGACCGATGTTCCAAGAGCGAAAACCCGGCCCTGCCATCGACACTGGCTGACGAGCGCTCGGCCGGTCACACGGCGACGCAGCCCTGCGCCCGCTCCCGGTGGGCCGCGAGGCGTGCCGTGGTCGGCTCCGGCGCCGTAGGGACCTGACGCTCCGACCGGGGTACAGGCCCGGATCCCACCAGACCAAGGGCGCAAGTCGCTCGCACCGCACCACCCGAACCGATGACCCGCACGCTCGGCATCGGGGCCGATGGACACGAGACGTCCCCGGCCCGACGCCCGCGTGCACCGCATCGCCCGCAAGCAGTTGTCGCCGCGCAAGACCAGGAGGAGGTGAACCATGGCCGATGAGGGCCGAGAGGAGGGTCGAGAGGAGGGCGCCCACTCCGCCGTCCTCGACACCGCCCACGTCGGCGACATCAAGGGCGCCTTCGGGACCATCCGCGAGCACGATCTCGACCTGCGGCGCTCGTGGACGGCGCGGCTGCTCACCCTGCTGGCCATCATGGGCCCCGGCCTCATCGTCATGGTCAGCGACAACGACGCCGGGGGTGTCGCCACCTACGCCCAGGCCGGCCAGAACTTCGGGCTGACGCTGCTGTGGACCCTGCCCCTCCTCATTCCCGTGCTCGTCGTCAACCAGGAGATGGTGGTGCGCCTGGGCGCCGTCACCGGTGTGGGCCACGCCCGGCTGATCAACGAGCGGTTCGGGAAGTTCTGGGGTGCCTTCTCGGTGGGGGACCTGTTCATCCTCAACTTCCTGACCATCGCCACCGAGTTCATCGGGGTCAGCCTTGCCCTCGACTACTTCGGGATCAGCGAGTACCTCTCGGTCCCGCTTGCCGCGCTCGGCCTCATCGCCATGACCGCCAGCGGCAGCTTCCGCCGATGGGAGCGGTTCATGTTCATCTTCATCGCGGTGAACTTCCTGGTGATCCCCCTGGCCGTCTTCAGCCACCCCACCGCCGGGGCGTTCTTCCACGGCCTGGTGGTCCCCGGGGTGAAGGGCGGGTTCAACTCGACATCGGTTCTCCTGGTCATCGCCATCGTGGGGACCACCGTCGCCCCGTGGCAGCTCTTCTTCCAGCAGTCCAACATCGTGGACAAGCGGATCACGCCCCGGTGGATCAATTACGAACGGGCGGACACCGTCATCGGCTCGCTGATCACCGTGTTCGCCGCGGCCATGCTGATGGCCGTGGCGGCTGCCGCCTTCAGCGGGACGTCGCTGGCCGGGCACTTCACCAACGCCGGCGGGGTGGCGACCGGCCTCAAGCACTACGTGGGACGTGCGTCCGGCGACATCTTCGCCATCATCCTGCTCAACGCCTCGATCATCGGGGCGGCCTCGGTCACCCTGGCCACCTCGTACGCGTTCGGCGATGTGTTCGGCGCCCACCACTCGCTGCACCGGAGCTGGAAGGACGCCAAGTTCTTCTACGGAGCATTCACCGGCATGGTGGTGCTGGCGGCGGGGATCGTCATCATCCCGGGGGCCCCGCTGGGCGTGATCACCACCGGGGTCCAGGCCCTCGCAGGGGTCCTGCTCCCCAGTGCCACGGTCTTCCTCCTGCTCCTGTGCAACGACAAGGAAGTGCTGGGCCCCTGGGTCAACCGCCCCTGGCTCAACGTCCTGGCCAGCCTCATCGTGGCCATCCTGCTGCTGATGTCGCTGGTCCTGATGGCGACCACCCTCTTCTCCCAGATCAACGTCACCCTGCTGTCCGAGGCGCTGGGCGTGCTCCTGGTGGCGGTGTTCGTCGTGGCCGGGGTGGTGATGGTGCGCAACCGCTCGAAGCGCCCGCCGCAACCGGTGGTCCCGATGGAGAAGCGGGCCACCTGGCGGATGCCCCCGCTCAACCTGCTGGAACGCCCCACGTGGTCCCGTGGGCGCCTGGTCGGCATGTACCTGCTCCGGATCTACCTGGTGGTGGCCGTCCTGTTGCTGCTGGTCAAAGCCATCGAGCTCGCCTGATGCTGCCGGTCGGGGCCATCAGGCCCGGCGTCCCCGGATGACGCCCGGCGGAAGGCGGGGCATGGGCCCCCGCCAGGTCGAATACGGCCACGTTTGCGCCGAAGGCCCTGGCCGGGGGAGTATCTGACTTCTATGTGCCTGCTGGTCTCGGTTCTCCATGCCTAGTTTCGGGCTCAAGCGGCACAAGGTCAAGGGCCCGGCCACCCCACCCCCGGTGCCCGAGCGCATCGCCCCCCGGCCTCCGGCCCCGGGGGGGCTCCGCATCGCCTTCCTCGTCTACCGGGGCAACCCCCGCTGCGGCGGCCAGGGGGTCTACACCCGACACCTCACCCGTGAGCTGGTGGCCCTGGGCCACTCGGTCGAGGTGTTCGCCGGCCAGCCCTGGCCCGAGGTGGACGAGGGCGTCGGGTTCACCCCGGTGCCCAGCCTCGACCTCTACCGCGACCCCGATCCGTTCCGGGTTCCCCACTTGCGCGAGTTCCGCAACTCGTACACCACGCCGATCGCCGCCCTCGAGTTCGGGGTCATGTGCACGGCGGGCTTCCCCGAGCCGTGGACCTTCAGCCTCCGTGCCCGGCGCCTGCTGGCCGACCGGCTGGACGACTTCGACCTCGTCCACGACAACCAGTGCCTGGGCAACGGGATCCTCGGCATGATCGAGGACGGCTGGCCGTTGCTGACCACGCTGCACCACCCGATCACCGTGGACCGCCAGCTGGCGCTCAGCCATGCCACCAACCCGTGGCAGCAGTTGACCCAGCGCCGCTGGTTCGGCTTCCTGCGCATGCAGGTCAAGGTGGCCCGGACCCTGCCCCGGGTGGTCACCGTGTCCGAGTCGTCCAAGGCCGACATCGCCGAGCAGATGCACGTCGAGTCGTCGCGCATGACCGTGGTGCCGGTGGGCGTGGACCACACCGTCTTCCGGCCCCGGGACGAGGTGTCGCCGGTGCCCGGCCGGATCATGGTGACCTCCTCGTCCGATGTGCCCATGAAAGGCCTGGTGCCCCTGCTCGAGGCCGTGGCCAAGCTGCGCACGGAGCGGGACATCGAGTTGGTGGTGATCGGCAACCCCCGCCCGGACGGCCGGGTGACCAAGGCCATCGAGCGGCTCGACCTTGCCCCCATCGTGCGGTGCGTGTCGGGCATCAGCGACGACGACCTGGCGCGCAACTACGGCCAGGCCCAGGTGGCCGTGGTGCCCTCCCTGTACGAAGGGTTCTCGCTGCCGGCCATCGAGGCCATGGCCTGCGGCGTGGCCCTGGTGGCCACCACCGGCGGTGCGCTTCCCGAGGTGGTCGGAACCGACGGGGTGACCGGGCTGCTCGTTCCCCCGGACGACCCCGGTGCGCTCGCGATGGCCATCGGCCGGCTGCTCGACGACGACGAGCTGCGCGGACGCCTCGGGGCGGCCGGCCGCGAGCGGGTGCTCGGCCGGTTCACCTGGCAGGTGACCGCAGCGGGCACCGCCGCCGAGTACCGGGCACTGCTCGCCGATGCCGGCCCGACCGCAGCGGCCGGCGACCCCGCCACCGACCCCGCCACCGAGACCACGCCGTGCTGACCGTGGACTACGCCAAGCTCGGAGTCCGACGGGGCGACCGCCTGCTCGATCTCGGATGCGGCTTCGGTCGCCACGCCTACCAGGCCGCCCGTCACGGTGCCGAGGTGGTGGCCTTCGACGCCGGGTCAGAGGAGGTCCGCAATGTCCGGGACACCTTCGAGGCCATGGGGGCGGCCGGCGAGTTCGATGGCGAGGCGGCCCGGGTGGGGGCGGTCCAGGGCGACGCCCTCAGACTCCCCTTCGCCGACGGTGCCTTCGACCGGGTGATCGCCTCCGAGGTCCTCGAGCACATTCCCGCGGACGAGACGGCCATGGCCGAGTTGGCCCGCGTCCTGCGGCCGGGGGGATCGATGGCGGTCACCGTCCCCCGCTGCGGACCGGAGTTCGTCAACTGGGCCCTCTCCGACGAGTACCACAACGTGCCCGGCGGCCATGTGCGCATCTACCGCCGGAGCGCCCTGGTCAACCGCCTGCAGGGGACCGGGCTCAAGGCGGTGGGCCGCCATCACGCCCACGGGCTGCACGCCCCCTACTGGTGGCTCAAGTGCCTGGTCGGGACGAAGAACGACAGCAACCCGGCCGTCGCCGCCTACCACCGCCTTCTGGTGTGGGACATCGAGAAGGCGCCCAGGGTCACCCGCTACGCCGATCGCGTGCTCAACCCCCTGGTGGGCAAGAGCCTGGTGGTCTACCTGGTCAAGCCCACCGGGGAGGGTGCACCGCCGCAGGAGGCAGCACGCTCGCTGGAGGCAGCACGCTCGCCGGAGGCAGCATCAACGAAGGAGGCAGTGGCATGAGGTCGATCCCCGAGGTACCGGGCGTGATGACGGCCGGCGAGGTGATGGGCACTGCCCAGTCCATCGTGGCGCTGCAGCGGCCCGACGGGATGATCCCGTGGTTCCCGGGGGGGCACTGCGATCCGTGGAACCACGTCGAGGCGGCGATGGCCCTGACCGCCGTGGGACTGGACGACGAGGCCGACCGGGCCTACCAGTGGCTGGTCGACACCCAGCTCCCCGACGGCAGCTGGTTCAACTACTACCTGACCACCGGCATCAAGGACGCCCGACTCGACACCAACGTCTGCGCCTATCTGGCCACCGGTGCCTGGCATCGCTTCATCTCGACCGGTGAGGTCGAAGGCCTCGAGAAGCTGTGGCCCAACGTGGAGGCTGGCATCGACTTCGTGCTCCGGTGGCAGCGTGTGGACGGCTCCATCCGCTGGTCGGTCGATCCCTCCGGGTTCCTCGAGGAGTACGCCCTGCTCACCGGGTCGTCCTCGATCTACCACAGCCTCCGGTGTGC
>PLHF01000153.1:105455-145569 GCA_003138855.1 Acidimicrobiaceae bacterium | reverse complement strand
CACCGGCGGATCGAGGCCTCGTGGTCGACGTTCGTGTTGGAGGGCCGCGGGGTGCGCTGCGTGTCCACCGGCGAGTGGGTGACCGCGGCGGAGACCGCCGAGTGCGTCCTGACCCTGGACGCCCTGGGCCTGGACGACGCCGCAGTCGAGCTGCTCTCGTGGGTCCAGGCCCTCCGCAACGAGGACGGCTCCTACTGGACGGGCATGGTCTACCCCGAAGAGGCGAGCTACCCGCCGCTCGAGCGGTCGTCCTACACCGCAGGTGCGATGGTGCTGGCCGCCGACGCCCTGAGCCGGACCACTCCGGCCTCGGGTCTCTTCCGCGGGGAAGGGCTGCCCAGCCACCTCGACCTCACCGAGCCGGCGCCGGAGACCCCGGTGGAGCCGGCTCTCCGGGCGCCCGGATCACCCGGCGCCACCTGAGCCCTCCGCGGCCAGCGGGCTCCCACCCGTTGCGGCCCATCGGGATCTGCAGCCGGGCCTAGATGCGCCGCAGGATGCGCAGCGAGCCGCACTCGCCGTCTTCCACGAACTCCGCCGAGTCGACCGCGGCGCGCCAGATGTCGTAGGGCGGCCGCCCGCCGTCTGCAGGGTCGGGGAACACGTCGTGGATGGCCAGCCAACCGTCCTCGACCACGTGGCGCGCCCAGCCCCGGTAGTCGGCCCAGGCCGGCGCCTCTCCGTGGCCGCCGTCGATGAAGCAGAAGGCCAACGGGATCGTCCAGCGCGAGCTCACCGTCGGCGAGTCGCCCACGACGCCCACCACCGTGGACTCGAGGTCGGCACCGATGATGGTCCGGCGCCAGTGGGGGAGGGTGTCGATACGCCCGGTCGAGGGGTCGACCAGCGAGCGGTCGTGGTGCTCCCAGCCCGGTTGGTTCTCCTCGGACCCGTGATGGTGGTCGAGGCTGAACAGCACCGCCCCGGTCTCCTCGGCGGCGGCCCCGAGGTAGACGGTCGACTTGCCGCACCATGCCCCGATCTCCACGAACGTCGCGTTCTCCAACGAGGCGCCCGCCCGCAAGGCGGCCAGATAGAGGGCCTCCCCCTCGTCGTCGGGCATGAATCCGGTGGCGGCGCGGGCCAGGCCGAAGAGCTGCTCCCGCCGCTCCCAGCGCTCGTGGGTCGGCGCCGGCGGGGGAAGGGGCGGGGCATCCATACGTTCAGCCTGCCACGGGGCGGGGGCCCCGGCATACCGGGCGGTCGCACCGAGGGACTGCCGGCGGGCGGGGCAGAGGCCTGATCGCCGAGCGCAGGACACGGGTCACCCGCGGACCAGCGAGACCAGGGAGTAGATCGCGAACCCGGCCAGCAGCACGCCGCCCACCTTCCGGATCACTGCCAGCGGCAGCACACGGAGCAGGGCCCGACCGCTGAACGCCCCGATGGCGGCCACCGTGGTCAGGCCGGCGAAGGCGCCGACGAACACCGCGGCGGGGGCGTGGTACTTGGCCGCCAGGTTGGCGGTGAGGATCTGGGTCAGGTCACCGAACTCGCCGACGAAGATGACCACGAAGGCGGTGACCACCGGCCTGAGGCCCGGGCGGGCCCGCTCGGCCTTCTGGACACCCTGTTCCTCCTCCTTCTCTTCGGGGACGAAGAAGAGATAGGCCGCACCGCCGGCGAAGAGCAGCGCGGTGACCGCCTCGATCCACCGGTGGGGGAGCAGCTGCAGTAGTTGGCCGACCGCCACGGCGAGAGCGGCATGGATGGCGAAGGCCATGGTTGCGCCCCACCACACCAGCACCGGCCGGTACCGGCTCCCCATGATGAGGGTGGCGATCATCGTCTTGTCCGGCAGCTCGGCCACCATGATCACCAAGAAGGTCCCGAAGACGATGCCGAGCTGCACGGCCTCAGGTTAGAGACTTGGCGATGTCCGGACGGACCACCGATCGGCAGGCTGCACCGGTGAGCCGGCGTCGGCCCCGCCGGCGCCCTCGGCCCGCTGGGCCGCCCCCGCTACCGGGACAGGCCCAGCGCCCCGGTGAGGGTGCCGGCCAGCTGCCCGGCCTCCCGCTGTCCGAAGGCGACGTTGACGGCCAGCCGTTCGAGGCTCTGGTCCACCGAGCGTCCGGCCGCGGGCAACGGGTGTGCCCTGACGAACGCGGTCACCTGCTCGGCCAGTTCGGGAGGGGAGCACAGGCCCCGGATGCCGTCGAGCATGCGGGGGAGGATGTTGGCCGGGAACTTCTCCACCAGTGCGTCCCACTCCTCGGTGGTCCGCCGCCATGCCACCGGTCCGTTGACCCGGTTGGCGACCAACGACAGCACCAGCAGCGGTGCGCTCTGGGTGCGGACCTCGGAGACGGCCAGGTCGAAGGTCCGGGCGACCAGGCCCGGGTCGGTGAAGGAGGCCAGTGCGTAGAGGTAGCGGTTCTCCTCCTGGGGGTTCGCCGGGGCACGGTAGCGGGCCACGAACGCCTCGTACTCGGACACGCCGCCGTTGGTCGCCACGATGTCCAAGATGGCCGACTCGGTGTCGGCGTCGAGCGCCACGGTCCCCTGCGCGGCGAAGCGGCGGGCGGCCTCGGCGATCGTGTCGGCATCGTCGCCGATGGTGCCCAGGGCCCTCAGCACCGATGACCGTAGGGACGGCGTGCGCTCGCTGTCGTCCGGGCGCGGATCCCATCCGAGGTCTCGCGCCAGGGGACCGAGCAGCGCCCGGACCGCCGCCGCCAGCACCGGGCGGTCGCCGTCGGGGATCACCCGGTCGAAGAGGCCCAAGGCGCCCAGGAGCACCGACCAGACGCTGGGGTCGCCCTCGGCCGAGTCGATCAGGGCCCGGGCCAGCGCCAGCACGTCGGACAGGGGGGCCTGGCCCGACAGGGAGGCGGCCCAGGTGTCCGATACCAGGTTGTACCGCTCGAGGGGGGCGAGGTCGACCATGCGGGCGGCCAGGCGCTGGACCATGGCCGTGGGGTAGGAGACCCGGTAGTACCCCGAGCCGCCGGCGTTCACCACCAGGCCGGCGGCACCGCCCCCGGCGTCGGCGGCCTGGTGCTCCCGGCGCAACAGGAGGGGCCGCGGATCGGGTTCGGCGTCGCCGAGGGAGCGGGTGAGCACCGGCACCTGCCAACGCGAGCCGATGGCGCCACCGGGCTCGCCGCTGTAGGAGAAGGGGGACTGGGAGAGCGATCCGTCCTCGTCGACCCGCACCAGGGGGTAGCCGCCCTGGTTGATCCAGGTGTCCATGATGGTCCGCACGGCACGGCCGCTGGAGCGCTCGAGGGCGTCCCACAGGTCGGAGGTCTCGGTGTTCCCGTAGCTGTGGGTGGTGAGGTAGTCGTGGATGCCCTCGCGGAAGACGTCGGCTCCGAGGAACTGCTCGAGCATGCGCAGGACGCTGCCGCCCTTCTGATAGGTGAGGACGTCGAACATGCCCTGGGCCTCCTCCGGCCGGCCCACCGGGAACTCCACCGGTCGGGTGGAGTGCAGGCCGTCGACGGCCATGGCCGCCTCGCGCTCGACCCCGAAGCTCACCCACCGCTGCCACTCCGGGCGGAAGGCGTCGACGGCGAGCACCTCCATGAAGGTGGCGAAGGCCTCGTTGAGCCAGATGCCGTTCCACCACTTCATGGTGACCAGGTCGCCGAACCACATGTGGGCGATTTCGTGGCAGACGACATCGGCCACCCGCTCGAGCTCGACCCGGGACGCCTGGGCCGGGTCGACCAGCAGCACCGACTCACGGAACGTCACGCACCCCAGGTTCTCCATGGCGCCGAAGGCGAAGTCGGGGATGGCCACCAGGTCGAGCTTGTCGCCCGGGTAGGGGATCCCGAAGTAGTCGGTGAAGAAGCCGAGGGCGTGGGTGCCGACGGCCACGGCGAACGGGGTGAGGTGGGCCTTGCCGGGGACGTGGACGATGCGCAGGGGGACTCCGCCCACGTCCACCGGGTCGGTGGCCTCCAGCGGGCCCACGATGAAGGCCACCAGGTAGGTCGACATGGGCATGGTGGTGGCGAACCGGACCCGCCGCCTGCCGTCGGGCTCGGTCGTCTCCTCGACCACCGAGCCGTTGGAGAAGGCGGCCAGGGCGTCGTCGACCACCAGGGTGACCTCGAAGGTGGCCTTCAGCTCGGGCTCGTCGAAGCAGGGGAAGGCCCGGCGGGCGTCGGTGGACTCCATCTGGGTGGTGGCGATGGTGTGCTCCGTGCCCGACCCGTCGACGAAGGTGGAGCGGTAGAAGCCGTGCAGCTTGTCGTTGAGGACGCCGGTGAAGGCCAGGTGGATGGTGGCAGGCCCGGCGGCGAGCGGCTCGGCGAAGGTGAGGACCGCTTGCTCCTCGTCGGCGTCGAGGGCGATGGCGGAGGGTGCCAGGGCGTAGCCGTCATCGGGGTTGCCGCAGCTGAGCTCGGCAAAGGTGATCTCGAGATCGGCGGCGTTGACGGTGATCGATGCGGTGGGCTCCTCGATGGTGACGTCGATCTCGACGTCACCATCGAAGGTGGCGCCGGGCAGGTCAGGGGTGAGGACCAGACGGTACGCATGGGGCCGCACCGAAGCGGGCAGGCGGTAGGAAGCGGTGTCGTCGAGGTCGGTTGTCGGTGCGCTCATGTGGGGCAGGCTACCGTCGGGCCGTGCAGACAGGCTCGCAACCCCCCGACTCCCCTCGAGACCACGGCCGGATCGCGGACGGCGACCCGGAGGGGATGGGCGCGTCGGGGGCCCCTGCCGGCGGCTCCGGGGGGACGCCGCCGGCCGAGCAGGACGACGGCCCCATGCTCGACGTGGTGGCTGTCGGCAACGCCCTGGTCGACGTCCTGGCCTCGGCCACCGACGAGGACCTGGCGGGTCACGGCCTGGTCAAGGGGACCATGGCCCTGGTCGACCACGCCCGCAGCGAGGCCATCTACGCCACCATGGGGCCGACCACCGAGGCGTCGGGCGGCTCGGCGGCCAACACGGCTGCCGGTGTGGCTTCCCTCGGGGGCCGCGCCGCCTTCCTCGGGCGGGTGGCCGACGACGGGCTGGGACGTGCCTTCACCCACGACATCCGGTCGATCGGGGTGGCCTTCGAACCGACGCCGACCAGGGCCGTCCCCGGCAAGGTGGTCACCGGCCACTGCCTCGTGCTGGTGACCGACGATGCCGAGCGGACCATGGCCACCCACCTCGGCGTGGCCTCCGACTTCGGCCCGGTGGACCTGCACGCCGGCCACCTGTCCTCGACCCAGGTCGTCTACCTCGAGGGTTACCTGTGGGAGCAGCCCCCGGCCAAGGCGGCGATGCGCGAGGCGATCGAGGCGGCCCATGCCAACAATGCAGCGGTGGCCCTCTCCGTGTCGGACCCGTTCTGCGTCGAGCACCACAAGGCCGAGTTCCTCGACCTCCTGACCGGCGACCTCGAGCTGGTCTTCGCCAACGAGGAGGAGATCATCATGCTCTTCGGCGCCCGGGACTTCGATGCCGCCGTGGAGGCGGTGGCCGAGACCGGGGTGCTCGCCGTGCTTACCCGCGGGGCCGCCGGGTCCGTCGTGGTGACGGCCGCCGGACCGGTCGCCGTCCCTGCCCCCCCGGTCGAACGGGTGGTCGACACCACCGGTGCCGGTGACCTGTTCGCCGCCGGTTTCCTCTACGGGATCACCAACGGCCTCTCGCCGGAGGACTCGGCCCGCCTGGGCGGTGTGTGCGCGGCCGAGGTGATCTCCCACGTGGGCGCCCGTCCCCACGCGGACCTGCGGGCCCTGGCGGTGGAGGCCGGCCTGTTCGGCTGACGGAGGCGGGCCGGGGGTCGCCCCGGCGGCTCTCAGACCTTGGGGCCGTCGGCGGGGCGGAAGGTGAAGGGCAGGTCGCCGATCCGCACCAGCGCTGAGGCCACCGCCCGACCGAGCGGGGCCAGGGCGTCGTCGAGGCTGGTCGGGTCGTCGAGGATGGCCTCGTCCAGCTGGCACGATCCCTCGTAGGAGACCTCGACGGCGCAGTCGACACCGTCCGGGCCCCCATGGAGCACCTGCTCGACGGTGGTTGCGCTCCGGAGGATCGGCTCGTCCCCGAGGACCTCGAGCTCCTCGGGGAGGACGTCGAGCAGTGGTCCGACGTCGGGGACGCCGGCGAGGCCCTGTACCCGGAAGGCGATCTCGACCAACACCTCGGGGAGCTCCTCGGGCTCCTCGCCGATGGCCCAGCTCCGATAGGAGGTCTGGCTCCAGGTGGGCCAGTCCAGGCTGGTATCGACCCGGATCCGTGCCGGGCGCTCCTCGCCGGGCAGGCTGTAGGAGGTCTCGAAGCTCACGTCCCCGAGGAAGACGTCCACCTGGAACCGCTCCTCGACGGCCTGTCGCTGCAGCAGGGCAGCCTCGAAGGCATGTCGGTGGGAGGCGACGAGTTGGGTGAAGACGTGGTCCAGCATGGCGGGGCAGAGGCTACCGTTCTTCCATGCCCGCTTCTCCCGATTCGGTCAACCCGCCACCATGGACGGATCGCCGGGTCATCGCCTACGCCCATCAGGGCGGGGCATGGGAAGGCCCCTCCTCCACGCCGCACGCCATCCGCTCGGCCCTCGACGCCGGGGCCACCGGCATCGAGCTCGATGTGCACGCCACGTCCGATGGCCAGTTGGTGGTGTGTCACGATGCCACCGTCGACCGGACCACCGAGGGCACCGGGCGGATCGCCGAGCTGTCGGCCGCCGAGCTCCGCAGGCTGGACAACGCCTACTGGTGGGCGCCCGGCGCCGATGTCTCCCCCGGGCTCGCAGCCGACCGGTACCCGTTCCGCGGACGCGCCCCCGGCGACCGGCGTTTCGGGATCGCCCTGTTGGAGGAGGTGCTCGAGGAGTTCGCCGGGGTGGTGCTCAACCTCGACATCAAGCAGACCGCACCGGTCGTCGAGCCGTACGAGGAGAAGCTGGCGGCGATGTTGCACCGCTTCGGCCGGGTCGACGACGTCATCGTCGCCTCGTTCAGCGACAGCGCCACCGCGGCCTTCTCGTCGTTCGCCCCCGAGGTGCCCACGTCGGCGGGCACGGCGGCCACCGCCGCCTTCTACCAGGCGGTCCGGGCCGGGGAGCAGCCACCGCCCATGCGCCACGTGGCGCTCCAGGTTCCGGTCACCTACGGCGACGTGACGCTGGTCGACGAGCAGTTCGTCGATGTGGCCCACCGGCAGGGCGTGGCCGTCCACGTGTGGACCATCGAGGAGGAGCCGGAGATGGAACGGCTCTGTGGGCTCGGGGTCGACGGGATCATCACCGACCGGCCCACCGCCCTGGTGGGGGTGCTCAACCGCCTCGGTTGCGCATGGAACCCGGGGAGCTAGCCACCGTGCCCGCTTGCGCCACGACGGCGGGGGAAGGGGTGGCGACCGGCGTGCCGGCCCGTCCGTGGACGGTCAGCCGCGCCCGCAGTTCGGCTTCTTGCCGTGGTTGGCCTTCTTCTTGGCCCGGAGCTTGCGCTTGTTGGTTCGTTTCGACACAGTTCGGAAATGCTAGTCGCTCCCGCTCGTCAACGGCCAACGGGCGCTGACCGGTGAGCTGGCTCCTCAGGGACGGGGACGTGCTGGCCACGGCGGAAGTGGCCGATGGCCTGGCCCGACGGTCGAAGGGTCTGCTCGGTCGCTCCGGCTACGAGGGGGCGATGGTGCTGCCCCGGACCCGGTCGGTCCACACCATGGGCATGCGATTCCCCATCGACGTGGCCTTCTGCGACAAGGAGATGGTGGTCGTCGGCGTGGCCAGGCTGCGACCGTGGCGGGTGGGCATCCCGCGTCGGCGCGGCCGCTCGGTGATCGAGGCGGAGGCGGGTGCCTTCGAGCGCTGGGGACTGAAGGTCGGCGACCAGCTGGAGCTCCGGGGATGACCGACGGCCGGTCCGGACCGCCGGCCCGGGGGGCGCTGGTGCTGGTCGGGACGCCCATCGGCAACCTCGGTGACCTGTCGCCACGGGCGGTCCAGGTGCTGCGCGACGCCGAGGTCGTCTACTGCGAGGACACCCGGCACTCGCGCAAGCTGCTCACCCACGCGGGCATCACCGGGGCGTCGCTCCGCTCGCTGCACGAGCACAACGAGGACGAGCGGATCGGGGAGGTGCTCCGGGCGGTGGCCGACGGGCGCACCGTAGCGGTGGTCAGTGACGCCGGTATGCCCGGCATCTCCGACCCCGGGAGCCGGCTGGTGGCCGCGGCAGCGCAGGCGGGGCTGCCCGTCTCGGTGGTGCCGGGGCCCTCTGCCGTTCTCACCGCCCTCGTGTCCAGCGGGATGCCCACCGATCGGTTCTGTTTCGAGGGCTTCCTGCCCCGCTCCGGCAAGGATCGACGGGAGCGGGTGGCGTCGGTGGCCCGCGAGCAGCGGACGACGGTGCTCTTCGAGGCCCCCGGCCGGGTCGGCTCGACCTTGCGCGACCTGGGCGAGGCGTGCGGGGGTGAGCGAAGGGTGGCGGTGGCCCGTGAGCTCACCAAGCTCCACGAGGAGATCTGGCGGGGCACCCTCGCCGAGGGGGAGGCGTGGGCGGAGGACCGTCCCCTGCGTGGGGAGGTCGTGCTGGTGCTCGACGGGGCCGAGCCGTCCGAGGAGCCGGCGGTCGGTGACGAGGTGCTCGCCGGTGCCCTGGCCGAGCGCCTGGCGGCGGGGGAGCGGACCCGCGGCGCGGTCGACGACGTCGCGGCCGGCTTCGGGGTTCCGCGGAAGCGCGTCTACGCAGTGGCCCTGGCCCTCCAGGCCGTCCCCGGCGCCCCGACCGACGTTCCGGACCCCGCGCCGGAAGGAATGACGTAACGCGGGACGGCGTTGCCGTGACAGAACCGGTGAGGGACCGAGGCAGATGCGAGCAGCAGAGAGAGGACGCGTGATGTTCGGACGCAGTGAGATGGACAGGACGCAGGCACCGGGGATCGCCCCCGACGACGTGCCCGAGGGGCTGGACCGGGCGGCGTTCGCCGCCGGGTGCTTCTGGGGCGTGGAGGAGTTCTTCCGGGAGGTGCCCGGTGTGGTCGACGCCGTCTCCGGGTACGAGGGTGGCGAGGTCGACCATCCGACCTACGAGCAGGTCTGCACGGGCGGCACCGGCCATGCCGAGGCGGTGCTGGTGACCTTCGACCCGGGCCGGGTCTCGTTCGAGACGCTGCTCGAGGAGTTCTGGCGGCATCATGATCCGACCACGCCCAACCGCCAGGGCCCCGACCGCGGGACCCAGTACCGCTCGGCGGTGTTCACCCGCAACGAGGCACAGGGCAAGGCGGCGCTGTCCTCGCTGGACGAGTTCCAGGCCCGGTTCGAGCGCCCGATCGTCACCGAGGTGGCCCCGGCGAGCACCTTCTGGCCGGCCGAGGAGTACCACCAGCGCTTCACCGAGCGCACCGGCCGGGGTGGCTGCCACGTCGCCAACTGGTAGGGAGCCGACCGGTGAGCGGCCAACTGGTGAGCGGCCGGCCGACGCTGCCGGCCGCTGAGTCCCGCCGCTCGCCGGTGGTCGGCCCCTCCCGGTGGGATCGGTACGCTACCGGGCAGTGCCCCGCTACTACATCACCACGCCGATCTACTACGTGAAGGACGCGCCCCACGTGGGGCACGCCTACACGACGGTCAACGCCGATGCCCTGGCCCGGTGGCACCGGCTCATCGGCGACGAGGTGTTCTTCCTGACCGGCACCGACGAGCACGGCCAGAAGGTGGCACGTGCCGCCGAGGAGCAGGGGCTGTCCCCCCTCGAGTGGACCGACCAGCTGGCCCCCCGGTTCGCCGAGGCCTGGGCCGACCTCGACATCGCCAACGACGACTTCATCCGCACCACCGAGCCCAGGCACCGCGATGCCGTCCAGCACTTCCTGGGCCGGATCAACGACAACGGCCATATCTTCAAGGACACCTACCGCGGCCTCTACTGCGTGCCCTGCGAGCAATACTACGCCGAGGACGAGCTGGTCGACGGCGACCGGTGCCCGATCCACCGCATACCCGTCGAGCACCTCGAGGAGGAGAACTACTTCTTCCGGCTCAGTGCCTTCGAGCAGCCGCTGCTCGAGTGGTACGAGTCCCATCCGGGTGCGGTGGTCCCCGAGTCGAAGCGCAACGAGGCGCTCAGCTTCATCAAGGGGGGCCTCCGGGACATCTCCATCACCCGGACGTCGATCGACTGGGGGGTCCAGGTCCCCTGGGACGAGCGCCACGTCTTCTACGTCTGGTACGACGCGCTGATCAACTACCTCACGGCCATCGGCTACGGCAGGGACGAGGAGCGGTTCGAGGCGTGGTGGCCGGCCGTCCACCACCTGATCGGCAAGGAGATCATCCGGTTCCACTGCGTCTGGTGGCCGGCCATGTGCATGGCCGCCGGCATCGACCCCCCCGCCCACGTGCAGGTGCACGGGTGGCTGCTGCTGGGTGGCGAGAAGATGTCCAACTCGAGCGTCAACCAGATCTCGCCGGCCGACCTGTCCGCCGAGTACGGGGTGGACCCGGTGCGCTACCACCTGTTGCGTGACATCCCGTTCGGCAGCGACGGCGAGTTCTCGGCGGAGGGCATCGCCGGCCGGTACAACGCAGACCTGGCCAACAACCTGGGCAACCTGTTGTCGCGTGTGGCCACCGTGGTCGGCTCGAAGTGCGGGGGGACCGGCCCGGCTCCGGACCCGACCAGTCGCCTGGCCGGGGTGGCCGCCACCGTGCTGGCCGAGGCAACCGAGGCGTGGAACGCGGGCCAGCCCCACCTGGCCCTGGAGGTGACCTGGAGGCTGATCCGGGAGACCAACGCCGAGCTGGAGATCGCCGAGCCGTGGAAGGCCGAACCGGGTGCGGCCGTGGACGCAGTGCTGGGGAGCGCCCTCGAGGTGCTGCGCATCGTGTCGATCCTGATCGTGCCGGCCATGCCGGCCACCGCGCAGGAGATCTGGCGGCGGATCGGCCTCGAGGGCTCGCCCGCCGATCGGCGGCTCCCCGGAGCGGCCGGCTGGGGCGGCTATGAGGCAGGCCGGCCGGTGGAGAAGGGGGCGCCCCTCTTCCCCCGCCGCCGGGGTTAGGGGCGGGCCGTGGCGCACGACGCCGTCGTCGAGTGGTTCGACTCCCACTGCCACCTCCAAGAGGAGTTCGCCGAGGCCGGCGACGGAGACGACCCGGGCCCCCACGCCACCCGGCTGGCCGAGACCGTGGCCCGGGCGGCCGAGGCCGGCGTGACCGGGATGGTCTGCGTGGGGACCGGTGCCGGATCTTCGGCCGAGGCGGTCGACCTGGTGCGGGCCATGCGCCGCCCAGACTCGGTGGCGGTGGCCGAAGGGGTGGAGCTGTGGGCCACCGTGGGTCTCCATCCCCACGACGCGGTCGACGGGATGGACTCGCTCGATGCACTGCTGGGGGCGGAGCTGGGCACGGTGCCGGCCGGCGACGGGCAGCGGGTGGTGGTGGCCATCGGCGAGTGCGGCCTCGACTACCACTACGACCACTCGCCGCGTCCCACCCAGCGGGAGGCGTTCGCCCGGCAGATCGAGCTGGCCAACCGGCATCGGCTCGCCCTGGTGATCCACACCCGCGAGGCGTGGGACGACACCCTCGACATCCTGGCCGCTGCCGGTGTTCCCGACCGCACCGTCGTGCACTGCTTCACCGGGGGGCCGGAGGAGGCCCGCCGGTGCCTCGACCTCGGGACCTTCCTCTCGTTCAGCGGGGTGGTGACCTTCAAGAACGCCGACCAGGTGCGGGAGGCGGCCGCCCTCTGCCCCCTGGACCGGCTGCTGGTGGAGACGGACGCTCCGTTCCTCACCCCGGTTCCCCATCGCGGAACCCTCAACGAACCATCGAGGGTTCCGGTGGTCGGTGCGGCAATTGCCCAGGTCAAAAGAGTTGAGACTCCGGTGTTGGCCGAGGCGTCGACGCGCAACGCCCGGGCTCTGTTCGCCCTCTGAGGCCGGTGCCCTCCGCCCCCTTGGAGCGGCTGCTGGTGGAGACGGACGCTTCGTTCCTCACCCCGGTTCCCCATCGCGGAACCCTCAATGAACCATCGAGGGTTCCGGTGGTCGGTGCGGCAATTGCCCAGGTCAAAGTGATTGAGACTCCGGTGTTGGCCGAGGCGTCGACGCGCAACGCCCGGGCTCTGTCCGTCGTCTGAGGCCGGTGCCCTCCGCCATGTGATTCCGCTCACAAGGGGTGCCCGGCGTTTCCCCAGGCCAGGTGCCGCGTTTGACCGACAGGCACGAACCCCCTAGCCTCGTGCTTGCGGCCGCTCTTCAAAGCGGTCGTTTTGCTTTGACGAAGTAGTGCGTGCGTCGGGCGCATTCGGGTCGACTTGGAGGAGGCGACCCCGTCCGTCCCCCTATGGGCCGGACCTGGCCCGTGGGCCGCTCCGAAAAGAGCCGGCCCTGGAGGCCAGCAGACTTCGTCCCATAAGGAGAGTGGAGTCCTGAGGACCAGACTGAAGAAGGGGAGCCGGCCCGGTGTCGCGCTCCTCCTGTGCGGAGCCGTGCTGATCGTGCCGCTCCTGTTGATCCAGAGCGGTTCGGCTGCGTCCGCGTCGACGACCGCAGGCAGCCATGCGGCCGGTTCCGGGTCAGTCGCCCGTGCGAGCGGCACCGCCACCCCGTGGAAGCTGACCTCGGCGGTCGAGGCGCACACGTCCTCGTCGGGGTCCGGAGGCCCGCAGGGCCAGGCCACCGCCCAGACGACGTCGACGACCGCGGCCCCCGTCCCCACCACGGTGGCGGCGCCCGTCCCGACCACGGTGCCACCGCCGACGACCACGACGACCACCGAGCCACCTACGACGACCACGACCACCCGGCCGGCGGTCACCGCGGCCGCGGGCACCGACACCACCGGCGTGGTCACCTACTACGGCCACGCGCCGGGAACCTGCGCCAGCCCGTGGTTGCCCTTCGGCACGGTGGTCCGGGTGACCAACCCGGCCAACGGTGCGTCGATCTCCTGTGTGGTGGACGATCGTGAGGCCGACACGGAGCGGTCCATCGATCTGGCCACGAGCACGTTCGCCGAGATCGCGCCCCTGTCCCAGGGCGTGATCGATGCCCAGCTGAGCTGGTGACAGCCTGACGGCAGCGCCTCCCCCGTGGCAGGAAGGTGGCACACTGACCACGTGACCCACGGGCGAGCCGAGATTCACGAGCTGCTCCTTGCCCACGACCTCCGGCCCAGCCGGGCGCTCGGCCAGAACTTCGTGGCCGACGGCAACACGGTCCGGCGCATCGTGCGGCTGGCGGGGATCACCGAAGGCGGCCGGGTGGTCGAGATCGGGGCCGGGCTCGGCTCCCTGACCCTGGCCCTGGTCGAGGCCGGCGCCTCGGTCACCGCGGTGGAGATCGATCGTCACGTGCTGCCGGTGCTGCGCTCCCAGGTCGAGCCCCTCGGGGTCCGGGTGGTGGAGGCCGATGCGCTCACCATCGACTGGTCCGGGCTGCTCGGCACCGGCACCACCTGGTCATTGGTGGCCAACCTGCCCTACAACGTGGCCGTTCCCCTGGTCATCAAGGTGCTGGAGGAGGCCCCCCAGGTGTCCTCCCTGCTGGTGATGGTCCAGCGCGAGGTGGGGGAGCGGCTGGCGGCCCGGGCGGGGGACGAGGCCTACGGGGCGGTGTCGGTGAAGGTCGCCTACTGGGCGACCGCCGCCGTGGTCGGGCGGGTGTCGGCGCAGGTGTTCATCCCGAGGCCGCGGGTCGAGTCGGTGCTGGTCCGGCTCGACCGGAACCCCGATCGGACGGGGGCATCCGGCGTGGGAGGGGGTGTCGGCGCAGGTGGGGCGGACGGCGGTGTCGTGAACGGCCCCGGTTCGCCGGCCTACGACCGCTTGTTCTCGGTGGTGCGGGGCGGGTTCGCCCATCGGCGCAAGATGCTCCGCCGATCGCTCGACGGCCTGGTCCTCCCCGAGGCGTTCGAGGCGGTGGGCATCCGGCCCACGGCGCGGGCCGAGGAGCTCGCCCTCGACGAATGGGAGCGCCTGGCCGCCTGGCAGCCGGGGGAGATGGCACCGCCGGGGGAGACAGCACCGCCGGGGGAGCGCCCTGGTGAAGGTGGCCGATGACCGGCGGAACAGCCGAAGAAGGCGTCGACCTCAGCCCGGGCACCCCGGTCGAGCTCACGGCGCAGGCGAAGCTCACGCTGTCGCTGCGGGTCACCGGTATCCGGTCCGACGGCTACCACCTGCTCGAGTCCGAGATGGTGACGCTCGACCTGGCGGACACCCTGGTGGTGGGACCGGGGGACGGGCTGACCATCTTCGACCGGATGGGGTCGGTAGGACCCGGCAGGGTCGGCGACGGCCTGCGCTCCGGATCTGGCGGTGCCATCTCGAGGGACCCGTGGCGGTCGACGGCGCTCTCCGCCGGCCCCGCCAATCTGGTGGTCCGGGCGCTGGATGCGGTCGGACGGAGCGCACGCGTACACCTGACCAAGAGGATCCCTCCCGGCGCGGGCCTCGGCGGGGGGTCGGCCGACGCTGCGGCCATCCTGCGCTGGGCCGGCTGCTCCGATCTGGCCGTGGCGGCCGGGCTGGGTGCCGACGTCCCCTTCTGCCTGGCCGGTGGGCGGGCGATGGTGCGGGGCATCGGTGAGGAGCTCACGCCGCTTCCCTTCGAGGCCCGGCGCTTCACCCTCCTGCTGCCGCCGTTCGGCGTGGACACCGGTGCGGTCTACCGGGCCTGGGACGGGCTGGCTGCGGCGAGCGGTGGGCCGAGCCCGGCCGGGCGGGCCAACGACCTCGAGAACGCGGCACTCGTCGTCGAGCCCCGGCTCGCGCCGTGGAAGCGGGCGCTCGCCGAGGCTGCCGGGGTCGAGCCGCGCCTGGCCGGCAGCGGTTCCACCTGGTTCGTGGAGGGTGCTCCCGAGGAGCTGGGTCTCGGCGCCGGGCTGTGGATGCACCTCGGAGCCGAACGGTCCCTGTTAGTGCCCGTCAGGACCACCCCGCCGCACGGGTAGGGCGGAATGCAGACGTCAGTCGGCAGACGGGAGACGTCAGGCGGCTCGAGGTCGGGGACGGCGTTCTCGCGACCGAACCGCCGGCCCGTGGGCCCGTGGTTCGGCGGGCGGAACTACTTGCCGGCGGCTCTCCGCTGCCAGCGGGTGGCCTTCAACATCTTCTTGTGCTTCTTCTTGCGCATGCGCTTACGGCGCTTCTTGATCAGGGATCCCATGTCGACCGGCACCCTAGTCGACCAGGTCGTTTTGCGCCATGTGGCCCCTGTATCCGGGACGCCTGCGGCCCACTCGGGGACGAACGGTGGGGCCGATTCAGTCTTCCCGGCCGGCGGGGTGGGGAGCGGTAACCACCGGCAGGGCGAACCGGAACAGGGCCCCGCCCCCGGGCGCATGGTGCACGCTCACGCTGCCGCCCTCGTCCCGGGCCACCTGGGTCACGATGGCCAGCCCCAGGCCGGATCCGGGCCGGCCACGGGCTCCGGGCGCCCGGTAGAAGCGGTCGAAGATGTGCTCCATGTCGGTGTCGGCGACCCCCGGGCCGTGATCCCGCACCACCAGCACACCGTCGGCGCAGGTGACCTCGACCACCCCCCCGTCGGGGCTCCACTTGAGGGCGTTGTCCAGCAGGTTGTCGATGGCGCGCCCGATGCGCGCCGAGGAGCCGGACACCCACGTGGGCGACACCCGGGCCTCGAAGGTCACCTCGCGGCTGCGACCGTGGGTGGTGGCCACCTCGACCGCTTCGAGCACCGCCGTGTCGAGCCGGATCGGCTCGGAGGTGAGCCGGGGCTGCTCGCCCCGGGCCAGCTCCGCCAGGTCGGCCACCAGGGTGGTGAGCTCGTCCAGCTGGGTCAGCACGTCGCCGATCAGCACGTCGCGCTCCTCGGGGGCCAGCTCCTCCATGCGGCGGGCGACCTCCATGTTGGTCCGGAGGCTGGTGAGGGGGGTGCGCAGCTCGTGGGAAGCGTCCAGCACCAGTTGGCGCTGGCTCTGCAGCGAGGTGTCCAGGGCCACCAGCAGCCGGTTGAAGGCCCGGCGCAGACGGCCCAGCTCGTCGGGGCCGCCCGGGTCGAGCCGCCGGGAGACGTCGGTGGTCTCGGCCAGCTCCTCGACGATGGCGGTGAGGCTGTTGAGCGGGCGCAGGACGGTCCGCCCTACGCCGAGCCCGAGCGCCACGGCCAGGGCCACCCCGACCAGCACGATGAGCCACAGGGCCACCGCCAAGTGGCGGAGCTCCTCGTTGACGCCGGTCAGGGGGGAGGTGACCTGCAGGGCACCTCCGCTGGTCAGCTGCACGGGGAAGTTGTTGCCGCGGTAGGTGTATCCCGGTGGCAGGGCCGAGACGTTCTCGCGGACGGCGATGCCGTTCACCGTGGTCGAGAAGAAGGTGTCGGCCTTCGCGCCCTGGCTGGCGGCAATCGCCCTGACCGCGTCGGTGACCGGCAGCACCGACGGATCGGCAGGGTTGGTCTGGCCGCTCGACGACACGACCTGGATGCAGTTGCCGGCGGTGCCGCAGCTGTTGGAGATGCTGTTGGTGGCGACGAGATAGCGCGACGTCTGGCCCAACGTCACGTCGATCGACCCCACCAGCGAGTTGTAGGCCACCAGGTAGGTGGCAACCGACCCGAGGACCACCACCACCAGGACGGCGGCGGTGGCCGCCAGCACCAGTCGCGCCCGGAAGGTCACGGTCGGCTCTCGGTCGACGCCGGTGAGCGGCCCGTCATCGCCGGTTTGCGGCCACCGTCAGAGGGCACGGCTCACGGCTCACGGCTCACGCAGGACGTAGCCGACACCCCGCGCCGTGTGGATCAGCCGCGCCTCGCCGTCGAGCTCGGTCTTGCGGCGGAGGTACCCCACGTAGACGGCCAGGGAGTTGGTGCCCGAGTCGAAGGTGTACCCCCAGACCCGGTCGAGGATCAGCTCACGGGTGAGCACCTGGCGGGGATGGCGGAGCAGGAGCTCGAGGAGGTCGAACTCGATGCGGGTCAGCGTGAACTGCCGATCGCCGCGGCGCGCCTCGCGGGTGACCGGGTCGAGGCTCAGGTCGGCGAAGTGGAGGACGTCGCCGGCGTCCTCGGGTCGACGGCGGAGCAGGGCCCGCAACCGGGCCAGCAGCTCGGCCAGGGCGAACGGCTTCACCAGGTAGTCGTCGGCGCCGGCATCGAGGCCCTGGACCCTGTCGTTGATGGCGTCCCGGGCGGTCAGCATGAGGACCGGGGTGTCATCGCCGGCCGATCGCAGTCGACGGCACACGTCCAGTCCGTCGATGGTGGGAAGGCCGATGTCGAGGATCATCGCGTCCGGCGGTCGGATGGCGATCTCCTCGAGTGCCGGCGGCCCGTCGGTGGCGAGCGTCACCTCGTAGCCCTCGAGCCGGAGTGCCCGATTGAGCGCACCGCTCACAGCTGGATCGTCCTCGACCACGAGCACCCTCATCGGGCCGGGAGCCTATCGGCATCGTGCCTCGTTGCCGTAGCAGGCTGGCCGGGGAGCACCCGGTGCCCGCCGGCAACGCCACGGCGGGGGCGACGACGCACGGCCTGCTGCCGTGATCCGGACAGGTGGTGGAGCCCGACGGCGGGGCTAGCCTGTGGCCGTCGCCGGTCGAGCAGCCGGCGCCCGTTCCGAGGTAGTTCAATCGGCAGAACGCTGGCCTTTGGAGCCAGATGTTGGAGGTTCGAGCCCTCCCCTCGGAGCCGAGACGGTCCCCCGTGCCTCCCCGGGTGGGCGAGGCTCAGTTGCCGGCCTTGCGCGCCCTGCTCCGGACGCGGCCCCGCGTGGCCTGGTCGAGGACGACCTTGCGCAGGCGGACGGCCTTGGGGGTCACCTCGACGCACTCGTCGTCGGAGATGAACTCGAGGGCCTGCTCCAACGAGAGGAGCAAGGGGGGAGTCAGGCGGATCGCCTCGTCCGCGGAGGCCGAGCGGATGTTGGTCTGCTTCTTCTCCTTGGTGGGATTGACGTCCATCTCCTCGTCCCGGGCGTTCTCCCCGACGACCATGCCCTCGTAGACCTCGGTTCCGGGCCCGACCAGCAGCATGCCGCGCTCCTGCAGGCTCATCAGCGAGTAGCCGGTGGTGAGCCCCCGCCGGTCGGCCACCATCGAGCCGTTGCGCTTGGTCTTGAGCTCGCCGTGCCAGGGCTCCCACCCGTCGAAGACGTGGTGGAGCATGCCGGTACCGCGGGTCTCGGTCATGAACTCGGTGCGGAACCCGACCAGGCCGCGCGCCGGTACCCGGTAGTCCATGCGCACCCAGCCGGTCCCGTGGTTGACCATCTCGATGAGCAGGCCCTTGCGTAGGGCCATCAGCTGGGTGACCACGCCCAGGTAGTCGTCGGGCACGTCGATGGCCACCCGCTCCATGGGCTCGTGGATCTTGCCGTCGACCTCGCGGGTGACCACCTGCGGCTTGCCCACGGTGAGCTCGAACCCTTCGCGGCGCATGGTCTCCACCAGCACCGCCAGCTGGAGCTCGCCCCGGCCCTGGACCTCCCAGGTGTCGGGGCGCTCGGTCGGGAGGACCCGGATGGACACGTTGCCCACCAGCTCGGCTTCGAGCCGGCTGAGGATCTGGCGGGCGGTGACCTTGCTCCCGTCGGTACCGGCCAGGGGCGAGGTGTTGATCCCGATGGTCATCGACAGACTGGGCTCGTCCACGGTGATGACCGGAAGCGGACGGGGATCGTCAGGGTCGGCCAGTGTCTCGCCGATGGTGATCTCGGCCATGCCGGCCACGGCGGCGATCTCGCCGGGGCCGGCCTCGGCGGTGTCGATCCGGTCCAGGGCGTCGGTCACGTAGAGCTCGGTGATCTTGGTCCGCTCGATGGTGCCGTCGAGCTTGCACCAGGCCACCGTCGAGCCCTTGCGCAGGGTGCCGTTGTGGACCCGGCAGATGGCCAGGCGACCCAGGTAGGGAGAGGCGTCGAGATTGGACACGATGGCCTGGAGGGGTGCGTCCGGGTCGTAGTGCGGGGCGGGGATCCGGTCGAGGATGGCCTGGAAGAGCGGCTCGAGGTCGGTCCCCTCCACGCCCTGCTCGGTGGCGGCCCACCCGGCGCGGGCGTTGGAGAAGAGGATGGGGAAGTCGATCTGGTGCTCGTCGGCGTCGAGGTCGAGGAAGAGCTCCTCCACCTCGTGGACCACCTCGTCGATGCGGGCGTCGGACCGGTCGACCTTGTTGACCACCAGCACCACCGGCAGGCGGGCCTCCAGCGCCTTGCGCAGCACGAAGCGGGTCTGGGGGAGGGGCCCCTCGGACGCGTCGACCAGCAGGAGGACCCCGTCGACCATGGTCAGGCCCCGCTCCACCTCGCCGCCGAAGTCGGCGTGCCCGGGGGTGTCGATGATGTTGATCTTGACCCCGTTGTGGAGGACGGCGGTGTTCTTGGCCAGGATGGTGATGCCCTTCTCACGCTCCAGGTCACCCGAGTCCATGACCCGCTCGTTGACCGATTCGTTGGCCCGGAAGGCCCCCGACTGCCACAGCATGGCGTCCACCAGGGTCGTCTTGCCGTGGTCGACATGGGCCACGATGGCCACGTTGCGGATATCGTCTCGGGTCAGCAGAGGCATAAGGGGGGAAGGCTAGCTGCCCCGGGGGCGGGCGCGGCCCCGGGGTGGCGGCGGGATCAGGCGATCTGCGGGCTCCGGTCGGCAGGGCGGGGACGCGCGCACGGCTCCGCACCCGGGGGTCACGGGGTGGTGCAGGCGGCCCAGGCGCTCGAGTTGTTGTTGGGTGAGGTGTTCACCGGGTTGTTCGTCGTCGGCGGGTTGTGGGTGCTGGTGGCGAACGTGAAGTCCTGTCCTGAGGCCAGGGGTACCGGTGCAGCCTGGGCGGGTGGCATCGGGGGGCACAGCCCGGTGTAGCTCTCGGCTGATGAGTTCAGGTTCCAGGACGCGGTACCGGGGGTCAGGTAGAACGGCGGGCTGACCAGGCCGAGCCGGGCGTCCCAGACGTAGTCCTTCAGGTAGCCGTTGCCATCCGTCAAACCGACCGGACCGCGGGAGTCCTGCTGGATCGAACCGTAGACGAGGAGGGTCCCCTCGGCCTGGGGCGGGGGGTCGTTGTCGCCGTAGTTGTTGACCACGAAGGACTGGTTGAGGGCCAGGACGGTGGCGTCCACCGTGAGTCCCGCTCCCTGGGGGGTGCCGGTCGAGGTCGACGGGTCGCACAGGGGCGGCACCCAGGTGGTGCCGCCGCAGGAGGGTAGGAACTTGCCGGCGTTGCTGCCGTTGACTGAGTTGGAGTTGTACTCCGGCCGGTTGACCTCAATGAAGTTGTTGGCGATCAGACCCAGCATGTCGTTGGGGGTGGTGGAGGTGGCGCTGTTGTAGGGGCAGCTGGCCGTGGCCGGAGCGGCCGTCCAGCCCGAACTGGACGTCCAGCCGGATCCGGTGCAGTCTTCGTAGGTGATCGGTCCCTGGATGATCACGTTGTTCGCGGCGGCCACGTCGAGGTCGCCCGAGAAGCTGCCGGTGAAGCTCCCGCTGGAGGTGCTCCAGGCGTCGCTCACGAAGGCGTCCCCTTCGGTGGCGGGTTGCGCGGAGTTGCCGAAGTAGCAGCCCGAGCAGTTGACGGTCTGGGACAGTCCGCTGTTGGTGGACGAGTAGAAGGGGTTGTCAGCGTTCACCCAGCTGGAGGGGGACGCATCGACGTAGACCACCCCGTTCTTCGGGTAGGCCGACACGCCGTTGGTGGCGCACACGCTCGTGTCGGTGCTGGGTTGGCTCTGGGTCAGGGTGGCCGGATAGCCCGGGCTGAGCTGGCTGACCACGTTCATGGTCCCCGCCGCGTTGAAGGTGATGGTGGTCGGACCCTGGTAGTAGCACCCGCCCTGGATGGCGGTCTGCTTGAGCTCCGTGTTGCTGATCGGTGAGGCCTCGAGGGCGTGGCCGTCGGTGGCGATCGGCGGCGGGTTCGGCGGTGCGGTCGGCGCGGTCGTGTTGCAGCTCCCGCCGTAGGTGTAGTTGAGGCACAGGGGATCGGCTGTGGTCGAGGACGTGGAGAACACGTTGCTGAGGGTGGCCCCGTTGGCGAGGAAGATGGAGTCGTTGGTGTACATGGGCCCGGTCACGTTGTCGTTGGCGACCCAGTACACCTGCCCGCAGTGGCTGCCCACGGTTTGGGCCACCCAGTAGTGGACGCAGTTGGCGGCGTTGGGGGGGGTCTCCGAGAAGTCGGACGACTCGTAGTTCGTCCACCACACGTTGTTGAGGTAGTCGTTGGCCGGGGTGAAGTGGGCGACGGACGAGTAGTAGATGTAGCTGCCCGGGAAGCCCGCTGCTCCGACTACCTCGACCTCGAGGCTGGTGACCGCCTTGTTTGAGCTGCTGAGCACGACCTGGGGGTTGTTGAACATGTAGTACTCGGGGATCACTCCGTTGCCCGTGTTGGTGCCGGCCACCTGGGTCCACGACTGGTAGGTGAGTCCGGCACAGAGGTTTGACGACGCGTCGGAGGTGTTGCAGGAGGCGAGATACGGATTGGCGTTGATGGCTGACAAATAGGCGTTGATCCCCGACGTCAGGGACCGGTAGGCCATCCGCTTCAGCGATGCCTTCTGGAGGATCGGGGCGTTGTTGACGAAGGAGTTGACCATCACGCCGCCAATGATGGTGAGCAGGACGGTGAACGCGACGACCAGGACCAGAGCGGCCTGACCGTGGTCGGCCCGGTTTCGTGGTGCGGTGAGTGTCTTGGCGGTGCTGGCTGAGGTGCGCATGGGCTCTATCCGAGGTAGGGGCTGTAGAGGAAGGACGTCGACGTCAGGCGATAGACCACGAAGCTGTCCTCCTGGTAGGTCTCCGGCCGGACCCCGGACACGAGGACCTGGAGATCGACCTGGACGCTCTGGATGTCGTCCGCCGGGCAGTTGGAGGCGACGGGCACGGTCAGACTGTTGATGACCCGGGTCGTGGGGGCGCCGCAGGTGGAGAAGCTGGTTGCGCCGTTGGTAATGGTGCCGGCGAAGGGATCCTTGGTGTTGTAGGTGAGGATCGGCGTTGACGGATTGAGCAGGTTGGTCTGGCCGTTCACCACGCTGGGGACGTAGACCAAGGTGGTGGCCGCGACCGTGCCGTAGACGCAGTGCGCCGTGGAGGTGACCGATGTGGGGCAGGTGCCGGCGTTGGGTGGTTGTTCGGTCGCGGTGAAGATCGAGGTGTAGAAGGCGCAGCCCGAGCACTTGGTCGGGGCGGACGCGGTCATGGTGACGAGCGCCGGCCCCGGGTAGGCCGTACCCCCGACGGTGAGCGTGCCCAGGTTGGCGTAGAACTGGACCGAGGTGCCGGTCGGCGTGCCGAGGACGAAGGGCGGGCACGGCGCATTCAGGGTCGGGCACTGGTTGGCCGTCCCGGACCCGGTGGTGACCTGGCTCGCGGAGGTGGGGGAGGGTGCGGGTTCGACTTCGCTGCGGAAGAGGCGCTGGATCACGAGAGTGGCCGGAACGATCTGGTCGCGGGTCTGATACGACGAGATCACCTTGGTGCTTACGCTCAAGTAGGCGGTCACGGCACTGGCAACGATGACGAAGAGGATCAACATGGTGGCGAAGGCCACCAGCAATTCGACCAGGGTGAGGCCGCTGTCGTCGCGTCGGCTCCGGGCTCGACGCCACTGTTCGACCAGGCGGGTCCGGGGACGATGGCGACGGGCGGGCATCATTTCACGATCTCGGTGATCGGGGTGGGGAGCGGATAGGTGAACGCACCGACCGTGACCGAGCTCCCGCCGACGGTCACGCCGGTCACCGTCGTCGTCCCGCCGGCGGTGACGATGGTCAGGGTGTAGGCGCCGAAGGGGACCTCGGTCCGGCTGAGGCCGTCGGCCCCGGCGTTCTGGAGCGTGTAGGTGGCCGCAGTGCAGGGCGAGGTTGCGGGCGAGGTGGTGAGCGTCATCGACGTGGTGGCGTACGGCTGGCCGACATGGTTGTTGAGTTGGAGGACCTGGACGGCGATCAGGCCCATCGGGACCACCACTGAGGAGGTGGTGCCCGGCACGGTCGGGTCCTGCACGATGTTCAGCCCGTTCTGACCCTCGGACTGGCAGTCACCGGCGAACACCGAGTACCCGCTGGGGAAGGGGTAGAGGGGCGGCAGCGGATTGGCGGGCTGGGTGGTCCAGCCCGCGGTGATCAGGGTCTGGTACGTGTTCGGCACCAGTTGGGCGTTGTTGATCTCGATCGGGATCCCGGGGGTGGTCAGGCCGCCCAGGCCGGCCGGGGTGTCGTCGGCCCACGAGCCGGTCGGTCCGGAGGTCGAGACCAGGTCGGCCGCTCCTGCGGGTCCGGCCCCCACCGCGCTGCAGACCCCGGTGCCCGGCTGGGTGCATCGGGCGCCCGAGAGGAAGAGGACAGGGTTGGCCGTCGGGAGGCCGATGGCGCTCCACGTGGTGGTCGAGGCCGAGGAGGCCAGGAGGAACCCGGTGGCCACGCCCGAGGCGTTGGTGCCCACGCCGGTGATCGTGCACGAGCTGTTGGTGGTGCAGGAGACCGACGTGAGCGTGGTCAACGCGTACCCGGTCGGCTGGGTCGGCAGGGTGTCCTCGGTCCAGGTGTCGGCCGTCCCCACCCCGGCGATGGCGCCGGAAAGGATGGCCGGCCCCGATGCGGTGGTGCCGAGGAGCACGCAGGCGACGGTCGACGGGCAGGCCATCGCCCCGATGGTGGTGATGGCCGCCGGCGAGGCGGGCAGGGTGTCCTTGGCCAGGGCGGCCGAGGCGGTGATCGGACCGTAGAGGACCACCGGAGAGGTGACCCCGGTGGCCCCGGTCACCAGGCACTCGGTGGCAGACGGGCACGTCAGTCCGTTGATCGAGGTCGGCGTGGTCCCCGAAGGGAAGGTGTCGCTGGTCCATGTCCAGATCGGCGCGGCGGTGGCCAGTCCGGCAGGGGCGCTGCCCTCCACCACGACCACCGGCCCGGAGGCGATGGTGCCGGTGATGAGGCAGTTGGTGGCGGTCGCGATGGTCGGACAGGCCAGGTTGCTGGCGGTCGACAGGGTGACGAGCGGGCTCGTCGGGTTGGGCGAGGAGGCGGTCCATCCAGTGGTGCCGTACTGACCCGAGACGATTGTCGGGGTGCCCGCGGCCAACGTACCGAGGGCGATGCATCCGCCGGACCCGGTCGGGCAGACGAGTTGGCTGAGTCCGACAACGGTGTTGGGAAGGTTGATGGCGTTGTTGGACCACGTGTCCGTGGAGGCCGTGATCGCCCCCGAGATGACGGCGGCGTAGCCGGTCGATGTGGTCCCGATGGCCACGCATTGGGTGGAGGAGGGGCAGACCACCTTGGACAGGGTGGTCAGCGTCACCCCGGTGGGAAGCGTGTCGGCCGTGAAGGACGCGCTGGACGTGCCCGACGACAGGATCACCGCACCCGACGAGCCGAAGCCGACGGCGATGCACCGGTTGGTCGTGGCGCCGGTGGTTGCACACGCCACCGACGTGATCCGGGTCATGCTCGGCAGGCTCGGTTGGGTCCACACGCCGGTGGCCTGGTTGTAGACACTGAGCTCGGCGGCGGCCGTCACGCCGGAACCGGTGCCCGACTCGCCGGTGGCGATGCAGGTCAGGACCCCCACCCCCGGACAGGTCACGCCGTCCTCGGTGGCCGTGGCCGACGAGAAGGACACGTTGAGCGGGCTGCCCTGATCGTAGGCAACGGAGAGGCGGGTGACGGCCCCGACGGGCACCGTGACGCCGGCGTCCGTGTAGGCGGTGGGCTGGGACATCACGTTGTTCGTCACGGAACCCAACGCGTTCTCGACGAACGAGGGGCTGCCGTAGGTGTCGTTGGCGAAGGGCTGGCCCGTCGAGGCGTTGGCGATGCCGACGGTGTAGGTCCCCGGTTCGACCTGGGCGAAGGCGCACCCGTTCGCGTCGGGGTAGATGCTCAGTGTGGGTTGCGTGGTCGCAGAGGTCTCCGTGAAGGTGACCGGAGGGGCCTGGACCCGGAGTGACCAGGGGTTCGCCTGCGAGTCGAGGGCGGCCGAGTCACCGTAGACCTGGAAGGCCAGGAAGCCCAGCGACTGGATCCCTGCGGCCGGGTAGTTGATGACCTCGCTCTCCTGGACGTTGTTGACGTCGATGTTGGGACCCCAGGACACGGTGATGCGGACCTTGAGGAGGGCGGGGCTCCCGGCGGCGCACAGGTTGGGCTGGGCGCCGTTCGAGGCGCCCTGCAGGCTGGTCCACTCGTACTCGGCCAGCAGGGAGTAGTTCGTGCCCCCGACCGTCTGGTTGGGCACGGCGGTGGAGCCCTGCGTGACCGACGCGAACGCCACGGTGTTGACTTGGGCGCTTGTCCAACCGCTTACGCCTGTGAAGGTGGTGGCGGTCTTGCCGGTGTAGGCGACCGTCTCGAGGCCGTCCACGGTATTCACCTTGATCGATCCGCTGCCGGTGAAGGCGGAGGTGGTGGCCACGGTGAGGGTGGTGACGCTGGTCGCCAGCACTCCGTTGATCGCCACCGGGATCTGGGTGCTGGCAGCCTGGGCGGTCGGGGCACTCTGGTGGTTGACGGTCACTTCGCCCAGAGCGTTGGTGGGGGGGTTCTCGTTCCCGAGGGTCTCCATCCACTGGTCGGCCACCGACAGGCCGGTCTGCTGGTTGGTGGACTGCCCGGCCTGGATCACCGAGCTCTCGAATAGGTACGACAAGGGAATCATCGCGATCATCAGGATCGCGAAGGCCACCATCACCTCGATCAGCGAGACGCCCTGGTCGGTCCGGTGACCGGCTGCACGTCCGGCGACACGGGCGCGCACCGAGGAGATGCCTCGGACCCTCCGCGGGGTCGATTCGGTCTTCTGGTCAGTGTGCATAACTCTGAGTGGCAGAGTATTTGCCATGAACGGGCGTTCATAGACGTGATTCCACCTGTACCAGGCATAACGGCGGACTCGCGGTCCGACTTGAGGAATGAACCACCTGATTCCCGGCCACGGAGAGTGGCGAGGTGCGGTGTCCCCCGGGCTACGGGAGGCAGGGACGGAGGCAGGATCCGTCGAGCGGGTGGGCGCCGAGGAGGCGCCCCGGACGGGGTGCTCAGTACGACTTGGGCAGCCCCAGGGAGTGCTGGGCCACGAAGTTGAGGATCATCTCGCGGCTGACCGGGGCGATCCGCAGCAGGCGGGCCATGCCCCACAGGTCGGCCAGGCCGTACTCGGTGGACATGCCGTTGCCCCCGTGGGTCTGGATGGCCTGGTCGAGGGCGGCCAGCGTGGCCTCGGCCGACGCGTACTTGGCCATGTTGGCGGCCTCGCCGGCGGCCGCGGTGTCACCGGCGTTGTCGCACAGCCAGGCCGCCTTGTCGGTCATCAGCCGGGCCAGCTCGACCTCGATCTTGCACTTGGCCAACGGGTGGGAGATCCCCTGGTGGCGGGCGATGGGGGTGCCCCACACCTCCCGGGTCCGGGCGTACTCGGCCGCCTTGCCCAGGGCGTAGCGGCCGATGCCGTTGGCGGTGGCCGCCGACAGGATGCGCTCGGGGTTGAG
Organism: Acidimicrobiaceae bacterium; assembly: GCA_003138855.1. Taxonomy (GTDB): domain Bacteria; phylum Actinomycetota; class Acidimicrobiia; order Acidimicrobiales; family RAAP-2; genus Bog-756. The sequence goes on along the minus strand of PLHF01000153.1, from coordinate 119,214 downwards.
GCCGAAGAAGACCTGGCGCAGGCCTTCGCCCTCGGCGCCGATCATGCGGTCGGCATCGACCTGCACGTTGTCGAAGAACAGAGTGAACTGCTTCTCCGGCGCGGTGATCTCCACCGGCAGCACCTGCTTGTCGAGGCCCGGCGTGTCGGTGTCCACCACGAAGAGGGACAGGCGCCCGCGGCCGGTGTCGGGATCGACGCCCGACTTGGTCACCACCAGGATGGCCTCGCACTCGTCGACGCCGGAGATGTAGTACTTCGAGCCGTTCAACCGGTAGACGTCACCGTCCTTGGTGGCGGTGAGCGAGAGGTTGTGGGAGTTGGACCCGGCGTCGGGCTCGGTGATGGCGAAGGCCATCTTGAGCTCGCCGGTGGCGAAGAGGGGGAGCCACCGCTGCTTCTGGGCCTCGGTTCCGAACTTGGCGATGATGGTGGCGCAGATGGCCGGGGACACCACGATGACCAGAAGCGGGCACCCGGCTGCGGCCAGCTCCTCGCCGACTGCGGCCAGTTCGGTGATCCCGCCGCCCCCGCCGCCGTACTCCTCGGGCACGTTGACGCCCAGGAAGCCCGCCTCGGCCACCGCGTTCCACAGCTCGTCGGTGCGCTCGTCGGCATGGGCCTTGGCCACGTAGTAGTCGTGCCCGAACTTGGAGGCGATGGAGCCCACCGCCTCGCGTAGCATCTGCAACTCGTCGGATTCGATGAAGTCCATGGCGCTACTCCTCTGGGTTGGTGGGCACGAGCCCGGCGGGGATGGGAACCGATCTGCTCCGAAGGTACTCGCCCAGGCCCTTGGCCTGCGGATCGGGCCGGGTGGACGAGGCCACCCCTTCCCCCAGCAGGCCCACCACCACGAAGTTGAGCGCTCGCAGGTTGGGGAACGAGTGGCGCTGCACCTCGAGGTCGTCGGCCTCGGGCATCAGGACCCGGAACCCCCCGATGGTGAGGAAGGCGTCGAGCCACGCCCACGCCTCGTCGGTCCGGGCCCACAGCCCGACGTTGGCGTTGCCACCCTTGTCGCCGGACCGTGCCCCGATGATGGTGCCGAGGGGCAGATGCCGGGTGGGGCCAGCAGCGATGGCAGCTGTGGCCGTGCCGGCCGCGGCGAGCGGTCCGGTGCCGGCCCGGCGAGCGGTTCCGGCAGGGCGCACGATGTCGGGGGCGACGGTCGCGCCCGGGGCCAGCGATGCGTCAGCAGCCGAGTCGACGACCGATGGATCCGTTGCGGCCAGGTAGGCGGTGTGGGGGACCTCCACCCGGCGGCCGTCGGCGTGGACCACCGAGGGGACCACGGAGTGGGCGGGGACCAGGGCGGGCCAGTAGACCCCGTAGACGGTCCCCGAGGACGGTGGTGCGGTGAGATGGAGCCCCGGGTAGCAGGCAAGCGCCAGTCCGGTGGCCGCGCTCGAGAACCCGCGTCCCACCCGTTCGCGGTCGGCGTCCTTGACCGTGACCCGGAGCTGCGCGGTGGCCTCGGCGTTCAGCGGTGCATCGGCTTTGTCGGTGCGGATCAGCTGCACGTCGAACTCGGCGAACCGGTCGGCACCTCCGAGGGCCTCCTCCAGCGAACGAAGGGTGAGTGCGGCCTTCTCCTCGATGTCGAGCCCGGTGAGGACGAAGGTCATCGAGTTCCGCCACCCGCCCAACAGGTTGAGGCAGACCTTCACCTCGGCGGGTGCCAGGAGCCCGCGTGTGCCTGAGACGCGCACCCGGTCGGGTGCCTCCTGGGTCACGGCGACGGTGTCGAAGCGGGCCACCACGTCGGTGTTGGGGTAGTGGTGGCCGCCGATCTCGTAGAGCAGCTGGGCGGTCACCGTCCCCACCGACACCTCGCCCCCGGTGCCCGGGTGCTTGGTGATCACCGACGAGCCGTCCTCGGCCACCTCGGCGATGGGAAAGCCCGGATGCTCCAGTCCGGCCACCTCGGTGAAGAAGGCGTAGTTGCCGCCGGTGACCTGGGGCCCGCACTCGATGATGTGGCCGGCCACCACCGCCCCAGCCAGGCGGTCCCAGTCGGTGGGCGACCATCCGTGGTGCCACGCGGCGGGGCCCACCACCAGCGACGCATCGGTGATCCGCGGGCAGATCACCACCTGGGCCCCCCCGGCGAGGGCCTCCACGATGGGCCAGCCGCCGAGGTAGGCGTTGGCCGAGACCACCTCGCCCGAGGCCTCGGTGAGCGGCTGGCCGGTGTCGAGGTGGAACAGGGAGTGGCCGGCGTCGGACAGCTCGCCCATGCGGGGGAGGAGGTCGTCGCCCTCCACGTGGGCCACCGACACCGCCAGCCCCAGCCGCTCGGAGAGGGCCCGGACCTGGTCGGCCAGGCCGGCCGGGTTGAGCCCCCCGGCGTTGGTCACCACCTTGATGCCGCGGTCGACACAGGTGCCGAGCACCTCCTCCATCTGGGTGAGGAAGGTGTGGGCCCACCCCCTCGACGCATCGCGCTGGAGACCCTTCCACAGGATGAGCATGGTCAGCTCGGCCAGCCAGTCGCCGGTCAGGAAGTCGATGGGACCGCCCTCGACCATCTCGCGGGCCGCCGACAGCCGGTCGCCATAGAAGCCGGAACAGTTGGCGATGCGCACCGGGTCGCTCATGGTGCGCCGACCTCTGCGTCCTGCTTCCCTGCGTCGGCTGCGTCCTCGGTCGGGTCGGCTGCCTCCACCACGACCAGGATCCTTCCCGTCTCGACCTGGTCGCCCTCGGCCACGTCGACCTCGGTGACCGTGCCGGCGGCGGTGGCGTGGACGGCGTGCTCCATCTTCATGGCCTCGAGCACGACCAGCACCTGCCCGGCCTCCACCACGTCGCCGGTGGCCACGGCCACCCGGACCACGCTCCCGGGCATCGGGGCCAGCGCCGAGCCCTCTGCGGCCTGGTCGCCGCTCACCGGGTAGCGGTCCTGCTCGGTCAGGGTGGAGCTCCCGTCCGGTCCGTCCACGTATGCCACCGGACCGACCAGGTCGACCAGGTACCGGCGGGCCATGCCGTCGGCCACCAGGGTGACCGCGTCCGGGTCCACCTGGGTGGCATCGAGTGCGACCGGTGCCCCGTCGACCTCGATACCGGTGACCGCGTGACCAAGGCGGTCGAACGCGTAGCCCACGGAGAGGGTGCGGCGTCCGGTGTCGTACCCGACCTGCTGCGGGGCTGACGGGTTGTTGCGGAAGCCCGTCGGGATGGTCGGCTGCACCGTCGCCCGGTGGCGGCGCCCGGCCTGGCCGGCCAGCGCGGCGGCAACGGCGTGGCGTGCCACCGCGTCGGCGTCGGCCAGCGGGGCGGCCAGGTCGTCGAGGCCGTGGCGGTCGAGGAAGCCGGTGTCGGTGTCGCCGGCCGCGAACCCCGGGTGGCGGAGGGTGCGCACCAGCAGGTCGCGGTTGGTGGTGACGCCGTGGATGCGCGATCGGGCCAGTGCCGAGGCCAGCGAGGCGGTTGCCTCGGCCCGGGTCGGGGCGTGGACGATGACCTTGGCCAGCATCGGGTCGTAGTGGGGGCTGACCACGGCCCCCGACTCCACCCCGGTGTCCACCCGGACCGTGGTGACCCCCCCGGGGTCCGTGTCCCGCCGGGCTCCGGAACCCACCGGACCGATCTCGAACCGGCGCAGGGCCCCGGTCGAGGGGAGCCATCCGTCGGCCGGGTCCTCGGCGTACAGGCGGGCCTCGATGGCATGCCCCCTGGGGCCGGCCGATGCTGCAGCGTGGACCTCCTCGGGCAGCGGTGCCCCGCCGGCGATGAGCAACTGCAGGCGCACCAGGTCCAGCCCGGTGACCGCCTCGGTCACCGGGTGCTCCACCTGGAGGCGGGTGTTCATCTCGAGGAAGTAGGGCTGTCCCGCTCCGTCCTCGCCGGGCACGGCGCCATCGTCCCGGGTGTCCAGCACGAACTCGACGGTGCCGGCATTCACGTAGCGCACGGCCCGGGCCGCGGCAACGGCGGCCTCCACCAGTTGGGCCCGCAGCGCAGGCGTGACCACCGGGGAGGGGGCCTCCTCGATGATCTTCTGGTGGCGGCGCTGGATGCTGCACTCGCGCTCGAAGAGCGCCACCGTGTCGCCGTGGGCGTCGGCGATGACCTGCACCTCGATGTGCCGCGGATCGGTGACGTACCGCTCGAGGAAGACGGTCCCGTCGCCGAAGGCCGAGGCCGCCTCGCGGCGCGCCCCTGCCACCGCCTCGGCCAGCTGGTCGGGGCGGTCCACGATGCGCATGCCGCGCCCGCCCCCGCCGGCCGAGGCCTTGACCAGCAGCGGCCAGCCCAGCGAGTGGACCGCACCCTCGTCGGGGAGCAGGTCCCCCTCGATGGTGATCGAGGGAAGGGTGGGCACCCCGGCCTCGCGCATCAGGTCCTTCGACCCGATCTTCGACCCCATGGCGTCGATGGCCGACGCCGGGGGGCCGACCCAGGTGAGGCCGGCGCCGACCACCGCCCTGGCGAAGTCGCCCGATTCGGACAGGAACCCGTACCCGGGGTGGACGGCGTCGGCCGAGGACCGTGCCGCGGCGGCGAGCATCAGGTCGATGCGGAGATAGGTGTCGGCTGGCGACACCCCGGGCAGATGGACGGCCAGGTCGGCCTCGGCCACGTGGGGGCTGTCGGCGTCTGCGTCCGAGTGGACCGCCACGGTGGTGACGCCCATGGAGCGGGCCGTGCGCACGATGCGCCGGGCGATCTCGCCGCGGTTGGCCACCAGGAGGGTCCGGATGGGGGTGAAGGTGCGGCTCGGGGTGGTCATCGGTCGGCCCTCACATCCGGAACACGCCGTAGCCGCGTGTGCCGGATGTGGGTTGGTTGTCGATGACCGAGAGGCACATCCCGAGGACGGTGCGGGTGTCCCGCGGGTCGATGACGCCGTCGTCGTAGAGCCGACCGGAGAGGAAGAGCGGGAGCGACTCCGCCTCGATCTGGGACTCCACCAGCTCCCGCATGGCCGCATCCGCCTCCTCGTCGAAGGGGATGCCCTTGGCCGCAGCCGACTGGCGGCCCACGATGGAGAGCACGCCGGCCAGCTGGGCCGGCCCCATCACCGCCGAGCGGGCGTTGGGCCAGGCGAAGAGGAAGCGGGGGTCGTAGGCCCGGCCGCACATGCCGTAGTTGCCGGCCCCGTAGGAGGCGCCGATGTTGACGGTGAGGTGGGGGACCGAGGAGTTGGAGACGGCGTTGATCATCATCGCCCCGTGCTTGATGATCCCGCCCTGCTCGTACTCCTTGCCGACCATGTACCCGGTGGTGTTCTGCAGGAAGAGGAGCGGCACGTCGATCTGGTTGGCCAACTGGATGAACTGGGTCGCCTTGTGGGCCTCTTCCGAGAAGAGCACGCCGCGGTGGTTGGCCAGCACGCCGATCGGGTAGCCGTGGATGGATGCCCACCCGGTGACCAGGCTGGCGCCGTACAGCGGCTTGAACTCGTCGAACCGCGAGCCGTCGACCACCCGGGCGAGCACCTCGCGGGGGTCGAAGGGGACCTTGGGATCGGCCGAGGCCACGCCCAGGAGCTCGTCGGGGTCGTGGACCGGCTCGTCGGCCGGCTGGCTGGGCCCCGGCCCCCGCTTGCGCCAGTTCAGGCGGCTCACGATCTGGCGCCCCAGCCGGATGGCGTCGACCTCGTCGACCGCCAGGGCATCGGCCAGGCCGGACACCCGGGCGTGCATGGACGCCCCGCCCAGCTCCTCGTCGGTCGACTCCTCACCGGTGGCCATCTTGACCAGGGGCGGGCCCCCGAGGAAGACCTTCGAGCGCTGCTCGATCATCACGATGTAGTCGCTCATGCCCGGGACGTAGGCACCGCCGGCGGTCGAGTTGCCGAAGACCAGCGCCACGGTGGGCAGGGCGGCAGCCGAGTGTCGGGTGAGGTCCCGGAAGGCCCTGCCCCCGGGGATGAACAGCTCCGCCTGTGAGGGCAGGTCGGCACCGCCCGACTCCACCAGGTTGATCACCGGCAGGTGGTTCTGGAGGGCGATGTCCGCGCCGCGGGCGCTCTTGCGGAAGGACCATGGGTTCATGGCACCGCCCCGCACGGTGGGGTCGCTGGCCGAGATGAGGCACTCGACCCCCTCGACCACGCCGATACCGAGGATCGTCGACGCCCCGACGGTGAACTGCGTGCCCCATGCCGCCAGGGGGGCGAGCTCGAGGAAGGCGGTGTCCCGGTCGAGGAGCAGCTCGATCCGCTCGTGGGCCGGGAGCTTGCCCCGTTCCCGATGGCGGGCCACGTAGCGCTCGCCGGCGCCTGCCCTGGCCAGAGCCAGCTGCTCGTCGACCCCCGCCACGGCTTCTTCGAGGGCGCGATGGTTGGCCCGGAAGGCCTCCGAGTTCGGGTCGATGGAGGTGGGGAGTGCGGGCACGGGAGCTGGGCGGTGTCGGTATCGGTGGGTCGCTGTCTTCCAGCGACCGTGGGTCGCTGTGTCGGGTCCGGGTCGCATTCACCTCGCCGACGTGGGAAGAATAGGCCCATGACCCGTGCACCGCACCATCCAGGAGACGGTCCCGGGGGGAGCGCCGTGTGCGGAGGCACGTCGTGGTGATCCGCACCTACTCCCAGGGCTCACCCGGGGACGAGGGACGCCGGGCGCGTGCCCAGCCGTCCCCGGGCACGAGGCCTTCGCGGCCGCTCTCCGCGGTGGTGCTGGCCGCGGGGGAGGGCACCCGGATGCGGTCCGCACGCCCGAAGCCCCTGCACCGCCTGTGCGGCCGGCCGATGGTGCTCCACGTCCTCGACGCATTGGCCCAGCTGCCGGTGACCCGGGTGGTGGTGGTGGTCGGCCACCGGGCCGAGTGGGTCACCAAGACGCTGATCGAGCACGCGCCGCCGGGGATGGCCATCGAGTTCGTCGAGCAGGTCGAGCAGCGGGGGACGGGGGACGCCATGTCGGTGGCGCTGACCGGGCTCCCCGACGACGAGGGCGCCGACGATGGGGACGTCGTGGTGCTCCCGGGGGACACGCCGCTGTTGCGGCCGGCCAGTTTGGCCGCGTTGGTGAAGGAGCACTATGCCTCCGGCGACGCCGCCACCTTGCTGACCGCGGTGCTCGAGGACCCCACCGGCTACGGGCGGGTGGTGCGGGGCAGGGACGATTCGGTGGCCCGCGTGGTGGAGGAAGCAGACGCGTCGGACGCCGAGCGCGAGGTGCGCGAGGTCAACACGTCGATGTACTGCTTCCGACGGAGCGTGCTGGCCCCGTCGCTGCGCCGGTTGAGCCCCGCCAATGCCCAGGGCGAGTACTACCTGACCGATGTGGTCAGCGTGCTCTACGAGGCAGGGCACCGTGTCGGTTCGGTGGTGGTGGCGGACACCATGGAGGTCGCCGGCGTCAACGACCGCGCCCAGCTGGCGGTGGCCGAGGCCGAACTGCGGGACCGGATCAACGAGCGGTGGATGCGGCGGGGGGTCACCATGTGGGACCCCGAGACGACCTACATCGACGTCGATGTGCAGCTGGGCACCGACGTGGTGCTCCTGCCCGGTGTCATCCTGCAGGGGGCCTGTGCGGTCGGCGAGCACGCCGAGATCGGTCCGAACACCCGGTTGGTGGACACCACGGTCGGGGAGGGCGCCGTGGTGGCCTCCAGCGTGTGCCGCCGGTCGGTGGTCGGGGCCGACGCCCGGGTCGGGCCGTTCGCCGTCCTCGGTGAGGGCACCGAGGTGCCGTCCGGCGCCAGGGTGGGCCCGTCGGCCGGGGATCTCGGCGCCGGGGCGCGGTAAGTTCGCGGGCATGGAGTTCACCCCCCACCGACGTCTGGAACTTGTTTCGGGACGGTCCCATCCGGAGTTGGCCCAGGAGATCGCCCAGCAGCTGGGGGTGGAGCTGGGCGAGGCCAATCTGCGCGAATTCGCCAACGGGGAGATCCACTGCCGCTTCGGCACGTCGATCCGGGGGAGCGACGTGTTCATCGTGCAGACCCACGCCGGCCCGGTCAACGACTCCTTGATGGAGCACCTGATCATGATCGATGCCGCCAAGCGCGCCTCGGCCAAGAGGATCACCGCGGTGTGCCCCTACTACGGCTACTCACGCCAGGACCGCAAGGCCACCGGGCGCGAGCCGATCACCGCCAAGCTGGTGGCCGACATGCTGTCGGTGGCCGGCGCCGACCGGGTGGTCAGCGTCGACCTACACTCCGGGCAGATCCAGGGTTTCTTCGACGTCCCCGTCGACCATCTGACGGCGGCCCCGGTGATGGTCGACTACCTGCGGAGCCAACTCGACCAGGACCTGGTGGTGGTGGCCCCGGACGCCGGGCGGGTCAAGGTGGCGGAGCGGTTCAGCCAGCACCTGACCGCCGACCTGGCCGTGGTGCACAAGCGCCGCCTGCGGGGCGAGGCCAACCAGGTCCAGGCGCTGCACGTCGTCGGTGATGTCGAAGGGCGCCAGTGCGTGCTGATCGACGACATGATCGATACGGCGGGGACCATCGTCGCCGCGGCCGACCTCCTGGCCGACCGGGGGGCGGCCGAGGTGTGGTGCATGGCCACCCACGCCGTCCTGTCCGATCCGGCGGTGGACCGCCTCAAGAACTCGGCGATCACCAAGGTGGTGGTCACCAACACGCTGCCCATCCCCCAGGACCGCCGGTTCGACAAGCTGGAGGTCCTGTCGGTGGCCAAGCTCATCTCCGACGCCATCGATGCCGTCTTCGAGGACACCTCGGTCTCGGAGATCTTCGGCGGGGAGAACCTGGCCTAGATCTCCCGGGGCCCGGCACGAGACCGGCCTGGGCCGGTCCCGTGCCCGACCGGAGACCGGCATCAGGGCCCCCCTGTGGCTCACCCGGCGGCCATGGGACTATCATGATGGGCCGTCAGCAGCGGCCGTCCGCGATCGTCGCCAGGTGCACGATCGGCACGAGCGCCCCGCCCCCGTCTCAGCACCTCCCGAGGAGTCCCCGCATGCCCGAAGTCACGCTCACCGCCGAAGCCGGCCGCGAGATCGGATCGAGCTCCACGCGCCGCCTGCGGGCCCAGGGGAAGATCCCCGGCGTCGTCTACGGGCACGGCACCGACCCGCTTCCGGTGGCTGTCGTCGCCCGCGAGTTCCAGGTCGCCATGTCCGGTGAGGCCGGCCTCAACACGCTGCTGTCGCTGCACGTGGAAGGCACCGACTTCCTCACCCTGGCACGCGACATCCAGCACCACCCCTTCAAGAACGTGGTCACCCACGTCGACTTCCAGATCGTGCGGCGGGACGAGGTGATCTCGGCCGAGGTCACCATCAACCTGGTGGGCGAGGCGATCGAGGTCCAGCACGGAGACGGCATCGTGGACCAGCAGCTCTTCACCTTGGCCGTCAAGGCCAGGCCGGCCGACATCCCCCCGTCGGTGGACATCGACATCTCGGGACTGACCATCGGCGATGCCCTGCACGTCTCGGACATCACCATCCCGTCCGGCGTCGAGCTGGAGACCGACCCCGAGGCAACCGTCGTGGCCGGGCAACCGCCCCGGGTCCAGGCCACTGCGGAGGAGGAGGCCGAGGCTGCCGGGATCACCGGGGTCACCGGGATCACCGGGGTCCCGTCCGAAGAGGCGCCCGGCGCCGAGTCCGAGTCGGCAGAGGGCTAGGCCCTGCTCGGTCGCCGGGGTGGGCCGGGGGACCGGCGAACGGGTACCCCGGCGGATCTGCTCGTGGTGGGCCTGGGCAATCCCGGGGCCGAGTACGAGGGGACCCGCCACAACGCAGGGGCCGATGCCGTGGCTGCCCTGGCGACACGCCACGGAGGCCGGCTCAAGTCGGAGAAGGGACTGCGCTCCCTGGCCTGCGAGGTCCGCATCGCGGGCCAGCGGGTCCTGTTGGCCGTCCCGCTCACCTACATGAACGAGTCCGGCCTGGCGGTGGCCCCGTTGGTGCGCCGTGCCGGCATCGACGCAGAGGGCACTGCATCGGGTGCTGGTATCGCGTCGCGGCTGATCGTCGTCCATGACGAGCTCGACCTGCCCTCCGGCCGGGTCAAGGTGAAAGCCGGCGGCGGCACCGCCGGCAACAACGGGCTCAAGTCCATCCACCGCCACCTGCACACCGACGAGTACCTCCGGGTGCGGATCGGCATCGGCAAGCCCCCCGGTCGCCAGCCCGGTGCCGACTACGTGCTGAAGCGACCGGGAGCGGCCGAGCGGGCGATCCTCGGCGTGGCCGTCGAACAGGCGGCGGATGCGGTAGAGGCCATCGCCGCCGAGGGCGTGGAGGCAGCCATGAACCGGGTCAACGCCGCCGGCTGAACCGCCTTGGCCGGTTGAAGCGGCGGCACCTACCCGGCGCCGGCCGATCGGCCACCTCCCCCCGGCATGCCCGGTACGCTCGCTGGTTGTGCCCGCCGACGCCGATCTCGCCATCTCGGTGCAGGGCCTCACCAAGTCGTACGGGAGCGTCGAGGCCCTGCGGGGCATCGACTTCGACGTCCGTCGGGGCGAGGTACTGGCCCTGCTCGGGCCCAACGGTGCCGGTAAGACCACCGCCGTCGAGATCCTCGAGGGCTACCGCAAGCGGGACGGTGGCACCGTGTCGGTGTTCGGCATCGACCCCGAGCGCCGCGACCGGGGGCTGCGGGCCAAGGTGGGCATCGTCCTCCAAGAGTGTGCGGTCGACCCCTACCTCACCGTCACCGAGGCGATCACCCAACGGTCGGGCCTCTATCCGCGGCCGCGCCCGGTGGGCGAGGTCATCGGGCTGGTCGGCCTCGAGGCCAAGGCCAGGGCCCGGGTCAAGACGCTCTCGGGGGGGCAGCAGCGCCGCCTCGACCTGGGGCTGGCCCTGGTCGGCAACCCCGAGCTGATCTTCCTCGACGAGCCCACCACCGGCTTCGACCCCTCCGCCCGCCACGAGGCATGGGACGTCGTCCGCGGCCTGTGCGCCGAAGGGCGCACGGTGGTGCTCACCACCCACTACATGGACGAGGCCCAGGTCCTGGCCGACTCGGTCACCGTCATCGCCGCCGGCCGGGTGGTGGCCTCGGGGTCGCCGGACACCCTGGGCGGGCGGGACCACGGGATGACCACCGTCCGCTTCGTGCTCCCCTCCGGTGTGTCGGTGGGCACACTGCCACTGCCGGTCGGCCTCGAGCCGCAGCAGCGCGGCGGCGTCGTCGAGTTCCGGATCGACGAGCCCACCGAGGTCCTCCACGCGCTGACCGGGTGGGCGGTCGAGCGCGGAGAGGTGCTCTCCGGGCTGACGGTCAACCGGCCCTCACTGGAGGACGTGTACCTGGCGCTGACGAGCAGGGACCTGCCGTGAACGACCTGATGATCGCCAAGGAGCAGGTGCGCTACGAGCAGAAGGCGTACTGGCGCAACCCGATGGCCGCCGTGTTCACCTTCATGTTCCCGGTGGTCTTCCTGGTGGTGGTGGGCACCTCGGCCGGCTCCTTCCGCGTGCCGGGCACGTCCCTCCGCTACGACCAGTACACCGTGGTGGCGATGCTGACCTTCGGCCTGATCGCCGCTTGCTACACCAACCTGGGCATGGTCGTCTGCAACCGGCGGGACTCGGGTGTGCTGAAGCGCATGCGGGGGACCCCCATCGCCATCGGCTCGTACATGGGCGGCATCATCGGCAGCATCATGATCAACGTGGCGGTGCTGACCATCGTCGTGGTCGGCATCGGCATGTCCTTCTACCACCTCCACTTCCCGTACCACCCGCTGGCCACCGTGGTGACGCTGGTGGTCGGCATCGTGACCTTCTGCGCCCTCGGCCTGGCCGTGACCATCATCATCCCCAACGCGGACGCCGCCCCGGCCGTGATCAATGGGATCTACTTCCCGATCATCTTCATCTCGGGCGTCTTCTACCCGATCAGCAACGGCTCGGTCCTGTCGAAGATCGCCGACTGGTTCCCCATCCGCCACATGATCACCGCCCTGGTCAGCGCCTTCGAGGGCGGCCCCGGTTCGGGTGTGCGCCCCCGCGACCTGGTGGTCATGCTGATCTGGGCTGCGGCCGCCCTGGTGTTCACCGCCCGGCGGTTCCGCTGGGAGCCGAGGCACCGCTGAGCCGTCCGGCCGGTGGTGCGCGCCCCGGTACCCTGAGCAGGTGAGCCTCCGCTCGCTCCCCACCCTGCTGCGCAACGAGCCCGCCATGACGCGGGTCGTCGGCGCGTCCAGCGCCACCCTGGCGGTGGCCACGCCGGCCCAGGCCTTCGTGCTGGCCGGCCTCATCCGCCTGGGCACCCGGCGGCCGGTGCTCGTGGTCACACCGACCGGGGCCGCCGCCGACCAGCTGGCCCACGATCTCCGGGTGTTCTCCGGCGGGTCGGAGCCGACCGATGCGGGCCCCGGCCGGGTCGAGGTGTTCCCGGCATGGGAGACACTTCCCTTCGAACGGGTCAGCCCCGACGTGTCGACCATGGGCCGCCGCCTGCGCCTGCTGTGGGAGCTGGGCGGCCCCTCGGGCCCCTCGGACCCCTCGGGCCCCGGTCGACCGGGGCCGGACGTCGTCGTGGCCCCGATCAAGGCGGTGCTCCAACGGCTCGGCCCCTGGCGCACCGCGGCGCGGCCGGTGGTGGTGGCCAAGGGTGACCGGGTCGTGGTCGACGAGCTGGTGGTCCGCCTGGTGTCCATGGGCTACCGCCGCGAGTCGATCGTCGAGCACCGCGGGGAGTTGGCCGTGCGGGGCGGCATCGTGGATGTCTTCCCGTCCACCGCGGACGAGCCGGTCCGCCTCGACCTGTGGGGGGACGAGGTCGATCGGCTCACCCGCTTCGACGTGGCGGACCAACGCTCGATCGAGGACGTCGGACCGGTGGAGCTCTTCGGCTGCCGCGAGCTGGTGACCGACGAGGTGACCCGCAGGCGGGCGGCCGAGCTGGTGGGGACGGCACCGTGGGGGCGCCACCAGTGGGAGCGCCTCTCCGACGGCGACCAGTTCGACGGCATGGAGTCGTGGCTGCCGTGGCTGGCCGACTCCGAGGAGCTGATCTGCGACCTGTTGGGGGACGATGCCGTCATCGTCCTGGTCGAGCCCCGCCGGGTCCGGGACCGTGCCGGCGAGCTGCTCGACGAGGAGTCGGCCCTGGCCGACGCGCTGGCGTCCACCTGGGGGCTCGAGGCCGGCGACGGTGCGCCGCGCCTCCACGTCCCCTTCGACCGGCTGCTGACCGGGACGAACGCCGGCGTGATCTCGCTGGTTCCGTCGGCGGAGGGCCCGGACGTGCCGTCGGTGGAGAGCAGGGGGTGGGAGCCGATCCTCGGGGACGGTGCCAAGCTGGCCGCGCAGGTCTCCACCCTCGCCGGGGCCGGCTACGCGGTGGTGCTGTGCTCGACGACCGANNCCGGTGGCGGCGGACGCCACCGACCTCTCGGCTCCCGGCGCACGCATCGTGGTGGCGACGGTGGACCGCGGATTCGTCCTGCCGGGCTGCCGGGTGGCCGTCCTGACCGAGTCCGACGTCACCGGCCGCCACCGTCCCCACCGGCAGGCCCGGACCCGCGCCCGTCCCGTCGACGGGTTCTTCGACGACCTGGCACCGGGCAGCTACGTGGTCCATCGCCAGCACGGGGTGGCCAGATACGGGGGCATGGTCACCCGGACCATGGGGGGCTCCACCCGCGACTACCTGCTCCTCGAGTACCGGGGCGGTGACCGGCTCTACCTCCCGACCGATCAGATCGAGCTGCTCACCCCGTACGCGGGTGGTGACTCGCCGACCGTGAGCCGCCTGGGTGGGTCCGAATGGCAACGCACCCGCTCCAAGGCGCGTGCCGCCGTGCACGAGGTGGCCGAGGAGCTGGTCGCCCTCTACCGGAGGCGCCTCGAGGTGACCGGCCA
>PLHF01000153.1:42438-105401 GCA_003138855.1 Acidimicrobiaceae bacterium | reverse complement strand
CCCACCACGCTGTTGGCGAGCCAGCACGCCCAGACCTTCGCCGACCGGTATGCGCCGTTCCCCCTCAAGGTGGAGATGCTCAGCCGGTTCCTGACCCCGGCCCAGGCGAAGGCGGTGCTGAACGGCCTGGCCGACGGTTCGGTGGACGTGGTGGTGGGGACCCACCGACTGCTCGGGGAGGACGTCGCCTTCAAGAAGCTCGGGCTGCTGGTGGTGGACGAGGAGCAGCGTTTCGGGGTCAGCCACAAGGAGTCGATCAAGGCCATGGCCGACGGCGTCGACGTCCTCACCCTTACCGCCAGCCCCATTCCGCGCACGCTCGAGATGGCCCTCACCGGTATCCGCGACCTGTCGATGGTCAACACCCCGCCGGCCGCCCGGCGGCCGATCCTGACCCACGTGGGCGAGTTCGAGGAGGCGGCCGCGTCGGAGGCCATCCGCCGCGAGCTGCTGCGCGAGGGCCAGGTCTTCTACGTCCACAACCGGGTCCAGGACATCGAGGCGGTGGCCCAACGGGTGCAGCACATGGCCCCCGAGGCGCGGGTCGCCGTGGCCCACGGCCAGATGGACGAGGGGACGCTGGAGAAGGTGGTGTTCGACTTCTGGGAGGGCGCCTACGACGTGCTGGTGTGCACGACCATCATCGAGTCGGGGATCGACATGCCCACGGTCAACACCCTGGTGGTGGACCGGGCCGACCTGTTGGGGCTGGGGCAGCTCCACCAGCTGCGCGGCCGGGTGGGCCGGGCCGGGCAGCGTGCCTACGCGTACCTCTTCCACCCGGTCGACCGGGTGCTCTCCGAGCAGGCCTACGAGCGGCTCCGCACCATCGGTGACCACACCGAGCTGGGATCGGGCTTCAAGATCGCGCTGCGCGACCTCCAGATCCGGGGAGCGGGCAACCTGCTGGGGCGCGACCAGACCGGCCATATCGCCGCCATCGGCTACGACCTCTACGTGCAGATGGTGTCCGAGGCGGTCTCGGAGTTGAAGGGCGAGCCCCGGCCGCAGGCAGTGGACCTGTCGCTCGACCTCCCCGACGCCGCCCACCTCCCGGCGACCTACGTGGCGGCCGAGGACGTCCGCCTCGAGGCCTACCGGCGGTTGACCGGGGTGCGGACCGTCGAGGAGGTCGGGGATGTGCGCGCGGAGTGGGAGGACCGGTTCGGCCCGCTGCCGGCACCGGCCGCGGCCCTGCTCGACGTGGCCCGCCTGCGGGTCGAGTGCCTGCGCCTGGGGATCACCGACCTGGCCGTCGCCGTCCCCCGTCGGGGCGGCCCCGGGGGAGCGGGCGGGGGCCCGGGCACCCGGTCCACCGTCAAGGTGTCGCCGATCACCCTGCCGGCATCGGCGGAGGTCCGACTGCGGCGGGTGGCCCCCGGTACCACGTATCAGCCCGACCTCCATCGCCTGCTGATCCCGATGACCCCTCCGGCCACGGGAGGGGAGTACGCCCCGGGCCTGGTGGCGCTCCTCGGCGAGCTGTTGCCGGTCGACGGGTAGCCGGTTCGCCGGTGCGGCTGATCCTGTCGAAGCCGGCACCGTGTCTGCACCCGGTAGCATCGCCGCCGTGAAGCGTCTCCTTTCCGGCACGGTTACCGCTCTCGTCGTGCTCGCAGCGGGCGCCCTGGCCTCCGCCTGCGATGTGACCCCCTCGGCGGCATCGGCCAACGGGGCGACCATCTCGGTGACCACGCTCAACTCCCAGCTCCGGGCCCTCCAGAGCACAGTGGCCGGCGCCTGCCTCCTCCAGCTGGAGAACCCCCAGCTCACCAGCTACTCCGGCGAGGGAGCCGGGGGCTCCGGCACCTACACGGTGGCCTTCGCCGACGCCGTGCTCGACAACCAGGTGGGCGACCTCCTGGCCGGGCAGTACGCCGCCGCCAGGGGAATCACCGTCTCGTCCTCGGACCTGGCGACGTCGAAGTCCGACTTCGAGGCGACGCTCGACGGGGAGATCAGCGCGGCGGTGCAGCAGTCGGGAGCGTCGGGGACCACGTCGTACTGCCAGCTGCCCAACGGGGCGAACATCACCGGGGCCCAGCTGCTGGCGGGCCTTCCCGCTGACCTGGCGGCAGGCCAGGTCCACAACCAGGCCGTGGACGACAAGCTGCTGGCGCAGGGCGCCGATCTGTCGGCCAGCGCGGTGTTCGGGTACTACCTACGCAACCCGGCGCAGTTCACGGTCGCCTGTTTGAGCGTCATCGCCACCGACACCCAGGCCCACGCCAACCAGATCGTGGCCCAGCTGAATGGAGGGGCCCCGTTCGCAGCAGTGGCCAAGGCCAGTTCGCTCGATTCCCAGTCCGCGGCCAATGGCGGCGCCCTCGGGTGCAACTACACCGTGGCGCAGGTGAAGCAGGCACTGCAGGTACAGGCGGTCACCGCGGGGACGCCCCTGGCGCCGGTGCAGGACACCAGCAGCGGCGAGTGGATCATCTACGAGGTGACCAGCCAGTCGGTCGAGCCGCTGTCGGCCGCCACCTCCGTGATCCGTCGCGAGCTGCTGCAGACCACCTCGAATGTGAACCGGGTGAGCAAGGCGGTGGTGGGCTTCGCCCGCCACTCGGACGTAGCGATCAACCCGCAGTACGGGACGTGGAAGGCGCTGACGATCGTGGCCCCGGTGGCCCCGCCGCCCGAGTACCTCCTGGCCTCCGTCTCGGGCGGGTCGTCCGGCTCCTCCTCCTCGCTCTCCGTGAATGGTGCGGGCACCGGAGGCACCGGAGGCACCTCGGGCACCTCCGGCGGCGGCTGAACCGCCCGGTGCGCTTTCCGGCATGACGGCCCGAGAGCCGGTCGACGCCCCTCGGATCGACGTGGTCGGGCTCGGCCCGGCCGGGCCCGAGTTGATCACCGCCGAAGCCCTGGCGCTCATGGCGGCGGCCCCGGCGCTCTTCCTCCGGACCGCCCGGCACCCGGCGGTGGCCGGCCTTCCCCCTACCCGCTCGTTCGACCACCACTACGAGCGGTGTGACACCTTCGAGGAGGTCTACCGGGCCATCGTCGACGACCTCCTCGCCGCAGTGGCAGCAGAGCGTGCCGTGGTCTACGCGGTGCCCGGCTCGCCGATGGTTGCCGAGCGCACCGTGGCCCTGCTGCAGGAGGCGCCGGCGGTGACCCGCGGCGAGGTCGTCCTCGTCGTGCATCCGTCGGTCTCGTTCCTCGACGTGGCCTTCGCCCGTATGGGGGTGGACCCGGTGTCCACCGGGGTCCGGCTCGTCGACGGCGAGTCCTTCGGCGTCGACGCGGCCGGGGAGCGGGGCCCCCTGTTGGTGGCCCAGTGCTGGAGCCCCTCGGTCCTGTCCGACATCAAGTTGTCGGTGGAATCGGCACCCGAGGCTCCGGTGACCGTCCTGCACCATCTGGGACTGGCCGACGAGCGGGTGTGGGAGGTGCCGTGGGACGAGTTGGACCGTTCGTTCGTCCCGGACCACCTGACCTCGCTGTGGATCCCGCACCTGGCCGCCCCGGTGGCGCGCGAGCTCATGGACCTGGACGCGCTGGTGCACACGCTGCGCCAGCGGTGCCCCTGGGACCGGGAGCAGACCCACGGCTCGCTCGCCCGGCACCTGCTGGAGGAGAGCTACGAGGTGCTCGAGGCCATCGACACGCTGGCCGCGCTGGATGCCGCGGGCGATCCGGCCGATCGGGCCGGATCGTCCCCGGTTGCGCCGGTCGCCGTCGAGCCCGAGGCCGAGGAGCGGGCGGTGGCCCACCTGGAGGAGGAACTGGGCGACCTCCTCTTCCAGGTCTACTTCCACGCCACCCTGGCCGCAGAGGCAGGCCGCTTCACCCTGGCCGACGTGGCCCGGGGCATCCACGACAAGCTGGTCTCCCGCCATCCCCACGTGTTCGGCGACGTGACGGCGGACACGCCGGAGGCGGTGGCCGCCAACTGGGAGGCCCTGAAGAAGGCCGAGAAGGGCCGGACGAGTGTGACCGAGGGCATCCCGGCCGCCCTGCCGGCGCTCGCGCTGGTCGCCAAACTGCAGCGCAAGGCACTGGCCGTCGGGATGGCGGTGCCCACGGTGGCCGAGGAGGCGATCCTGGTGGCGCAAGGCGTGTCCGCGCTGGCCGGGGCCGATGCCGTCGGAACACGCTCGTGGGGGATCACCGACGGCGAGGGCGGGCAGGCAGATGACGCGGCCGAGGTCGCAGAAGTGCTGTTCTCGCTGGTGAACGTGGCGCGCAGCCTCGGGGTGGACCCGGAAACCGCGCTGCGGGCCCGAGCTGCCGNNGGGGTCCACTGCCGCAATCGACGAGAATACCCAGGTCCGGGTGGTTTCGAGTGGTACCGTTTCGTCACACCGCGAGAAGGAGCGACAGCGCACAGTGAGCTTCATCGAACAGGTATTCGGCCGGGAGGTCCTCGACTCCCGTGGCAATCCCACGGTCGAGGTCGAGGTCATCCTCGACTCCGGATCGATCGGCAGGGCCATCGTCCCCTCCGGCGCCTCCACCGGGTCGTACGAGGCGGTGGAGTTGCGTGACGGTGGCGAACGCTACGGGGGCAAGGGCGTGCTGGACGCGGTGGCCAACGTCAACGGCGAGATCGCCGACATCCTCGAGGGATTCGACGCACTCGACCAGCGGGCCGTCGACCTGGCCATGATCGATGCCGACGGGACACCCAACAAGGGCCGCCTCGGCGCCAACGCCATCCTGGGCGTGTCGCTGGCCACCGCCAAGGCGGCCGCCGATGAGCTGGGGCTGCCCCTCTTCCGCTACATCGGCGGCGTCGACGCGCACGTGCTGCCTGTCCCCATGATGAACGTGGTCAACGGCGGGGTGCACGCCGACAACTCCATCGACCTGCAGGAGTTCATGATCATGCCGGTGGGAGCGGCCTCCTTCTCCGAGGCCGTTCGATGGAACGTGGAGACCTATCACGCCCTGGCCGGGGTGCTCAAGGGGCGCGGCCTGTCCACCGCAGTGGGGGATGAGGGCGGCTTCGCCCCCAACCTCTCCTCCAACGAGGAAGCGGTCCGGATCCTGGTCGAGGCGATCGATGCGGCGGGCCTGGTGCCCGGCCAGGACATCGCCATCGCCATGGACCCTGCCGCCAGCGAGCTGTTCTCCGACGGTCGGTACGTGCTGGCCGGCGAGGGCCGCACCCTGTCCCCTGCGGAGATGGTCGACTACTGGGTGGACCTGGTCGGACGCTTTCCCATCGTGTCCCTCGAGGACGGAATGGCCGAGGACGACTGGGACGGCTGGGCGGCGCTGACCGAGCGGTTGGGAACGCAGGTCCAGCTGGTGGGCGACGACGTGTTCGTCACCAACGAGGAGCGGCTGCGTCGGGGCATCGACAGTGGCACGGCCAACTCGATCCTGATCAAGGTCAACCAGATCGGCACCTTGACCGAAACCCTGGGGACCATGTCGCTGGCCACCCGCTCCGCCTATACGTGCGTGATCTCGCACCGGTCTGGCGAGACCGAGGACACCACCATCGCCGACCTGGCGGTTGCCACCAACTGCGGCCAGATCAAGACGGGTGCACCGGCGCGTTCGGACCGGGTGGCCAAGTACAACCAGCTGCTGCGCATCGAGGAGCTGCTCGGCGAGTCGGCCGCTTTCCGGGGCGGCGACGCCCTGGCGGCGAGGAGTGCCGCCCCGTGAGTGGCCGCGTCCACGCCCGGTCCAAGGGGTCGAAGGGTCCGGCCAGGACGGTGCAGGCGAGACGGACGACGAAGACGGTCAAGACGGCGGGCAAGCCGAAACCGCGGGCGAAGACGGCGGTCCGCCGCCCGGGGGCCGCAGGCCCGAGACGCACCGGCCCGGTGCGCTCGACCGGGATCCGCAGCCGACTAGCCCGGGCGGCCGGGCCCGGCGCCACGGCCAAGCGCAAGCCGGTGTCGCATGTGGTCCGGCGGAACCGGGTCCCGGTGGCGCTGGGCGCACTCGTCGCTGTGGTTGCGCTCGGCACCAGCTTTCCGGCCTCCGCCCTGCTGTCGCAGCACCGGCAGCTGTCTGCTTCCGGGGCCGAGCTCTCACAGCTCCAGCACGAGAACCGCTTGCTGACGGAACAAGAGCACCAGTTGAGCTCCACCGCGGAGATCAAGCGGCTGGCCCGGCAGGACTACCAGCTGGTGTCCCCCGGGCAGTCCCTCTACGAGATCCTGCCGGCGGCGGGACACGCCACCACCACGAGCCCCGGCGGCATGGCAACCGGCGACCCAAGCCTGCAGCCCCTGGTGGCACCGTCCGATGCCCCCGACATGTCGCCCGATCCCGGACTCCCGCAGACGCCGTCGAGCTCCGGACCTGCGGCTTCGTCCGCGCCGGCCGCCGGGGCTACCGGGACTACCGGATCGGCGAAGGTCGGCACCTCGTCGTCGGGAGGGTCGACCGTGGCACCGCTCCCGTCGAGCTTCTGGTCCCGGGTGACCAACACGCTCGAATTCTGGAAGTGACCCCACCACCATCGGCCGACCCCGGCGGGGAGGGCGTGAGCGAAACGGACCAGCAGGCCGTGGCCGCGCTGCTGGGCCGCCGGCCGTCGGGGGAGTTCGAGGTGGTGGTCCGAGCCGAGGACGGCGCTCCCGCGGTGATCGCCAACGCACCGTTTCTGTTCGACGGCACGCCCATGCCCACCCGCTACTGGTTGGTCGACGCGCATCTGCGCGAGGAGGTCAGCAGGCTCGAGTCGCGGGGCGGGGTGCGCCAGGCCGAGGCTGCGGTGGATGCCGACCGGCTGGCGACCGCCCATGCCCTGTACGCCGCGGAACGGGATGCTCTGATCGACTCCGGCCACAGCGGCCCGCGACCGTCGGGAGGGGTCGGCGGCACCAGGCACGGTGTCAAGTGCCTCCATGCTCACCTGGCCTGGTGGCTGACGGGGGCCGACGATCCGATCGGGCAGTGGACGGCGGAGCAGATCGGTCTCCACCCGGCCTGATCGAGGTCGAGTGTGCACCGTCTCAGGGTGTGGTCTTCCTCTGTTTGCCGTGGTAGCAAGGGCACATGGATCCTGACGGTCGGGTGGCGGCCATCGACTGTGGCACCAACTCCACCCGCCTTCTGGTCGCCGGCGCCGACGGGAGGCCCGTCGAGCGCCTGATGCGGATCACCAGGCTCGGAGAGGGCGTGGACTCGACAGGGGCGCTCGCTCCCGAGGCCGTCGAGCGCTGCCTGGCCGCGCTGCGGGAGTTCCGAGGGGTGACGGACCGGTACCAGGTGGCCCGGGGGAGGTTGGCGGCCACGTCGGCCGCACGGGACGCCTCGAACGGCGACGAGTTCCTCGAGGCAGCCGGTGAGATCGCCGGGTTCCACCCCGAGTTGCTGGCGGGGACGCAGGAGGGACGGCTGTCGCTGGCCGGAGCCGTCTCCGATCTCGAGCCCGACGGGGGGCCGTTTCTGGTGCTGGACATCGGCGGGGGCTCGACCGAGCTGGTCACCGGCACGGACGCCAACGATCCGGAGCTGGTGGCGGTCTCCCTGCAGATGGGCTGCGTGCGGGTCACCGAGCGGTTCCTGCTGCACGATCCGCCGACGCCGGCCGAACTGGTCGAGGCCGAGGCGATGGTCGGCGAGTCCCTGGAGTCCGCCATCGCCGAGCACCCGAGGTTCCTCGCCGCCCACCGGCTGGTCGGGCTGGCCGGCACGGTGACCACCCTGGCGGCGCTCAACCTCGGGCTTGCGGAGTACGACCGTGACCGGATCCACCACTCGGTGCTCTCTGCCACCGAGGTCTACGACTGGTACCGGACACTCGCCCAGGAGGTCCGGGCGGCACGCCTCGACCGTGCCGGCATGCCCCGCGGCAGAGAGGACGTGATCGTGGGCGGGGCGATGATCCTCTCCGCGGTCATGACCCGGTTCGGGTTCGACGAGTGCCTGGTTTCCGAAGCGGACATCCTCGACGGGATGGTGGCCAGCCTGTTGAGCAGGGGTGATTGATCAGGTGGTGACGGCAACCGGCGCGGTCGCCGGGGTCAGGCCGCAGGCCTCGGCGACCCGTTCGACGAACCGGTCGGTCGAGCCGTACTCCTCCTCGGCGTAGGAGAGCCCCTGTGCACTGATGGTGTCGTGGGTCGGCGGCTCCAACAGCGACTCGACGCACCAGGCGAGTTCGGCCGGGTTCTCGAACCAGAGTCCGCCCCGGCCTCGTTGGGCGTGCTCCCTGGCCCGGCTGTCGGCTGGCACCACGATCGGCGTCCCGTAGAGCAGAGAGTCGACGCACCTCCGGGCGAACAGCCGACCGGGGCGCAGATCGACGGTGATCCTGGCCCAAGCCATCAGGCGGGCCAGGTCGCTCGATCGCTCGATCGGCCATCCCTCGTTGAGGCGCCCCCCGTGCCACGCACAGAAGGCGTCGGTGTGGGTGATTCCCACGGGCCGGTCGGGGAAGCTCAGCCGCAGGACACGGCTGAGCTCGTACTCCGGGTGCTCCTCGTCCTCGGAGTCGACGCCGGTCAGGACGAGGAGGTAGCCGGTGTCTCCCACCCAGCCGTTGGGCTCACTGAGGGCGCTGGGGTTGGCGCTCAGTGGTGCGCCGATCCGACGGACCGCGTCCGGGCGCCCATGGTGTTCGACGATGGCCATGCGCTCCGACTCGGTCACCGCCAGCACCGTGTCAGCACGGGCGAACACCGAGGCGAAATGCGGGAACGCGATGCTCTCGGCGTCTGCCCCCAGGGCCAGCAGGGTCACCGGAAGGCCCGGATCGTGCCGATCGACTGCGTTGAGGGCGCCGACGTCCTGGTGGCCGGCGATCACCGCGAGATCGGGTTGCAGCGCGGACAGGATGTCCGACGCGTCGCCCCACGGTCCGACCAGGCCCTGGTCGAGCAGGGAGGACAGCTCGGGAGACCCGAGGACGTCGCCGCTGGCACCGGTTTCCGACAGTCCCTCGATCAGCAGGTCCCGGCGGAGCTCCGCAGCCGGCTCGATCGGCGTGGCCATCCGGTGCAACGTGAAGACACTGTCGGTCGAGGTGCCTGCCGTGCTGCCCTCCGGCGTGATGACGTGGACATCGGCCACCCAGGCCAGGGCCCCGGCCACCTGGCGTGTGATCCAGCCCTCCTCGGTCTTCGACTCCCAATGGGCAGCGAGCAGCGCGACCACCGGCCGAAGGCGGCGCCCATCCGCGGTGGGCGTCACCGTCATGGGGACGCGACCCACGGCGCCCAGGCAATCGAGCGTCCCGATGTCATGGGGCGGACGCTGCGTCCTTTTGGTCTGCCCCGTCCTTTCCGTGGCGACCCGCAGTCGTGGCCGCCGGGGACACCGTGGCCGCCGCGACCGCAGGGGGTTCGAGATGGAGCCACAGGGCGAGCTCGGCCAGGTTGCGGGCCTCGGCCACCTGGCGGTCGAGGAAGTCCTGGTTGAGCTGCTGGCAGCGGAGGGTGAGCTCGTCACAACGTCGCTCGAGGGCCTCGTTCACCCGGACCATGTGGGCCAGGAGGTCCCGCTCCTGGCGGAGGTAGGGACCGAGCACCCGATAGGTCAGACGGCCGAACAGAGTGACGATCTTCCCCCGCAGACCACCGCCGGCCACGGCCGGGTCGAAATGGTCGGGAAGGGCCCAGTGGTGGTGAAGGAACTCGAGGGAGCCGCGGTTGCGGGCCTGCTCGTTGTCCTTGGTGCGCCTGATCATGTTGGGTTGGAGGGGCTCCCAGAACAGGGTCCGGTGCTCTGCCTTCAGTCGCTCGAGTACCTCTTCCGGGTCAAGTGCGGGTTGTCCCACGTTCTGGCTCTCCTCCTGTCGGCCGCTGCACGATGCCCTCACTGTCCGGGCCCTGGAATCTCATGATGCCCAACCGGTGGGCACGGTCCCCGCTGCGGGAACCGCCCGGATCTCGGCCTTCCCGTCAGGCCGTCCTCCGACTCCCGGCTCGCGACAATCCTCTCTGCCCAGCCCGTTCCGAACCAAGCTGCACGCTGGGATTCTACCTGTACGGCGAGTGCCTCCCGGGGACGCCGGCTGGTGATCAGCTGGAACACGGCCATGGTATCGTCAGCCTAATTGTGCCGAAACCGCCTCAGAATGCCCCCCGGGTCGTGCTTGACGTGATCGATCCCGAAACGGGCCGGTCGGACCGAATGTCGGACGCCCTGGGCTGGATGGCCGACCGGCTGGCCGAGACCCTCCTGCTCCCTCGGCCCGCCAAAGAGGACGACGAGGAGGAGGAGTGGGGGGTCGACGCCGCATCGTTCGCCCCGGACTACTGGCACTGGCAGCACCAGTGGCACCTCTATCGCATCGACCATGCCGACACCCTGCCCCCCGAGGACCTGCCGGTCGACGGCCCGCTGTTGAGCATCGTCGTCCCTGTGTACCGGCCGTCGCTCTGGTACTTCCGCGAGTGCGTCCAGTCCGTCATCGATCAGACCTATCGGAACTGGGAGCTCTGCCTGTGTGACGACGGCTCTGGCGACCCCGAGTTGACGTCGACGATGGCCGAGTTCGCCGCCGCCGACCCGCGGATCAAGGCCCTGGCCCTCGAACAGAACGGCGGCATCTCGCGGGCGACCAACCGGGCACTGGTGGCCGCCGTAGGGGAGTTCATCGTGTTGATCGATCACGACGATCTCCTCACGACCGATGCCCTGGCTCGGATCGCCGCCGTGGTCACGACCGAGGACGACGCCGATGTCATCTACTCGGACGAGGACAAGCTGGACGAGGTGGATCGCCAGTATCAGCCCCAATTCAAACCCGATTGGGACCCCGATCTGCTGCTCTCCTACCCCTACCTCGGGCACGTCACGGCCATCCGCCACGAACTCCTGCGGCGCGTCGGAGGGTTCCGTCCCGAGTTCGACGGGAGCCAGGACTTCGACGTGATGCTCCGGGCCACCGAGGTGGCGCGACGGGTGGTGCACATCCCCAAGGTCCTCTACCACTGGCGGGTGGTGGCAGGCTCTGCCGCCGGCGACCCTGACGCCAAGCCGTGGGCGTACGCGGCCAGCCGCCGGGCGCTCGAGGACGCCGTTGCCAGGCGCGGCATCGACGGTGTCGTGGAGACCGGAGCCTTCCTCGGCTCCTATCACCTGCGCCGCCGCATCCATGGCTCGCCGACGGTCAGTGTCATCATCCCGTTCCGCGATCAGGCAGCACTGACCGCGGCCTGCCTCGAATCGCTGGAGAAGGCACCCGGCTACGGGATCAGCGAGGTGGTGCTCGTCGACAACGGGAGCACCGAGCCCGAGACCCGCGTCCTCCGCCGGCAGCTCGAAACCAGGCCGGCCACCCGGTTGATCGACTACCCCGGGCCGTTCAACTGGGCCGCCATCAACAACGTCGCCGCCGCAACGTGTGACACCGACATGTTGTTGTTCATGAACAACGACATCGAGGCGACTTCGGAGGGTTGGCTCCATGCGTTGGTGGAACTGGGCCAACGCCCCGAGATCGGGGCGGTGGGGGCGCGGCTGATCTACCCGGACGGGCGGGTGCAGCATGCCGGGGTGGTGCTCGGGATGCAGGGCATCGCCGCCCACATCTTCAACGGGCTCCCCAAGGGCCGGGCGGGCTACTTCGGATGGGACCAGACCGTGCGCTCATTCAGCGCGCTGACCGCGGCGTGCATGCTGGTGAGGCGGGAGGGGTTCGAGGAGATGGGCGGCTTCGACGAGGCGTATCCCGTGGCGTTCAACGACATCGACTTCTGCCTCCGCCTCGGGCAGGCCGGCTACCGATTGCTCTACACGCCCCATGCCGAGCTGACCCACTACGAGTCGGTGAGCCGCGGCCTCTCCGGCTACTCCGCGGACTTCCAGCACTTTCTCTCCCGGTGGGGGGACCTGATCCGCAAAGACGACCCGTGCTACAACAAGAACCTCGGGCGCTTCGACCCGTGGTGCGGATTCCGGGCGCCGGGTGAGGACGAGGAGTGGCTCGCGGTGATCGAGGGACTGACGCCGGTGGCAGCGGGTGAGGGCGAATCGGCAGTCGCCACCGGGCTCACCGATGCGGGCACGCAGGCCGACGGCTACGGCACCACGTGATTGCGGTGAAGGGCACCGGCGACGGAGCGAATGGGCGCGGTGGCCCGCCAGCTGGTGCTCTGGCGCATGTCCGCCAGTTCCGCCTGAAGGGCCGCTTCGGATGTAGCCACCTCGGCACGGGCCGTCTCGAGATGGACGAGGGACCCCTCGGCGGACACGGCGCGCTGCTGCGTTAGTGCGAGCTCACCCTCGAGTGCCTGGATCCGGGCCTCGGCACTCTCGAGGGCGGCCACGGCTGACATGAGTTGCGCCTCCAGAGAGGCCAAGGCGGTCGTCATCCCGTCGATTTCGATCTGCAGGGTCTCGGCCTTCGAGCCGGCGCGATCGGCTCGGGCTTCGGCATCGGAGCGCTCGGCGCGCGACTGCTCGGCCAGCTCGCGCGTATCGGCCAGCAGGAGAAGCAGCGTGGAGAGCTCCGTGGCCGACAGGCCCTGTTCGGTGGTAGCCACCTCCGGCAGCCCGGATGCGCCCATCCCATGTTCTTCTGTCATGTGGACCCAGGCTAACGCAAGGTCAATCCGTCAATCGATGGGGACGGGACGACCGTCCACGGCATCGAAGTGGTCGTTCACCAGCTGGACGAAGCGCTCGATCGAAGCGTCGACGGAATGTAGCGATTCGAGGTAGCGGGGGTAGTACCGGCAGGCATCCCGTCGCGCCCGGTCGAAATCCGCCTCGTCCTCCCATGCCATGCCCGGCCTCATGGCGATCTCATGGCGCGACCACGTTTGATCGCCGATGAGTATCACTGGTGTGGCACACATCAGCGCCTCGTCGATGATCGACGTGAGCCAATCACAGGTGTAGAGGACATCGGCGCCACGAAGCAGCGCTGCCAACTCGGTCCTCTCGGCGGGCCACGAATTGGTGATCAGCGTCTTGTCGGATCGGTCGAATTCCCCGGGCAGTCTTCCTTTTCCTATCCACAGCAGACTCCCTGAGCCGGGCCGATCCTTGGGAAAGAACGTGAAGGGGTCGATGAGGGGAACACTCACCACGGCATGTTCCGAGGAGATCTGTTGGTCGAACGCGACCACCAAGTCATCGGGCCCCTCGCCCATCGGGCTTCCGGTGAACCAGCCAGGGCGGTTGAGGAGCCACCGCACGACGCGCTTGGCCTCGAACGGGTTGCCGGTCACGATCTCGGGATAGACCATGACTGCGTCGCTCATGCTCCGGCCCCTTCGCTGCGGCGTCAACCAGTCTGGCCGTGTGTCGCCCATGACCCCGATCGAATGAACGAACGCCTCGTAACCCAGGGCGTTGAGCCGATCGCACAGTCGGTGCAATGCCACCACGCCGCCATGGATCTCGGTGTAGTCAGGAGCGACGACGATGAACTTGGTCAGCCTGTGGGAACCCCGCCCGAGCGTGGACGGAGGAAGCCAGTCCTGGTGCTCCCCGGGCGCTGTCGTGCCAAGACGCAAGGAGTACACCGGTGGGGTGTCGGGCGTCTCCGAACGTGGGGCGTCCGATGATCCCGACCATACGAGCCGTGGCTGGAAGCCCGACAGTGTGGCGATCGTGCCGAGCGGTCGGTGGGGGCCGGGGTCCTCGAGCAGTGCTGTCAGCTGGCGGCGATCGAGGATCTCCGGTTTCTCTCCGGCTCGCACGATGAGTACGGGGAAGTCACCGCCCTCCAGGAGGCGGGCGAGGTCGCGGTTGGCCGTCCAGCCTTCAGGTGTCGGCAGTCCGCCGCCGGCGTCAATCGGGGGCGGATCCAAGGGGGAGGCGAGGATGGACACCCGGGCTGCGATCCGGCCGGCCACGTCGGCACTGGCGGCCACCTTGTCGGGGTCGTCGTCAGGCAGGATGGCCACGTGAAGTGGCAGGAGCGGTGGCATGGAGGCCTCGGTGGTGATGAGCGATCGCCATGATTCGCTGATCCCCCGCACCAGTTCCGCACGATGGTCGAACAGTGCCCCAGGGCCTGCGGCCCGGGGCCGCCGGAGGAGGGCTGCTGTTCGGCGGGTGTGACAGATGAGCGCCTGTACGGCCTCGCCCGGCCCATCCACGAGCCCGAGTTCCGAACCTGCCTCCATGATCTCGGACCACCGGCGCCATTGTGGGTAGCCCTCGGTGGGAGGACGGGGGCCGACGTTGACGCCGACCTCGGGGTCGGACCACACAGATCCCCGGGTGAGCATGGCGAGCAGGATGCCGTAGAGGTCCCGTTCGCTCGCTCCTCCTTCGGTCAGGTGCCGTTCCAAGTGATCCGAACGTGGTCCGACCGCCGCGCTCGTCCGAACTACGAGGACCGAGGGAACGGTGTCGAGCGGCCAGCCGTCGAAGAGGAGGGCCCGGGCGAAGGCCCGCCCGTCGACGATCCGGGAGTCCGTCCCGGCCGCCGCCGACAAGAGCAGGGCCCTCGTCTCCGTTGCCTCCCGCTCTTCGTCAGGGCACGCCAACGAAACGGAGAGCACCGCCTCGGTGTGATCGTGGAGAGCCCGGAGATGGCGCTCGAGCGTTCCCTCCACGACGGCGGCCTGCGCATGAAGGATTCCGAGGAACTGCGTCGAGCATGTGTTGAGCACGTCGGCAGGACGGATCGATCCGTCCAGGAACGTGACGGAGGTCGACGCATCCCCAATTGATCCGGCAACGTGGTCGCTGCCCTCGGCAGAATCGCCGGCAGGAGGGGACGTGGCGATCACCTGCACGTCCGCGGCCTGGCCGGTGGCGATGACGCTGCGCACCGCGCCGAGCACCGACGACCAGCTGGCGTCGCCCTGTGCGACCAGGACCGTGAGCGAGGAAGTGCGTACCACGGGGTTAGGTCGGGTCAGGTCGCCGGTTGGCCGTCTCGTAGGCCTCGATGTCGTTGAGGCTGTGCTCCCTCATGGCCCTCGTGGGGTCCCGGTAGTAGTGCCGGTACCAGTCGACCGTCCGACGGACCGCCTCCCCGAGGTGCCACCGCGGTTGCCAGCCCAGCGTCGAGATGGCCTTGTCGATGGCGATCCGCAACGTCTTGGCCTCCACATCGGAGGAGGAACCTGGTGGAACGGTCCAACGGCCGGAGCCCCAGGCGTCGATCAGGGCGGTGGCGAGGTCGGCGACCGTTGCCTCATCGTTGGTGAAGGGGCCGAAATTCCAGGCTCCGACCCACGTGGCCGGGTGCTCGTCGCGAAGGAGCCGCTCCGCGAGGGCGAGGTATCCCGACAGCGGTTCCAGGACGTGTTGCCACGGCCGTGTCGAGCCCGGGTTCCGGACGATGAGGTCTGCACCTGCGGACAGGGCACGGACCGCGTCGGGGACGAGCCGGTCCTCCGCCCAGTCCCCGCCACCGATCACGTTCCCGGCTCGCACCGACGCCAGGCGGACGCCGTGTTCGGCAATCCGATCCACAGGGAAGAACGACGACCGGTAGGCGTCAACCACTAGCTCCGTCCCTGCCTTGCTGGCGCTGTAGGGGTCGTGGCCACCCAGGGGATCGTTCTCGCGAAACCCCCAGACCTGCCCGTTATTGCGGTAGCACTTGTCGCTGGTGGCGACCACCACCGCGCACGGGCGATCGGCAAGCCGTACCGCGTCCAGGACCGATGCGGTGCCGATCACGTTGATGTCGAAGGTCTCCCTCGGGTCCACCAGGCTCGTCCGCACGATCGGCTGCGCTGCCAGGTGGAAGACGACATCAGGGGCGCAGCGGCGAACCACATCGGCCATCAGGTGGGCGTCGCGGATATCGCCCCTCAAGTCTTCAACGAGTAGATCGGCGAGGTTCGATGCTTCGAAGTGGTTGGTATCGCTTGGTGGCTCGAGGGCATAGCCCGTCACATGGGCACCGAGTCGGTGGAGCCAGAGTGCCAACCACGATCCCTTGAACCCAGTGTGCCCGGTGACGAGGACGGACTGCCCTTCGAAGGAGCTCAATTCATTGAGCATGTTGTCAGCCATTTCACTAGTGTCGGTCAGACTTGGCACCACTGACCATGTCATCGATCGAGTGACCGGTAAGCGAGTCGACTTCGGCAATGAGCACCGAACCGAGGCCCAGGTCAGAGTCGATCGGAGGCATGGCGACTTCGCTCTCCTTGCGTCCTCCGCCGGCGACGAGAACGGACCCCAGGAGGACCCCTGCGAACCCACCCAAGCGAAGAGCCAGTGTCATCGGATCCTTTGGAAGAGGCTCACCAAAGACGATCATGCCGACCGCAACGAGATACGTGCTGCACACGACATCGGACATCGATCCCATCACTGCGATGCGAAAACGTTGGAGGCCTGTCTGATACACGATCATTCCCAATACGGAGAAGACCAGGAACACATAGGGATATACCGATGTCAGGATGCTCGGCACACTGGCAACCAGACCGTGGCGCACCACCAGGGTGGAGGCTCCCTTGGTTCCGAGTGCTGCTGCACCATAGAGAAGCCCTGCGGCGGTGCCGTAGAGGAAGCCCGTTCCGCCTCGGCCCGTGCGGATCGCCCCAACGACGAGAACTGCTACGACGAACGTCGGAATGGCCGCCACGAGAACGCGCATTCCGGAGCCGGAAAGACCAACCAAGTTGGTCGTCGCACTCAATGAGGCCGAAATCGAGATCACTGACGCGACGACAATGGAGAGTCCAATCCACTCGATCCGTTGCATGCGCTCTCCCAGTCTCAAACGCGAGAACACAACTAGTAGGACAATCCCCGCATTGAAGATCGACTGGACTACTGGAATGGGAGCCAGAGCGAACGCCATGACCTCCAGTGCGACGCCGATGAGGCAAAGGGTGAAACCCGCCAGCCACGTCCGGGAGGACACGAGCGTTCGAAGCAGGTGCCCACTGCGTCGAGCCGAAACCTCCGGCATCAGTGCGACGGCATGCTTTTGCACGATGTTCCCACTGTTGAGCACGATGGCGGCAAGCAGACTGAAGACAATCCCTGCGGCCATGGTTACGAACCGGTGGAGGTTGAAGCAGGACTGCCATCTGACGGCGCGACGCTGGGTGGTGGCTCGGAATGTTCCGGGTCGATCGCGAGATGACCGATCGATTGCTTTGGAACTGGCTCTCTGCCCGTCAGGTTGCCGTTCGAGACAACATCGTCCGAAAAGGGACGTTGAGAGGATCCGCTGAAGCCAAGAGTCTGACGGATGACGAAGTTGGGCCGCCCCTTCACTTCCTCGTAGATCAACCCGATGTAGATGCTGACGATACCCAATAGGCAGAAGAGGATTCCGAAGAGCATGACCATCAAAGCCACAATTGTCCCAAATCCAGGGAATGGTACTCCGCGGGTGAGCCAGTCGATTGCCAGGCCCGTCAAGGTGAGGAGGGACACAACGAAGAGGCCGACTCCGACCAGGGGGATCATCACCAGGGGTATCTGTGAATGGGCGAAGACGGCCTTGATGGCAAGTTGCAGTACTTGAATCGAGTGCGCCTTTGACGTCCCCGCGAACCGCTCCTCTCGCTCGTGTTCCACTCCGATCGATCGGAACCCAACCCACGCCACCAGGCCGCGGACAAAGCGATTTCGCTCGTCCATGCTGCGGACTTGCTCGTAGACCCGGCGATCGAGCAGTCGGAAGTCGCTGGCGTTCGCAGGGATCAGGTGTCCCGTCAACTTGCCGATGATCCAGTAGAAGAGCCGGGAATTCATCCTGCGGATGATGCCGGTGCCCTTGCGTGCCGTCACGATGCCGTATACGTTCTCGTATCCGGCCTCCCACTGGGTCACGAACTTCGGGATCATCTCAGGTGGATCTTGCAGATCCGCAGTCATGAGCACGACCGCATCACCGTTTGCCGCTGACAGGCCTGCCGTAATCCCGCCGTCCATGCGGAAATTTCGCGCTAACTGAATGACCTTGAAGCGGGGATCACGCTGGCGAATCGCCTCCAACCGCTCGAACGTGTCGTCCTCGGATCCATTCTCGACGATGATGGCCTCGAAGTTGTAGTCGGCCAGCTGGTCGAACACTACTGTCAGCCGGCGTGCCAATTCATCGATGCACTCGCCCTCGTTGTACGCCGATGTCACTACCGAGATCTTTTTGCGCACGGGCAACCTAACTCCGCCAAATCCTTCGCCGAGACAGCGACGCTCCGCTCGGCCCACGAGAGCAACCTAGGAGACTGCAGAGCACCACTGTAGTGAATCGTACCGCTGGTGGGGACGTGTTGTCGGGTATCCCAGGCAAACTGCCACCCAGGAGGAGCAAACGGTCACCCAGGAGGAGGATGACCTTGGCGGCGATCGGAGATCGAGATCGAGGCTTTCTGCCCCGTTCATTTTGGCGTGCCCGTGAGCGGTTGGAACAGCACGGTGGCAAAGACTACGACTGGGATGCCGATGGGGCGGCCGAGGTCCCGCTTGGCGTCGCACGCTTGACAAGGGTCGCCTGTCCATTGAGATTTCGCATGATGGCAACTTCGGGACGTCCCTGCAGTTCGTCGATGAAGTTTCGGATGCCGTCGGTGGACGCAAATCCATAGTCGTCGAAGACGACGATGGCACCGTCGACCAGCCGGGGCAACAGCCATTCAAAGCTGTCTTTCGCGCTTCGGTAGACGTCCACGTCAATATGGGCAAACTTGAACATCCGACCATCCAGAAGCTTTCCGGTTTCCTCCGGGAACATGCCGGCCAACACTTGCACCTGCTGCAAACCCAGCTGGTTCGCCAGCCCCTCCACCAGATGTTGGCTGGCATCTGCGTGCTCGCCCCCGCGATAGATAAGATCACGGGGTCCAGCCTTCACAACTCCACTGAACGTGTCACACAGGAAGACGGTGGCAGTCGGGGCCATTTGGGCAATACGAATACTCATCATGCATCCAGTGCCTCCCTGCCAGCATCCGATCTCAATCGCATCGCCCGAGAGGTAACCAACTTGACCGGCCAATTGCCAGATCTCATACAGCCGCATCTCGTCCATCAGCGTTTGGCCCGCCACCCTGGCTAACACGCTGCGAAACTCGGAATCGACCAGCCATGGACTGTAGGTGGCATTCGAGATCAGCGTGGCATGCTCCGGGTGGCCCCGAAGGTTGGGGTTCACGAGTTTGCGCACCCCATGGATGGTCGCTCCAACGGAATCGCGGGCCCGATCGGAGAGTTTGATCCGCCAGGTTGGCCTGTTCTTGAAGCCAGCATTGGTCCTTCTGGCCTCGATGGAGGCCCTCCGGCCCGCCAACGGCCCTTTGCGGCGAGAAGCCGTGCCTTTCGTCGCCGCAGGCTGCCGAGATCCGGTGTGGATGTCCTCGTGCACATGACGCGCCACGTCGGACGGCGCTGACGGCAGAGACGCCATCCCGGGCTGGAACCCCGACTCCCTCGAGGACGGATTCAGTTTCGCTACGACGCCGTAGCGACCAACTCGCAAGCCACCGACTTTCGCCGAACGGTCAGCGTGCTCAGCAACGATGGTGAATCCGGTCCTTTGGAGCAACGAATGAAGCGACTGTTCAGAGAAGTAGTTGATATGTTCGGACTGCTTCACGACACCGAACCAGGGAATTGTCGAAAGAAATTGCCGACTGACTCCGCTTGCGAAGTCGAGTGCGATGAACGAAAGCCTATGCCGCACCAATCGCTGGAGGTATCGCTGGTAGCGGTAGCTCGTTTGCGAACGCCGCACCCCAAAGCGGTCCAGTGGGACTTCTACATAGAGCCTTCCATCATCCGCCATCGCATTTCGGATGTCCTTCAGCGGGCTGACGGGATTGGGAAGGTGCTCGAGCACCTGAGCGATGATGACAAGGTCTGCCTTTTCATCACCCAATTCTCCGAGCGACGATATGTGCTCGACACCAGCCGGTAGCGAGCGATCCGAGACATCGCATACCAAGCGGTGATCGATCGGCACGTCGGGGAAGAATTGTCCTTGGTCGCCACCAAAGTCCACTGCGATGTGGAGGTGCTCTGGGATTCCAGCCCTCTCGAGGACATGCATCATGAATTTGCGCCGATCATCCACCGACTCAGTTTGCGTCGAGTAGGCATCGTTGACCTTCCGGGAGTACCAGGGCTCCCACTGTCGCCGTAAATCGAGGTAGTCATCACTTCGATAGTTGCTATAAAGTAGTGACATCTGGTCATCCTCATAGCGCAAATCAAAGAAGACTAAATTGCACGAATCACATTGGCAGTATCGACTTGTATAGCCTACTGGAAGATTGAACAGCTCCGTCAGAAATGGTGCAACAATTCCGTAACTGATCACCTGGGCTGTGCTGCCGCAAATTGGACACTCTACATCGACGAATAATGCAGCAGTGACAGTCGCGGACGGCATCTTACGGTAGGCATGTCAGGATCGAAACAATGCTGGGCTGACAGCGTCGATTGTTCGGTTGCTCAGAAGGGCGATCGGCAAACGAGTGGCGATGGATCGCCGCCCGTGGAAGGCAGCAGGCGCAACGAATCGCGCTAGTCGATGGCCGATAGCAAAGGACAGGAGCGAAGCGGCGTGCGAAGCGCGGACCAAGTCGGCCACAGCGTTCGGTCTCGAAGTACACGGGCCCTGGATGGGTCACTGCCTGGTGGTCGCTACATCCCATAGCGTTCGAATCGGCCGATGGGGTGGGTGGAACGCTGCGTGCCATGTGCATCGGAATCCTAGTCACTGGTGGTGGATGGTTCCGGAAAGGGAACACCTGAGCAGCCGTCCCGTCTGACCACCTGGGTGCTCGTTCGGTACTCCCATCTAGGTCGCCGCAGAGGTATCACCGAGCTATCGGTCGGAACCAACTCTTTGTCTAGGGCTGGCTGATCTTGTCTAGGGCCGGCCGTTTGATCTTAGCGCATCGACGGCAGCGACCAGCTCACTCGGCGAGCTGATCATGAGCATTGCCCCCGCATCGACCAGCTCCTGTTTGCTTCCGTATCCCCATTCGACACCGATGCTTGCCAGTCCCGAAGCGTGGCCACCGCTGATGTCGGCAGCTCGGTCCCCAACCATGGCCACGATGTCGGTGCTGACTGGAATGTCGGCGACAAGCCATCCGATGACGTCCTCTTTGAGGAAGCGAGAGCCGTCCAATTCCGCTCCTCCGACACGACGAAATAGGTGGATCCACCCTGCGTGTTCCAAAATCTGCGTAGCCATAGTTCGTAGCTTACTCGTCGCAATATAGAGTTCATATCCTTCGAGTGTCAGGTCCAGCAGCATGTCATCTATGCCTGCATACTTGGAAAATTCAAACAGACCCTTAGTTCCGTAGTGGTCCCGAAAGATCTGGATACCTCTGCTCAACCCTTGGTCGCGCAACCCGAAATGCCTACGAAGGACTTCTTGAATCGGAGGACCGATAAACTGACGAATGTCCTCATCTGTCATGGCGTCCAGGTTCAAGGCGTCGAATACCACACGATAGGCGCTGGCGATACCTGGAAAGGAGTCAATCAGGGTACCGTCCAGGTCGAAGAAGATTGCTCGCGTTGATTGTCGTGGGTTCATCGATTCAGGGGATCATCGGTAAGAGAGGGAGAAGCACAGTAGTGCCACGCTAATCTGAGCCAACGGAGCCAAGAATACGGGAAATTGCAAAACTCTGCGGATCGGTCCGGGATCATTGTTCAGTCCATGTACTGCACGCCTGGGTCGTACCCATATGGTAACCAAGAGGATCAACAGGCAGATCGGCGTTGCGAGTGTGTTGCCGTTTGGCCCAAACTCTGCCACTCGGAATGCCGTGCCGGCGATGTTGAATGGGTAAATGGCGACTGCGAGCATGACGATAAACGGAAACGCTCCTGTGAGAATTGAAGGTCGTTGACTGTTCGGTAGATGATCGTCTTCCTTTTGGGGCTGTGTCATTGCTCTGGACGCCAAGGGAACCAGCAGGAGAAGCCAGGCATAGCCGAGGGAGAAACTGGGAATGAGCAGCACGACGATTGCAAGATAGACCCACTGCATTTCGGTAGAGAGTCGATTCCGTCTCCAGATGAACCATCCCAAAGTGACCACCAATGCTGCACCGGTCACTAGGTTGTAGTGGTTAGCGATGACGTGCATCGTTGGCGAGAGCCCCGGTATCCGCGCTGCGGCCAGGGTCAGAGCAAAACCATACAGAGATGAGTTGTTTCGAAGAAATGCTCCACCGCTCCAAATTTGGAGATTCCCCCCAGATCCGTAACTGACAATTCCGTGATAGATCTGAGTCCAGAAATGCAAGCTCATTGCGGAAGTGCCGACTAGGGCGATGGCCATGGCCAGGTTGATGACCACTCCAATGAGTGCTGCGCGCAGAGCGGATCGGTAGTCGCGGCGGCAAAGGTAGATAAGGAGGAATAGGGCCATATACGGCTTGATGGCAATGGCAACACCGAGGCTGACGGCGGATACTCCGGGTCGTGTATCAATGTAATATAGTGAGAAAATGGCCAGGACATAAACGAACACTTGAGGCTGGCCCAAATCCAGCGCCATCAGGCCCGGGACTGTCAGGGTAGTTGCTGTTAGATAGAGAACGGCGAGCAGAGAGCTTCTCTTGGCGATTACTGCCGCTGGCAATAACCAGCAAGCTGCGAGTAGGACCAAGTAGGCATATCCGGCCAAGGGATATGGTAGCCAGGAGGTAAGATATGCTGGCAGGAAGTAACCTGGATTCAGACTCGTGTGAAAGATATGCCCGGTGTAGGGAACATGGCTCTTCATGAGGTAGAAGAGTTGGAAGAAGTCCCCGAAGTAATGGGTTCCGATGAGAGGTGCGTAATGGGAAGACAAGGGAAGCCATCCTGGCCTGTCATTAGGAGTCCAGAATCCGAGGGAGAACTTGGCAGAGGAGTTCCCAAAGTAGGAATTCGAAACCCACCAACCGGCGAGTGCCAGAAGAAACATCAGAATCGAGAAGATCCAGATTTGAGATAGGCGGTAGTCGCCGAACCTGATGGAGATGAGGCTGCTCTCATCTTGGGTAGAGAATGGCCGTTGCTCCGTTTGCGGCGTCAACAGGTCATGTTCCGTGGGTCCAGGCATCTCGTTAGGCCCGAATCTGCAGCATCGGCGGCTTGATGCTGCTCATCCAATGCCATGTGAGGCCAGATGTTGCTCGATGGTCGAGCAGATGTGGTCCACGTGGGCCTCGGTCATGCCAGGGTAAACGCCGAACCAGAACGCGTCATTCATGAGCCGGTCGGTGTTGGGCAGATCGCCGATCTGTCGGAACCCGGTGCCTGTTTGCCTCATTTCGTCGAAACAGGGCTGTCGCACCAGGTTGCCGGCAAAGAGCATCCGCGTCTGGATGCGTGCCCCCTCGAGGGCCTCTACCAGGCTGTCGCGTGTCACCGAGGTGCCGGGCTTGACCACAACGAGAAAGCCGAACCAGCTCGGTACCGAGCGCGTGGTCGGCTCCGGCAGGCGGAGAACGTCGCCGTATCGGGCAAGTCGGGAGTGGAAGAGCTCAAAGTTCCGTCGACGGGCAGCGACGAATGAGGGCAGTTTCTCGAGTTGCGCAACGCCCACGGCGGCCTGCATGTCGGTCATCTTCAGGTTGTATCCGAAATGGGAGTAGGTGTACTTGTGGTCATAGCCTTGGGGCAAGGTTCCCAGAGACCAACCGAACCGTTTCCCGCAGGTATTGGAGCGCCCCGGTTGGCAGTAGCAGTCCCGGCCCCAGTCTCGGATTGATTCGGCGATTGCAGCCAGCTCCTCGTCATCGGTGTAGACGGCTCCGCCCTCGCCGGTGGTCATCTGGTGTGCTGGGTAGAAGCTGCTGGTGGCCAGGTGACCAAAACTCCCGGTCCGACGGGTTACGGGAGCCTCGCCTCGCCTCGTCTCGTATTCGGAGCCCATGGCGTCGCAATTATCCTCGACCAGCCAGAGGGCGTTCGCCGCACAAAAGTCCAGCACAGCGTCGATGTCGAACGGATTCCCGAGAGTGTGGGCAACCATGATCGCTTTGGTCCGAGGGCTGAGGGCCTCGGCCAGCTGATCCGTGTCGATGTTGTCGGTGAGCGGGTCGACGTCGACGAATACAGGCACCACTCCGTGCTGGATGACTGGTGCCACCGTGGTCGGGAACCCTGCGGCGACCGTGATCACCTCGTCGCCCGGTCGGATGCGGCGATCACCGAGGCGAGGTGAGGTGAGCGCGGAGAAAGCCACTAGATTGGCTGATGATCCCGAGTTGACGAGGCGGCAGTCCGCGACGCCAACGAACTCAGCCAGACCCTTCTCGAGTTGTCGGCAGAAACGGCCACTGGTGAGCCAGAAGTCGAGGCTGGAATCGACCAGCGATACCACCTCGTTCTCGTCGAATACCCGACCCGCATAGGGCGCCGGGGTCTTCCCGGGGATATAGGGCTGGGGGGTCCACCGTCGGCGGGAGTAAGCTGCGACCTTCTCGAGGATCTCTGCACGGAGGGCGGCCACCGTAGGCTCGGTGTCCGGACCAGACTCAGGACCGTCATCGACCTCGAGTTCACCGCCCGACTCGTCTGAGCCTCGTCCCGACGGAGGGGAATCACTAGGCACAACCGGAACCTCGATTGTAGACGGATCTGTTGCAGGCTCGGCGGAGATCTCGGCGTCAGAGGGTCGGTCCGTAGGGAGTGACATCAGTGCACTACCTTAGAACCTGCACCAACACGAAAGGTACATGAATGAATCATCTGGAACGGCAGATGCTCGACATCCTGAAGCGGGGACGAGACGAATTCGGTTATGCGGCGGTCAAGGCTGAGTTCGAAGCGGAGGGTACCCGAACAGACGAGCTCCTCCGTTTGATGGAGATCGCCCGAAAAGCCGGTCTTGAGCTGGGGTTGAAGGTCGGGGGATGTGAAGCGATGCGAGACCTGATGGAGGTAAAGCAGATCGGGGTCGAGTACGTCATCGCCCCGATGATCGAGAGTCCCTACGCCCTTTCGAAGTACATCGATGCCAAGAACATTGTGTACACGGAGGACGAGCAGAAGGACACGAAGTTCCTCTTCAACCTCGAGACGGAGACGGCATTCCATCTTCTTCCCCAGCTGGTGGCGATGGCGCAGAGCGAAGGGGGCGTTGACGGCGTTGTCTTTGGGCGGGTCGACTTCACTCTCTCAACCGGGCGCCATCGTGATGAGATCAATACTGACGTCATCACGGAACACTGCATTGAGACTGCTAAGTTCCTTGAAGGTACGGGGTTGGACTACGTCGTCGGTGGAGGTGTTTCAGCGGATGCCCTTTCTGCCCTCCGTCAGATCCGGGATGTCTACCTGTCGCGCTTCGAGACCCGGAAGGTGATCTTCGGTGCCGGCGCTCTCGATGAGACGAATCTCGAAGAGGGTTTGATTGGCGCTGTCCACTTCGAACTGCTCTGGCTGCTGAACAAGCGTGACTACTACAGCGCCATCGGGCAAGAAGATGCGAAACGCATCGAGATGCTCGAACAGCGTTGGCACATCCTCTCATCCGAAGCCAAATCCTGAGCTCGGGCCGGCCGGCAGTGCGCGTCGCCGACTACATCGCCAAGTTGCTCGCGGACGGCGGAGCCCGACACGTGTTCATGGTGACAGGCGGCGGGGCGATGCATCTCAATGACGCATTGAGTCGCGAGCCTCGTTTGACGCCTGTCTTCTGTCACCACGAACAGACATGCGCGATGGCCGCAGAGAGCTATGCCCGGCTGTCGGGTCGTCCGGCGATCGTGAATGTGACGACCGGACCCGGTGGGATCAACGCCCTCAACGGCGTGTTCGGTGCCCATGTCGACTCGTTGCCAATGGTGGTGATCTCGGGGCAAGTGAAGCGAGAGACGCTGACGACCAGCTATGACCTGCCGTTACGCCAGCTAGGTGACCAAGAGGTCGACATCGTGGCCATGGCGACGCCAGCGTGCAAGAGCGCCACGCAGCTCGACGACCCTGCCGACGTCCGGTTCGTTGTGGAACGCGCCGTGTGGCTGGCCCGCAGTGGCCGGCCCGGCCCGGTGTGGATCGACGTGCCCATCGACGTGCAGGCCGCCCCAGTGGACATGGCCATTCAACGCCGGTTCGACCCGTTCACGGACGGCCCGGCGGCACTGCCCCCTGCCGAGTCCGGTGTCACAACAGGTGAGAGGCTCGCTGAACAGCTGTCCCTGGCGTTGGAGTGCATGGTCGGGGCAGAACGGCCGGTGGTCTTTGCGGGTGCCGGCGTGCGCCTGTCCGGTGGACACGAGTCCTTCCTCCGGGTCATCGAAAAACTCGGAGCTCCGGTGGTCACCGGCTGGAATGCCCATGACGCCTTGTGGACCAGCCATCCACTGGCCGTCGGCAGACCGGGGTCGGTGGGGGATCGACCCGGCAACTTCGCGGTGCAGAATGCCGACTTCCTCCTGGTGTTGGGAAGCCGTCTCAATATCCGGCAGATCGGTTACAACTGGCATGCGTTTGCCAGGGCGGCGTACACGGTGATGATCGACTCAGATCGGGCGGAGCTCTCGAAGCCCACACTGTCGATCGACCTCCCCATTCACGCAGACCTGGCGGAAGCGTTGGCGCTTCTCGATCGGGCGGAGTACCAACCGAAGCCGGCCCACCGTGAATACCTGGCGTGGTGCCGTGACCGGGTGGACCGGTATCCGGTGGTCCTGCCCGAGTACTGGAAGTCCGACGAGCCGGTCAACCCCTACTGCTTCGTGCAGGCCCTGTTCGACGAGCTGAAGGAGAGCGACGTGGTCGTGGTAGCCGATGGAACGGCATGCGTGGTGACGTTCCAAGCCGCTGATCTCAAGAAGGGTCAGCGTCTCTATACCAACTCGGGGTGCGCGTCGATGGGGTACGAACTGCCGGCAGCCATCGGTGCGGCCTATGCCAATGGCGGTCGTCGGGTGGTCTGCGTGGCCGGGGACGGCAGCTTGATGCTCAATCTGCAGGAACTCCAGACCATCGTCGGCAATCGGCTTCCGGTCAAGGTCTTCGTCCTCAACAACGATGGTTACAGCTCAATCCGCCAAACCCAGCAGAACTACTTCCCGGACAACATCGTCGGCTGCGGACCCGGATCGGGTCTGACTTTTCCGGACTTCGTGGTATTGGGCTCGGCGTTCGGCTTCGAGACAAGGCGTTGTCGCAGCCTCGCCCGATTGCCTGACGCGATAGCGGGCACGCTTTCGGGTGACGGTCCTCAACTGCTGGAGGTAGTCCTCGACCCCGAACAGCCGTTCTCCCCCAAGCTCTCCTCGCGACAGCTGGACGACGGCCGGATGGTGTCGTCACCGCTCGAGGACTTGGCGCCGTTCCTTCCTCGGGACGAACTGGCGGACAACATGCTCATCCCCTTGGAGGAGTAGGCGAGGCCGTGCCATCGGTCACGCATCAGTCGACACCCCCGGATCGACTTGCTTTCTCGCCGCCTGTGGCTGCCCGACTCCGTGAGTCGGACCTCGATGTGATCGTGACAGGCGGGGGAGGGTGGCTTGGTCAGGCCACGCTCGAGATGTTGGAGTCGACCTTCGCCGGCCGGACCGGGGCCCGGGTCCACGCCTTCGGTTCGTCGCGACGCACCATCACCCTCCGTTCGGGTCGTCAGCTCGACATCCATCCGCTCGCCGAGCTGTCCGAGTTGACTGTGGGGGCGCATCTGTTTGCCCACTATGCCTTCGCCACCAGGGAATTCGTGTCACGGCTCGGTGTGGAGGCCTATGTGGTTCGTAACCGTGAGATCACGGCGCTCGTGGCCGATCAACTATTGAGGACCGAACCGGTCGGTCTGTTCGCGATCTCCTCGGGTGCGGTCTATCTCGGCGACAATCCGTCAACCAACCCCTACGGTGTTCTGAAAGCCGAGGACGAGCGCCTCTTCCTCGAACTGGCACGTCGGGACCGCAGGGCACGGTACGCCCCCAGGATTGTGATTCCCCGGTTGTTCAACCTGGCCGGACCATTCCTGAACAAGCCTGATCGCTACGTCCTGGGGTCCGTGATCGAGGACATCGGGCGAGGCGGGCCGATACGGCTCACCGCCAGTCGGCCGGTGGTGCGCTCGTACGTGCACGTCGCCGATCTGATCGACATTGCCTTCGGGGCGATGGTCGGCGAGGGGCCGGTGCCCGATGGGCCGTTCGACGCTGCCGGGGAACGGGAGATCGAAGTGGGGGAGTTGGCCGAACTGGCCGCCTCGGTGCTGGGTCAACCCGGGATGGCGATCGAGCGTCCGCCTTTCGACGGTACCGCGCCCGACCGTTACGTAGGGGATCCCATGAAGCTCCGTTCCCTGGCCGCGGCTCACGGGGTAGATCTGAAGCCGTTGTCCCGGCAGATCGAGGACACCGCTCGGTTCATGGGGCTCTGAGACCTCCAGTGGCTGCTCAGGCGACCCTCCACGGGGCCCTGCCACTCTCCCAGAGTTCTTCCAGAAGGTGGAGCTCACGCAGGGTGTCGACGGGCTGCCAGAACCCGTGGTGGCGATAAACCGACAGCTGGCCATTGTCGGCCAGCCTTCCCAAGGGGCCCTGCTCGAACAAGGTCTCGTCGCCCTCAATGTCCTCGAGGACCTTGGGCGAGAGAACGAAGAAGCCGCCATTGATCCAATTCCCGTCCCCGCTGGGCTTCTCGAGAAAGGCGGTGACCTGGTCACCTTCGATCTCAAGTGCCCCGAATCGGCCGGGCGGCTGGACAGCGGTAACGGTGGCCAATCGCCCCTGGGCCCGGTGGAACCCGATCAGCCGGGTGATGTCGACATCGGCGACTCCATCCCCATAGGTACAGCAGAAGTCCTCATCGGCCACGTAATCGGCGATGCGCTTGAGTCGACCGCCGGTCTGGGTGTCGAGCCCAGTGTCGACCAGGGTGATGCGCCATGGCTCGGCATTCGTCTGATGCACTTCCATTCGGTTCTCACGGAGGTCGAACGTCACGTCCGACATGTGAAGGAAGTAGTTGGCGAAGAACTCCTTGATGACGTAGCCCTTATAGCCACAACAGATGACGAAGTCGGTTACCCCGTGGGCAGCGTACGACTGGCAGATGTGCCAGAGGAGTGGCCGCCCACCGACCTCGACCATGGGTTTGGGTCGGGCTACGGTCTCCTCGGTCAGCCGGGTGCCGCGGCCGCCGGCGAGAATCACAGCCTTCACCTCGGGGCTCCCAACTGGTTCAGACCTGCCGCGGGGTATGGCGCCATGAGCATCGGTCCACTCTACGACCAAGCAGATGATTGGGCTGACCACATCCCGTCCGAGCGCTGACCTTGGGCTCCATCGCCGCGCGTTTCCATCCTGGGCCCAAAGGGAGAGGTCCCTGGCGATAGCATTCCAGTTGTGCCGAGCGCAGCTCCGCGGTCGAGCGTGGCAACACCCGTCGGTCGGGCGCGTTGAAGAGGAGAGGCGTCTTGGGTGTCCATGCGTTCACGATCGTCTCTCGGGCATATGTGCCGCATGCCCGAGTACTGGCACGATCCTTTGCCGAACATCATCCCGATGGTCGGTTCTGGGCCCTGTTGATCGATGATATCGAGCACGAGGTCGACGAATCGAGCGAACCGTTCGGGGTTCTGCGCCTGACGGACTTCGATATCGAGCTCGCCGAGCTTCACCGGATGGCCATGCTTTTTGGGGGCCGACTCATCGCCGCTATCAAACCGTGGGTGTTCGAGCACCTTCTGAAGGCCGGTGCCAACTCGGCCATCTACATCGACAGCGACATCATGATCTTCGACTCGTTGAAAGCGATGGCAGATGCGGCCGAACGACACGGAGTGGTCGTGGTTCCCCATGTGCTGACGCCCATGCCGCGCGACGGCCGCCTGCCGAGCGAAACCCTCGTCTTGGGGGTTGGCGCGTACAACGGCGGCTGCTTCGCGGTGGGTGCAGTAGGCGTGGCATTCCTGGAGTTCATGAAGGAACGGCTCTGCCGGGAGTGCCGCACCGATGTTCCCGGGATGCGAGTCAATGAGCAGCGTTGGCTCGACTTTGTCCCCGCTCTCTTCGACCACCATGTACTGAGAGATCCGGGTGTCGACGCGGCACCGTGGAACATCCATGAGCGTCGATTGACACTCGTTGAGGGGCAACTCTATGCAGGCGAAGAGCCGTTGCGGGCTTTCCATTTCAGTGGTTTCGATCCGCGGATGCCAACGGTCCTGAGTGCCCGCGACTTCTGGGAGCGGCCTCGAGTCCAAGTGCGGGATGAGCCACTGTTGTCCGAACTGTGCGATCGCTACGCCCACGCGCTCAACGGGGCCGGATTCGGACGACAACACTGTATTCCGTTCGCCTATGACTTCCTTGCCGACGGCACGCCCGTCTACGCCAGCCTGAGGCGGCTCTACACTGACGCGCTACTCCACGCGGAAGCCACCGGCGGATCCGGGCCTCCTGATCCGTTCGAGGCCGTTGACGCCGACGCGTTCAGGAGTTGGGCCCAGGCTGCCTACGCGAAGGCCGGAGAGGAGGTCCCGGAGCGATTGGCCCGGAAAGGCATGGGGCCGACGACCGCCGAGGACTGGATCGGCCGCATGGCAGAGGGTGAAGCCGGAGTGCGAAACCCGATAGGTGCGGTGTGCATCGACCCCAGCCGGAGAGGGGTGGTGCTGGTCGGTCCCGGTGCTCTCGCTGATGCAGGCCACTACCGAGCCATCGTTGAACTCTGGCTCGGGGATCGATCAGCCGTTGAGATCGTGGACTCCACTGTGTTGCTCATCGAGGCGCTGGTAGACGGTTTCGTGCTGAGCTACGTATCGGTCGACCGCCGAGGCAGCAGCTCGGTGGCGCTCGACTTCGTGATTCCTACAGAGTTGCAGGATGTGGCGCTCAGCGCAGGAGTCGAGATGAGCGTCCAGTGCTTCGGTGGGGCGAGCGGCACGATCCGGGCCGTGCTGGTCGAGCGGGTGGGCGACGTGGCCACCACCGAGTATGTCGTGCCATCCGACTGGCTGCCAGCCATGTGGGTCGGCGACGTGGGCGAACGGACAGAATCGCAGGTGGTCAGGAGCTCAGGACGTGCCGGTTTCATGGTGGAGGGTCCCCTGTGGCGACTCGACGGAGGACGCTATCGCGCCGAACTGGGCCTGCACCCCCTGGTGAACGCCCATGGAGGTCGGCCCAGTGGCGGGACTACGGTGGTGGCTCTGGCGGAAGTGGTCATCCACGGCTATGTGATGGCGTTCCGGGCGGTGACCGGGGACGACCTCGCGGCCGGTCGCGCCGCCCTCGAATTCGAGTTGGCGGGGCGGTGGGCCGATGACCGGTACACCCGAGTGGAGCTACGGGTCAGGGCCCAAGCGGAGCTCGATGCCGTGCTGGACTCGGTGCGTGT
Organism: Acidimicrobiaceae bacterium; assembly: GCA_003138855.1. Taxonomy (GTDB): domain Bacteria; phylum Actinomycetota; class Acidimicrobiia; order Acidimicrobiales; family RAAP-2; genus Bog-756. Next base: position 74,279 of record PLHF01000153.1, on the reverse strand, counting down.
GCAGCGCATCGGCGACGTCAACCCCGTCGCCGTAGTGGGAGAGACCGACTGGCTGCCGGCGCTGTGGATCGACGACAACGCGGTTCGAGTGGGAACTGAGGTCCATTCTTTCGACGGCAAGGTCGGGGTCCTCGCCCATGGTCCCGGATGGCGACTCAACCCGGGGTGGTACCGCTTCGATGTGGTGATCGAGGGAGCAGAAGGCGAGATCTCCGACACTGATCCCACCGGCGTGGCGCGTGTGCAGGTGCTGTGCGATGGGGCCGAGGTGGGCGAGCGCCTGGTTACCCTTCGTGCGGCGGATCGGGAGAGAGGCGTCGAGAGTACCTACTCGATCGAGTTCGAGGTCCTGGCGAGGGCAGCTCCTCCTCCGCTGCTCGAGCTGACACCCGTCGTCGACCTTCGGATCTCCACCGAAGGCAGCGAGCGGATCTTCGTCCGTTCGGCGATCCTGTCGCGGAAGGAAGAGTCCGTGTGATCTCTGGAACCGTCATTACTCGAGCAGAGCTTCCACGAGCCCGGGTGCTGGCCGGGTCGTTTGCCCGGCACCATCCCGGAGAGTCCCTCAGGGTTCTGATCGTCGACGACGTCGCAGGACGGGTTGCCGTCGATCCGGAACCGTTTCGGACGATCACAACGGACGACATCGGCATCGCACGCGAGGAGCTGCACCGTATGGTGATGCTCATGGGACGTCGGATCACCATCGCCCTGAGGCCGTGGTTGCTGGATCACCTGCTCGGACTTCAGGGTGGTCCTGCGATCTGCATTGACAGCCACGTCATGGTCTGTGACAGCCTGTCGCCGGTGGGGGAGGCCGTCCCGGCCGACGGGGTGCTGCTCGTTCCCCACGTTCTGGAACCGTTGCCCCGAGACGGGCTCGATCCCGACGAGACGGCGATTCTGGGTTTTGGCATGTTCAGTTCGGGGATCTACGGCGTCGGGCCTGCTGACGGTGGGTTCATCAGGTTCCTGAAGGAGCGGCTCCGGCGGGAGTGCCTCGTCGACATCCCCCACATGCGGGTGCTAGACCAGCGTTGGCTCGATTTCGTCCCTTCGTTCTTCCGATATCACGTCGAACGAGACTTCGGCGTGGACGTCGCCTACTGGAACCTTCACGAACGACCGCTCACCCGGTCGGACGGCCGGATTCTGGCCGGGGGAACGCCTCTCCGTTCCTTCAACTTTTCGGGTTTCGATCCTCGACTCGAGGGTATGATCGGGTCGAGTGAGGCGACGAGGGCCCCGCGCGTGATCGGCTCGGCTGACCCAGTGCTGGCCGAAATGTGCGAAGAGTACCGTCGAGAGCTGATCGCTGCCGGCTTCGACGATCTGCACTGGGCCCCGTTCGGCTTCGACTCGTTGCCAGGCGGTGTGCCGATCTACGACAGCCTCCGCTCCATCTATTCCGATGCGCTGATGGAAGCAGAAGATGCCCACACCCGACTCCCCCCGGATCCTTTCGACGCGGTCGGTACCCGTGACTTCCGAGCGTGGTGCAAGGACGCGTATGCCAGGGCCGGGCTGCAGTTGCCCGTTCAACTGCGTGACACACCTCGGTCGGCGGTGCCCATGCTGCCGGCAGGGGGATGGCGATCGCGCTTTCAGCGGCGTGCCGGGCGTGCGGGACCCGATGCGATACCGAGTGCGAGCTCTACGTCGCAGGTCGGGCCGACCGTGGACCACCTTGCCTCATTGCAGGCGGGCCCCGCCGGTCGGTGGGACCGATTGGAGGTCCAGGTCGATCCGTTTGGCGAAGGGGTGGTCGCATTCGGCCCGCTGGGCCGGCTCGACCCGGGTTGCTACCAGGTCACGTTGGAACTCGCGCCCGGGCCCCGCCAGCTCGGGCGTTCCGATCTTGACCAGGCCTTGGTGGTCGAGGTCAGAACGGAGGGATACCTGCTGGGAGGGAGGGCCGTCACCTTCGGGGAGATGGAGACGGGCAAGGTGTGCGCTGACTTCTCGATCCCGCGGGGTCTCTTGCGTGAGGCACTCACTGCCGGGACGGAGGTGGGCGTTCGCTCGCGCGGTCAGGTCACCGGCTCACTCGGAGCGGTCTTGGTCGAACGGGTCGGCACTGCGAAACCGGGTCTGCCTGCCCGAAGCGACTGGCTGCCGACGATGGACGCCGGCGAGGCGGGACGGCGTGCCGGAACCGAAGTGAACACGCTCCACTACCGACGGGGTCTGGTCGTTTCCGGCCCATACTGGCGACTCCAGCCCGGTCGTTACAGGGCCCTGCTGCGAACACGCTTCGCACCGGATGCGGCAGTCGAGACCTCGAGCGAGTTGGAAAACGCTGATGTCGTGGCAGTCGTGGCAGTCGTGGACACCGTGGAGGGCGAGACCATCTTGGCAGAGGTGCATCTCAGCCGGCGGGACCTGTTCGGCGGGTCGACGGAGCTTTCGTTCGAGATTGCTCGGGACCACGACGAACCGGGTGCACGAGTAGGGCTGCGTGTCCGCACCGAGACAGGAATCGCTGCAGTCATCGAATCCGTGACGGTGGAACGCACCGGGTAGGCGAGCGAGGTCGGCAGACCAATCTGACACTTCGGCTATGAGTCTCCATGGCCATGCCGGCCACGACGAAGAATAAATTACGTGCGAGGGCGACCGGTGGCAGTCGCCGTACCCTCATTGCTGCCCTCAGCGGGAATTGCGAGGCTGGCGCGGGTACCTTGGGGGACCGACGATTGTCGCCATGACCACGAACCCCAGCATCCGCTTCACCCGGTCCCTGACGCGGTGGCCTCCGAACCAGCAGGAGGTGAGCAATGAAACCGATTAGGGACAAGGTGGTTGGACTCGAAGTCCATCGAGATACCAGTCATAGCCTGTTGCCAGGTCCAACAATCCAAGCGCGACATCAAGTTGATTAAGCGGCATCCGCATCGGGCGTCTTGCATGCACCTGGCTCGGAGCCCGGTCCCGATGGCCGCCATCCGAGCAAGCGGATCGCATCCTCCCCGTCGAGCCTTCGCTATGCCACCAGCACGATGCCAGCACGGACGACCTCGAGGCGAGCCAACTCATCCTGTTGGAGCTCCTTCGGCAGCTGCCTGAAATGAACGGCCGCCTTCTCCCACCACAGCTACCGCCAGTGTCTCCCCGTGCGATCTCCGTGCTTCACGACGCACATCTGCGTGAGTTGCAGGTCCTGCAGCCCTCCCTGGGAGCTTCGGCCTGACACGCTCCTGGCCCGAGCGAACGGCAAACCAGGGAAGGTGTCTCAGCGCTACCTGGGTTCGGCCGAGGAGATCGAGGCCCGACTGGCTGGAGCCTGTCCCGGCGAGCCACACCGCTCCCGCCACCTCTCCTTCGGCGATCGCGCCGCCGTGTGTGGTGTGCTCGATCGTCTCGGTGTCGGCGACATCATCGACGAGGTGGTCGGCCCTGGACGCGCAATGCCGGAACAAGCGTTGGCACCTACATCACTTTCACCACCCTGAACCGGATCGTGGCTCCCCGTTCCAAGCTGGCGGTCTCGGAGTGGTGGGACAAGATCGCCGATGACCGACTGGTGCGTCTGCCTTTCGCCTCTCGGGATCATCGACGGTTCTGGGATGCGATGGATGCGATCTCCCCTGAGCAGCTCACCCAGATCGAGTGGCGGATCGGGGCGCAGACGGTCACCGAGCTCGCAGAACGTCTCGGTCGGGGCAAGACCCGAAAGGACCCCGCCGGCGTCGAAGCAGAGATCGCGTCGATCATCAGGCCCGGTGGGTCCCCCGGGTCATCACCACCACACCGGCTGGATCAGGTCCTCGGACTTCTCCCTCGCCTTGGCCACCGACGAGAAAGCCCGCAAGCAACTCGAGGACGAGCCCTTCGGAAAGCGGATCCTGTTCACCGACCGAGACGGGTGGCCGGTTACAGAGGTCATCGCCGCCTACCGGTCCCAGTGCACCGTCGAGTCCGACTTCCGCCAAATGAATGACCGCCAGGTCGACTCGTTCTCCCCGATGTTCCACTGGACCGACAGCAAGATCCGGGTGCACACCTTCTACTGCGTGCTTGCCCACGGCGTCACACGCCTCATGGTGCGAGAAGCCAAGCACGCCGGGCTCGACATGAGCGTGCGTCGGCTTCACTCGACCCTCGGACAAATCGAGGAGACCGTGCTGCCCTATCACGGAGATCGGGGACGGCCACCGGCCCGACGGATGCTCACCGAGATGGATCCTTTCCAGCAGCGCCTCTACGACCTCTTCGGACTCGACAAATACGCACCGAAACGCTGACGTAGGTACTACACCAACTCCAAGCAAACACCGTCTCTGACCTGCGACGAGGGCAGCTCACGACGGTCTGTCCAGGAAACGGGGGCTAGGACGCGGCTATGTCGACCATCGACTTACCGCCAGGCCCCACGGTGACGAGACCACTGGCGGCGTCCCCGTAGCCGGTGACGGCGCCGGTGGAGGTCACCACCCAGTACCCGAACCCGTCCACGGCGACGGCCAGTGCCGCGATCGGAGCGCGGGCGTGCATGACTGCCGGACCGAACAGTCGGGCATTGCCAAACGTGGCGATCGTGCCCTGCTTGGTGATCAGGTAGTACCCGAGCCCGTCCGGTGTGGTCGCCATTGCTGCCACCGATTGGCCCGGGGGTATAGCGAAGTTCCCGAAGCTGGTGGCGTGGCCGAAGGCGCTGACACCGCCGCTCGAGTTGATCAGGTAGTACCCCTCGCCGTTCGGAATGGCCTTGATGCCCACCACCGGCGCCGAGCCGGACGTGGACGTCACCGGGCCCAGCGAAGGGGCACCGAAGCCGCTGACCGTGCCGTCGGCCCGGGCGATCCAGTATCCGCCGGTGCTGGCGTCGACTGCCACGCCGACCACGTCGGCCACCGCACCACTGCCTGTCGGTATCGAACCCCGACCCACGGCATCGCCGAAGGTCGTGATCTGTCCGTTCGTCGTCACCAGGTAGTAGCCCTGCCGGTCCGGCGTGAGCGCCAACCCGGCGGTCGGCGCTGTCGGCCCAGGACTCGGCACCGATCCGAAGTTCAGAGCGGAACCGCCGGTGGTCACCCGACCGGCGGCGTCGACCAGGTCCAGGCCCGGGCAACTGGCAGAGGCAGCGGGCACCGTGGGCGCGGCCGACGCATCGGTGAGGGGCGCGCTGACGTCCCAGAGGCGATAGTCCCATACTCCCCAGGTGGCGCCCAGGTTGTTGTTCGCCACAGCGTAGATGACCTCCAACTGGCGGCTTGATGGCAGGTCACCGTTGCTCGTCCGGACGATGCCCGAGTTGTGGTTGTAGGTGTTGCCCGACAGGCACTCCCCGAAGCTTCCCTGCAACCGCCAGGACCCGGTCCCCCGGAGAAGGTTGTCGATGCTGATCGTGGCCTCGGTGACCGCCGGGGTGACCGGGGGGCCATTCAGGGTGGTGTCGTAGGGGCCGTTGTCGAAGGACAGGACGACGCGGCGCCCAGCCGGGTCGTAGGCGATGGAGGCGTCGTGGGGCCACGTGCCAAGCCCGGCCTGGGTGACCGCCTCGACCTTTGCGCCGCTCGGCAGGGCGACGAAGCAGGCGGTGCAGGGGCCGGTCTTCGGAACGTTCGACAGGTTCAGCTCGCGGAGCACCAGGCCTTCCGCCGGGTTCGAGTCGTTCCCCGGGCTCCCCGAGTTCCCCATGTAGGTGAGGAGGATCCGGCCGCCCGCGATGGTGGTGGCGGCCGGCTCACCGAGGCAGTAGAGCGTCTGCCCAGTGCTCCTGTTGACCGGGCAGTTGTTGGGATAGGCGTTCTTTCCGAAGTCGTCGGACGTCTGCACGAACGGCGTGAGGTCCGGGTGGTAGGGCCCGGCCAGCGAGTTGGCAAACGCCACGCCGATCACGTTGGTGGAATTGCTGGCCTTTGATTCGGCGGTGAAGAACAACGCCCACCGGTACGGCGTGCCGCCGAAATGGAATTGACCGCCGATCACCTCGGGCTCGCAGGTGTGGAATGCGAAGAAGTTGTTCCGGGCGGGGCCGTCCTTGGGGCCGAAGACGATCGTCGGCCGACCGTACTGCCACCGGCCGTTCACCAGATGACCCACCGAGAGCATGATGTGGTCACGGACCACGCCGTTCGGCGAGTTGCCACAGTAGAAGACGTAGCGGGAGTTGGAGCTCGTCTGCACCGTGCTGGGCGCATAGCTGTAGAAGAGACCGGCACCGGGGTCGATCCCGGTGAAGGCGGTATGGGTCGGCATGTAGGAAACCAACGTGGCATGGACGGTGGCGCCCGCAGTTCCTGGGAGGAGGACGAGCAGGGTGCCACAAAATGCAGCGAAGAACAGGCGGATTCGGCGGGGAACGGTGACTTCTCTCTCCTCCTGCTCGCGTCAGTGTCTGCCCGCGCCGGAGGTACTTCCGACCTGCCGGGTGGGCGCACCGGACTGGTCGATGACCGCCGGCGCATTGCTTCCGAAAAAGGGTAGCCGAGCCGGACTCCTAGACCATGGCAGGGTCGCCGCACTTGCGGGTGCCCGGACGGGCTCGCTCGACGTGATCACCCGAGCCCGGTGGACCCGCATCGACAAGTGATCACCGTGCTGAGGCGAGGGCCTGCGGGGTTGGCGAGGACGGCTGCCGCCCGTGACGAACGACGGCCAGATGGACCACGGCGCATGTGCCGCCCGCCATCCGCCCGATCTCCGTGGGCTGGGCACCGGGGTGGATAGAGTCTGGGGGGAGCGGAACCTTGTGGCCGCCAGGGCCCGGTGGGGAGAGGACGATGGGCTTTGCCTGATGCGGCGACGGTGACGGTCGTGACCCGGACCCAGGATCGGCCCATCCTGCTGGATCGCGCCGTTCGGAGCGTCATGCAGCAGACGCTGGGGAACCTGCAGATGGTGATCGTCAACGACGGCGGTGACCCCGGTGCAGTCGAGGAGCTGGTCGAGGCCCGCCGGGACCAGGTGCAGGGGCGCGCCAAGGTGGTGCACCACGAGGCTCCGCGCGGCATGGAGGCGGCGACGAACACCGGTCTCCGGTGCTCCGACTCCCGGTTCGTCGCCGTCCTCGACGACGACGACACGTGGCATCCGCGATTCCTCGAACTCACCGTGGCCGCCATGGAGCGCACGGGTTCCATGGGTGTGGTCACGGACACGGAGGCCGTCTACGAGGACATCGACTACGGGGACATCCGTTTGCTCGACTGGTTCCTCTTCGACCCGATGGCCGATGTGGCACCCTTCGGCGCAGCGGGCGGCGGCCGGCGGCCGCTTCCACCCACCAGCCTGTTCCGGCTGCTCTCGGGGAACCAGTTCCCTCCCTGTTCGTTCGTGTATCGGCGGGAGGCGCTCGGCGAGGTGGGCTACTACGACGAGAGCCTCCCTGTGCTGGGCGACTGGGACTTCAACATCCGCTTCCTGCTCCGTCACGACATCCACTACATCGACGAGCCCCTTGCCCACTACCACCACCGCAAGGGCCAGTCCGACGAGCTCGGCAACTCGGCCGGCCACGGCGGCGACCTCCACGAACGGGTGCGGGAGCAGTTGCTCAACCGCTATCTGCGCCAGGACATCGAGCGCCACTCGGTGGGCATCGGCGTCCTCGCCAATCTCCTGCACTACCTGCGGGCCCAGCGGGCGAGTGCCCTCGTTGCCGATCACGCGCTGGTGACGAAGTTGGACTCGATCGAGCGGTCGGTCGGGGCGCTGGCCGAGTCCATCGAGCGCTCGCAAGTGGGAGGGTTCCAAACTGCCACCTCCCCTTCGACCAGCGGACTCCCTTCGGAGAGCTGACCGGAATGAACGACCTGCAGGCGATCGTCAAGGAAGCGGACGTCGTCTCCTTCGACCTGGTGGACACCTTGCTCGTCCGCGACATCTGCCGGCCGATCGACATCCACCGCCTGAGCCACGAGTGCTTCAACGCCACCTCGGGGAGGTACCTCACCGAGGAATTGGCTCCCCGCCGGCTCGACGCCGCGTCGGCCCTGCAAGTGGAGGCGGAGGAGGCGGGACGTTGCCGACAGTCGGTCACCTTCGACGCCATCCACGAACGCATGGCGGAGCTGATGCTGCTGGACCCGACGACTGCCGCCCTCCTGGCCCGCTCCGAGCTCGACACCGAGCGCCGGCTGTTGCGGGCGAACCCGCGGATGCTCGAGCTGTACGCCTTCGCCGTCGAACAGGGCAAGCAGATCATCTGCGTGAGCGACACCTACCTTCCCCGCTCGTTCCTGGAGGAGGTGTCGGCCGAGGCGGGGATCACCGCGGTTTCCGATCTGCTGATCTCCTGCGAGACGGGTACGTCGATCTCCGACGGGAGCTCGTGGGCCGAGATCGTCCGCCGGTTCCCCGAGCGGCACGTGGTCCATGTCGGGTCCGACGGGCCAGCGGCTGCCGCGGCCGAGCGACACGGGGTGGAGGTGCACCACGTCCCCCGTGCTACCGACGGGTACCGCCAGCAGCACGGGCCTGCCGCCGCGCTCAACGGTCCGCTGGTGTTCCACCATCTCGAGGTCGACGGGTTCCGCCTCAAGAACCTTCACCGGAGCCTGCTCAATGCGCCCGTAGCGCACAAGGTCATGGCGGACGACGTTCCCTCGGCGGCGTACGTGGTCGGCTACGGCGCGTTGGGGCCGCTGATGACGGGGTTCGTCCAGTGGCTGCACCGAGCTGCCGGGCGGAGCGGTTGTGACAGCCTGTGCTTTGCCGATCCCGACGGGCGGTTCATCGCCCACGCCTATCGCGCATGGTGGGGTGGAGCGGCGCTGCCATCCCACCTGCTGTCAGGCGGGGGCAGCGGGGTGGGTCCCTCCGGGGTGGCCACGGACTTCGCCGGAGGTGGCGGCTCCACCCGCCCGGCCGCGGTGGCGATCGGTTGGGACAGCGCCACTGCTCGGTGGGACGGTGGCGTGCTCACGGGGCGTTGGGAGCGGCCGCCGGTGGCCGGGCTGTGTTTCGGCGTGGGGCCAGTGCCAGTGCCACCCGACGACGCCATGCCCACCTACGCATTCGCCGACGGGCGGATCGAGGCGCTCCGCTCCCTCTACGACGACATGCTCGGAATGTCGCGGGGCTTCCTCGAACGCTGCCTCGGGACGACGGCCGCCCTTTACGACGACGCCTCGGACGGGGGCTCCAACGATGCCGTCCTCCTGGGCGCCGTCCAGCAGGGCGCGCTCGACTATGTGACCGCCTTTCGCCGGTTGACCGACGGACTCCCGAGCACGGTGGCCGTCGTCGACCGCCAGACCGCCTGCGAAAACATGGTGATGGTCCTCAACTTCCCGTTGCCGCAGGCCGAGCGGGTGCTGGACCGGCTGCGACCTGTCACCCGCCCGCCCCTCTCTGGTTAGCTGTCCTGCCGGCCGAAACGGTGGCGGAGCGCTCCGTACATGTGGCGTGGCAGGGCGCCGATGCGGAAGAGCTTGGTTCGGTACACGGCATCGAGCTCGTGGCGGACCGCTCTGAGCTCGGCTTCGGTGCTGTCGGTGGGCAACGCCGAGCCTCCCGGCATCGGTAGGTAGGCCCCTGCGAGTGCGACGCGAAGCTCTCCCGTGAGGATCGGCGTGGGAAGGTCGACCACCAGAGCGCTGTCGGCGTCGAGGGCCAGCACGCCGGGTGCCACCCACCGCACATCGGCTGTGGGAAGACGCCCCTGGTCGTCGCCGTGCTGCCAGCGGTACTCGGTCGTCACGGCGCCCCCGGGGTTGGTGGTCACGACCTCGAAGAGATCGAGCCGCAGCAGTGAGGAGTGCTCGCTCGGTTGGACGACAACCCGCCCCAGTCCGGTTGCCGGACCGCTCCACTCGACCAGGCTCAATCCCTGCCGGTTGGAGGCGACCGGCAGGGAAGCGGCCGTCAAGTGCGGCGCGCCGCCGGGCCCCTCAAGGGTGATCCGGACATCGCCGGCCTCGGAAGGGGCACTGAAGCGGCCCGGGTCCACCGTGCCCTCCCGCATGAGCACGACAGAGTCCGCCATCTCGTTGTCGACCAGGGCGGCCGCGCCGCCGACCCAGTAGAGCTCGCTCGTCGCCGCCCAGTGGAGGTTCTCGGCTGTCCGGTAGGCCAGGGTCGGCAGAAACCGCTGCGGCACCAGCTGGTCGACCTGGCGGCTGCCGAAGTTCTCCTCGTGTTCCCACCAGCTGAAGATCTCGGCCTCGTCCCGGTTGGGCTGGGACAGGAAGCGCTTCAAGATGAGCCCGATGATCGCCGACCCGGCAGGAGTGGTCTCGAAGGGCTCCTGAGCGCCCAGGTCGTTACGGCGGTAGCCGAGCCATTCGGTCTGGTACGCGTCGATGCCCGCTTGGACGAGGTCTCTCGAGGCCATCTCCCCCGGCCTGACGGACACCGGTCCGAGGACCGGTGTCCCGTCCTCGGCGATCTCGAGCAGGGACCCCTCGTCGCACATGCAGACCAGCTCGACCAGCTCGGGGCCCCCGGTGATCGCAGCCACGTCGAAGGGATCCGTCCCCACGTCGCCGAGGAAGCCCTCGAGGGCCGTCCCCCGGAGGACACGTTCGGCCGCTCCGACGTGCGCTACGAGGTACAACCCGTGCAGGGCCAGATCCGATCCCTCGGAGGAGAGCATCCCTTCCAGGCATTCTTGGATCGTGCCGGACCACCCCACGTCCACGATCATCACCGGCCCGCTCCCTGGTCCGGCTGCCGCCTCGAAGTGGGCCACCAGCCGGCGTCGGCGTTCGGCGGACCGGGCGACCACCTTGCCCACGAGTGCGGGTCGGCCGAGTACCAGGTCGACCAGGGCCTCACTCGTCCCCGGCGCCCCGTTGGTCGCTTCGAACTGCTGTGTCAGCCGATCCAGCTCGGGGACGTCAGCGGCCTCCAATCCGAAGGACTCCAGGATCTGTCCGGGTGACGGGGCCCGAAGCCTGTCCAGGAAGGACCGGAGCTCCCCCTCGGAGCCCTCGTAGATGGCACCGCGGGCGCAGGCCTCACGTGAGACCCACGCCGTATCGGTCCGCAGATTGCCGCCATCTGCCGCCTCTGCCCGTTCGATGAGGCTCTTGAGGAAGCGCCCCTCACGCATCAGGAACACGACGCGCTCGGAACCAGCACGGGCGGCCCGCTCTCTGACCCACTGGGCGAAGCCGGTGAACACCGGGCCGAGCACTGCGGTCCCCGTCTCCCAGGCCACCTGCTCCCGGTCGCCCACGGGGCGGGGCGGCGGCAAAAACGTCGCCCGGCGCCGAAGCGCGGTCAGGCCTCCGTCACCTGCCCGTTCGTTGCACCACGTGCTGGCGTCACCCGGTTGGCCGACTACGCGTTCACGGATGTCGATGGCGAGATACCGATCGGTGCTCATGGGGTAGTGCACCGCCCGGACGCCGACCCGCTGGGCGCACGACACATCTGCCTCGAGGTTGTCTCCCAGGTGGACCAGCTCGTCCGGCTCGATCCTCAGGTCTTCCACGACGACCTTCCAGAGCTCGTCGCCCTTGCCCGTACCGTGGTCGCTGGAGGTGTACACGCCGGCCAGCGGGAGTTCGCCGAGTGAGCAGGCGGCGAAGAGGGAGCGCAGCTGGGCGGCGCTGAAGTAGGTATCGGACACTGCGATCAGGCGCAGGTCGGGTAGGGCTGCCCGGACCTGCTGGAGGTAGCCGGCCAGCCGGCGGTCGGCGAAGGTCACCTCCTGCTCGATGGCCAGCTCGTGACCGGCCGCTTCGACGACGCTCAGCGTCGGTGTGACGCCGGGAGCCAGTACAGCATGGATCTCGGACAGCGTCGCTTCCACGGATCCACAGTCCCGCTGCTTGCGCCGGCGAGCCTCCTCCTCGGCGAGAATCCGCAGCCGGGCGTACGCACGCGGGTCGATGTGGGGGGCCAGGGCACCCCTTTCGGCCAGCCGGCGCCCGACCAGGAGGTGGACGTCGGTGGGCTTGGGCACCCGGCGCCACAGGAGCGTGTCGAACACGTCAACCGAAAGAACCCGGGTCCGGGCGGAAGCGACCGCCTCGTCGATCGCCTCGAAACGGCGGTCCGGAAGCCGGCCGCCCGCGGTGCCCGGCTCTGGGGTCCTCAAGACAACCATCGTATCCTGAACACTACCGAAACCCGGTTGAAGGCTCCTCTCGAAATGTGCCACGGCCGGGTCGGGCGCGCTCGTCGAGGTGGTGCCGTGCCCGCGCTGCTCCGAACACCGTGGGATGCCCTCCGGGAAGCACGGGGAACAGAATTCGGTGATCGGGATGAGGTGTCGGCCCCGGCACGCTCAGGCAATCGGACGAGGTGCCCGGAGGGCTGGGGAGCCTCCCGCTGTTATCATCTTCCCGGAATGGATTCCGATGGCGCGGATTGGAAACACTCGCCGCCTGGGGCCGCGAGCCGAACCGAGGAGATGCCCGCAACGATGAATCACCGGTTGTCTCCCCGCCGAGTACTCGTCCTCGGAGGAACGGGCTTTCTCGGTTCGGAGATCGCCGGGCGGTTCATCGAGCAGGGATCGTCGGTGGCGGTGCTGGCGCGTCACGGCCCGACCGGCATCAAGAGGAAGAAGCTGCGGACGGCAGATCTTGTGCTGGGTGCGGCAGAGGATGAAGAGGTCTTGGAGCGGGGCCTCGAAGATGCCGACCACGTAGTGCACGCATTGGGGTGCCCGCTTCCGGCGGGGTCGAATGGTGATCCCGTAGATGACCTCTTGCAGACGGTGCCGACTCTTGTCCGGCTTCTCGAGATGCTTCGGCGGCGGCCCGGGATCAGCCTCACGTTTCTGTCGTCCGGGGGAACCGTCTACGGCAATCCGGTGAAGGTCCCGGCAGACGAGTCGACCCGCTGTGACCCAATTACTGCGTACGGGATAACAAAGCTCGCGGCGGAAAAGTACATCGGAATGTACTCCGATCGGTACGGCATCGATGCGAGGATCCTCCGGATCTCCAATGCGTACGGTCCCCTGCAATCGCCTGAAAGGGGTCAGGGTTTGATCGCAGCATTTTTGGATGCAGCCCGATCGGGCCACGGCGTGCGAATCTTCGGCGACGGGACCGCGTTGCGTGACTACGTCACCGTCGAAGATGTTGCGAACGCAGTGGTGCAGCTCTACCGATGTTCGGATGGGCCTCGTGTATTGAACGTGGGTAGCGGCACCGGGCACTCCGTGCGCGACGTCTTGGCGATCGTCGGGCATGTAACCGGTCATCCACTACACGTGGATTGGCTCCCAGAGCGCCTCTTCGATGTGAAGGCGATCGTGCTCGATGTGACCACGCTCCATCAGCTCATAGCCTGGAGTCCGGTTCCGTTGGAGGAAGGCATCCCTCGCATCTGGAACACGTGGCAGTCGTGGTCGGCCCCGCTTGGGGAAGACCTGCCTCTGTGATCTGGAAGGAATGGATCGAGGACGCCCGTGACCTGCGTGCTCGGGCGCGGCGGGGGCTGGCTGCATTTTCCGAGTCTCCTCCTCCGGGAAGTGGTCAGACCTCGCATCTCACCGGCTTTGTCGACGAGCCCCGGCCGGGCTCCGTCGTCAGACCTGGGCCCGTTGTTGTTCGGGGTTGGCATCGGAAGGGTGATCGCCCGGCGTCGGCAGTCGCGGTGTCGGTGAACGGGGAAGAGGTCGATCGGGGAGAGATCGGCGGTGATGCGCGCCCTGATGTGGCGGAAGCGACAGGCATCCCTACTCTCGCCGGTGCCGGCTGGTCGCTCGTCGCTGATCTCGGAGACCTTCCCGACGGCGATGTAGAGCTCGCTGTGCGGATATGGGGAGCGCCGGGCGACTCGCCAACGGACTTCGAACCGATAACGGTCCGAGTCGCAACCCCATCGCGAGTCGAGCGACTGCAGATGGCGCCATCGGCCCTCCGTGACCAGTTCTTCGGGCTGCTCGATCTTCCCCCTGAGGGGGAGGAGATCGGGCCTGGCATCGTACGCGTGGTCGGATGGGCGCTGACGGAGCCCGCTCCCGTCGAGCGTGTGCAGGTGGTCGTCAACGGGCACGACTTCGGCCCCGCCCGGCTGGGGACCGAACGTATGGATGTCGCACGGCATCACCGGGTTCCTCATGCACTGGTGTCGGGGTTCGAGCACCTGATCGACCTGGGCGAGGTTCCGGATCTCGGAGACACCGCGACAGTGGAGATCCGGGCAACGATCGGCACGGTGTCCGAAGCTGTGCTCGCCACTCGAACCTATCGGATCCAGCCTTCGACACCGGTCTCGACTGAGCCATCCCAGCGTGGGCGTCGGGTGACCGATGCCGAGCGCAGTCGATTGGTGCGTAGCCGGACCGACCGCCTCCTTGCCGGTGCGAGCGCGGGCGATGAGGGGGAGTTGAACCTGGTCGCCTTCACCCATGACATGGGGTATGGAGGAGGGCAGCTCTGGCTGTCTGAACTGCTGTATCAAGCCGGCGCAGGTCGCGCGTTCGAGTGCACAGTCGTCGCTTCGAGGGAAGGCCCGCTGGTTGACGATCTCGAGGCCATGGGCATCGAGATCTACGTGACGCCAGATGCCCCCGTGAACGACATGCAGTGGTACGAAGCCCGCGTTGGGGAACTCGGAGTGTGGATCAGGGACCGAGGCCACAACGCGGCGTTGGTCAATTCGTTCGGATCATTCTTCGGGGCGGATGTCGCGGTGCGCCTGGGACTTCCCACGGTGTGGGCGATCCACGAAAGCTACACACCGTCGGTGATCTGGTCGGTCGCCTTCCCGCCCGATTATGTGCACCCAGACGTTCGCGCTGCCTTCGATCGGGCGTTGTGCCAAGTGCAGGCGGTCGTGTTCGAGGCCGAGGCGACGCGCCAACAATACGCGGAAGCAACGGGTGCAGGACGGTCACTTGTCGTGCCGTATGGGGTCGATCTGGCGCGTATCGAGCTGTACAAGAAGGACCACAGCAGGGAGGCGGCCCGGCACGCTCTAAGGATCCCGGAGAATTGCAAGGTGCTCCTCGTCATGGGCACGACCGAGCCGCGCAAGGCACAAACCATGCTTGCCGAAGCGTTTGCCCAGGTGAGCGGTGATTGCGATGAGGCCATACTGGTCCTCGTCGGCGACACGGGGACTCCCTACGCAGCGGCCCTGAAAGCGTTCATCCGGCAGGCAGGAATCCAAGCTCAGGCACGGGTCGTCCCGGTCACAGAGGATACGTATCAGTGGTACAGAGCCGCGGACGTGCTCGTGTGTGCGTCGGATGTCGAGTCGTTGCCGCGCTCTGTGCTGGAGGCCATGGGCTTCGAGGTCCCGGTTCTGGCGACGTCGGTCTTCGGCCTCCCCGAGTTGCTAACCGACGGAGAGACAGGGTTTCTCTTCGAGCCCCGGGACCTTGCGGCTGCAGCTCATGCTCTCGAGCGGATCCTGACCGCCAACGGTGAGCAACTGGCCCGGGTGGGGGCTGCAGGGCACCGCCTGGTGACAGAACGACACGATTCGAAGGGGTATGCGTCAGATATCCTGCGGCTCGTGGAGGGTCTCCGCAGAACGCCGGAAGCGCTCCCGTCCAGCATTCTCACCAGTGGCACGGCCACGTGGGACAACGAATTCAGTTCGGCCGAATCGCCTCGGCCGAAAAGCTGATTGGTGAGATCCACTGTGTGCCGAAGTCCGAGAACGACCCGATCAATGATGCGACCTCCACCATCATTCGCACAATGATGTCGCGTTGGTCACCATACCCGTCAGGATTGTGCCCCATCATGTAGCCAAGGTCGGCTGTCAGCTGGGAAATCGCAGAAAAAGCATCGTTCATAGGTGCAATCTCGCTGGCCTCCAATCCGACACGAATCTCCTCGCTCTCGTGCGCGCTCGGTACTGCAACCGCCATGCTTGGGCCTCCAACGGTTCGTCGCTCGGGTGGTGCCGGCCATCATGACCGGTCCGTTGCGACGACCGTTGGAATTCGCCCTCTGAGGATTCGAAGGTGAAAATGGATCCACGCCATGTCTGTCAGGTCCTCTCCGCCTTGATAGTCCTCCTTGGAGTCCCGGTGGCGCCTTGACGGGGGTGTTCAGGATTCCGGGTCAGGCTACGAAGTGCACAGGGCCGCGTGAAGCCGGATGTCGCGCTGTACGTCGTACCAGGCGGTCACCGTGCCAACGGTCATCGAGGGCTTGCCAAGTGCCTGGGCGAAAAGGGAGTTGACGACCTCGGGTTCAGCAACCAAGGGCGTGGCCAGCACCGTACCCACGCTCTGCCTGCCCAGGAACGCCTGGAGGTCGCAGGCTAGACGCACCTTGCTCGAGGGGATCGGCCCTGATGGGTACGCAGCCCCACCGGTGGCTTGAGACCAAAGGAATCGCTGTACATCTTCAGGTCGCAGGATGGCCGGAAAGTTGGTGGCGCTGCCATCCGGGCCCGGGAATAGCCCGTACCCTCCGATGATTCTGAACCGCATGCCTGCCACAGCCTGCCAGAGCTGTCCATGCAGGCTTTCCACCGACGGGTATGGCGAGATCAGGACGATGCTGCTCGCCGGCACTCGATTCAGGGAGTCACTGCTGAAGTAGGCGGGGACGGCAGTCGCCGAGGTAGAGAAGGGCCATCGCGGGACCAGTGAGATGACACAAGCAATGGCCAGGATGCCGACAACCCACAGTCCCAGAGCCGCGGGGCTCTTGGTCGGCATCTGTCCCCGGCGCAGAGCAGCGGAGCGTTCGGCGCCCCGAGCAAAGACTCTCGTGCGCATCTCATCCATTCCGAGTGCTACGAGGAGCGCGGCGAAGAGTGCCGTGTAGAGCGCAAAGCGCGCGGCGATGACATTACCGACCAGCGGGAGATGCCCGAGAAGAGCGAACGGCAGTGGAATCGATGTGGTGTGGTTTGCCACCACCAGGCGAGAACCGAAAGACAGCAGCGTGGTGGCGACGGTCATCAGCGCAGCAAATCGAACCCATCGCCTGTGCCGGCACTGCACGACGATGACAGCCATGACCACGAGGAGCGGGAGTCCAAGGTAGCTCCCGTTCTCAGTGATGTTGCCAAAGAGCAGCTTGCTTCCCTTCTGGGCGAGTGGTCCGGGCGCGAACTGCTGCATCGACGTCGGAGCCACCGTTCCGAGCAGGTCGGCACTGACGCCACCCGGGTAGGGAGGGCCGAGGTACCGGTGGGGCCCCGCCAGCATCACCCAGACCGGATAGGCAATGCACACGGCCACGATGGCCACGGCCACGAGGAGTCCGAGCCTCCCCTGGCGTGCGGCAAGGCGCACTTGGCGGGGTGATGCGATGACCAGCACCACCATGGCCACGCCGGTGACGATGACCGTGGTTGCGGCAACTTCTGCCGAAATGAAGAACTGGGAAACCAGGAAAGCGCCGAGTGCCGCTCCCCAGCGTTGCGGGTGTTCCTGGCCTGGCCGAAGGGTCTCGTAGGCGGCAAGGAGTATCAGTGGCGGCAGCGGGACAAAGGCCAGATTGAGATGATCGAGGCTCTGTGTGACCACGTAGGGGGAGAACCCGTAGAGGGCTCCACCGACGAAGGCGGCCACGTCCCATGTCACCCATCGCCGCAACACGAAGAACATCGACGCCGCCGAGAGCGGGAAGGCCAACCATAAGAGCAGATTGAGGCTGGCGATTGGGCTCACCAGAAGTGTGAGAGGAGCGGTTAGCAGCCCCAGCAGCGGTGCCGAAGTGTTCTGGACCAGGTTGATGCCCATCGGGTAGTTCAGCCACGTCGTCGCGAAGATGTTGTGGCCGTGGAGGAGCGCGTAGGGGGTCCAGGCCAGGTACCACGTCATCTGCTCGAGATCTCCGTATCGGATGCGACTTGGGTCGCCGGGCCATGTCGGCCAGTTGGCTGCCAACCCCAAGCCGGCGTAGACGATCACGGCGGCGATCGGCCGCCACGACAGTCGCCGGTCACGGCCGTGGTGCAGGATGCCGGAAGAAGCCGCGCTTCGATCCCCCTCGTTCTCCGATGCCGGTTGCTTGTCGGACGCGACTGCTCGTGACACGCTCAGTCGCTTCCCTACTGCGGTGCTCGCCCAGAAGGGAATGCCCACGGGCCACCACGCTCGAGCTTGGCGGCCTTGTCGATCGGACGCCACGGGGCATGCGGTCCGTACGGTGCGACCTGACCAGCGGCTCCCCGACGTCTCATCAATGCGCCGTTCTCAAACCTGAGTTGCGTCGAGGGTCATGCGTCACATTCAGGTGATGGAAGCACCATTTCCAATTCCGCCTCAGATGCTCGCCGGGTATTCCTACGAGCCAAGATGCTACGGCAAGTTCACGAAAGTGTTCGCAGATCACCGAGCAGGTCGTGGAGCGTCGTCGGTGTGTCTGTGGGCATGGGACGAAAGCATCGTTTCCGCCGGTCGCCACCGCTCCGACGCGTAACGGCTCCGACGTGCGGGGGTGGTCGCCTGGCTCCTCACCCGGACTCGAACAGTTACGATGAGAGCCCCGAAGGAGGACGATGCCCGAATTGGCGCAAACAGCGTCCGAGGCCAGCTACGCTGCGGCCTCGCTGAACCACGCTGCGGCACCGGTGGAGCAGGCGGCGTCACCTACGGACCAACCGAGCGACGGACCGGGCGACCTGCGACGACGGTGGCCGGCATCGGTGGTGCCCCTGGTCGTTCTCATCGGCACAGCGGTGGCCGTCAACCTGTGGTGGATCGACACGTACCGCCGGGGCCTTCCGTTCGACATCGACGAGGCCGGCTATCTCCAGCGGGCCTTGACCGACGCGTCGTTCCTCACCACCGGAGGGTTGGGCGGGTTCCTTGGCCACCTGCACAACCCTGACCCGCAAGCACCCCTGCTGCCGGCGTTCGCCGCGGTGGTCCACTGGATGACCGGCGTGGGTCCATTCGGGCTCATCGCCACCCAACAGTTCTTCTACGTCGTGCTGCTCGTGGCGACCTGGTGCATCGCCCGGCGGCTGGGAGGGCGGATGCAGGCGCTGGCGGCCACCGCGGTGGTTGCGGCGGTTCCCGGCATCTTCGAGGCGTCCCGGACGTTCGAGTTCGGCTTGGTGGCAGCCTCGATGTTGACGGCGGCTCTGGCGGCGCAGCTGTGGGCCGGGCGGTTCGATCGCCTGTGGCCGGTGGTGGCATGGGGAGTAGTGCTGGGATTCGCAGCGCTGTCGCGCACGATGGTCCTCGGCCTCCTGCCGGGCCTGCTGGTGGCCCTGGGGGTGCGCCTGTGGGCAGTCGGCCTGAACCGCCGGCGGGTCGGTAATGCGCTCCTCGGCCTGGGTGTCGCCCTAGTGGTGGCCTGGGGGTGGTACTCGGCATCCTGGCGGAACGTGCTGAAGTACCTTTCCAACTACGGCTACGGCAGCGAGGCCACCCACTACGGGAAGTCGAGCTCGGTGCTCTCGCTCGGCTGGTGGACGGCTCGTCCGAGCCATGCCATCCAGGCGATGTTATTCGCTCCCACGACCGTGCTCCTGGCCTTCTGCCTGATCGTGGCCGTCGTGGACTGGGGCCGCCGGTCCGCGGCCCGACACCGTGGAACGAGGCACGCCCAGGCCGCTGTCCGTCCGGATGCCCGAGCACACTCGCCCAAACCTGTCCCTGTCTCGAGCAGTGGCACGTCCACCGGATTGCCATCCCGGCTCCGCCGGATTGCCGCCGGGGACGTGTGCGCGGTGGCGATCGTGCTGGTGTGGTCGTTCTTCGCCCTGTCGAGCACGGCCAACCTGGGGTCCGGATTCGAGCTGACCATGATTCCGATGGCCGTGGTGCTGGTTGTGTCGGCCGCAAGCAGGTCGCGGCCGGCCACTGTGATCACAACCAGTTGCTGCCTCCTGACAGCGACGTTGGTGTTCGCGATCGACAGCAGCGCTCTGGTCACCGGAACACCGGTGGTCGCGCGGTTCGGAAGCTGGAGCGTCGTCGCCTTCGACGGCAGGGGATCGCTCGCCATCTACGCGGATACCTTCTTGCCCGGCCCGGTGCCGTCGCAAGCTTCGGTGGACGCGGTGTTGCGGGCCAACCAGCGGGTGACCGAAGCGCTGGCCTCTCTGATCGTCGCGACGACTAAGGCGCACGGGCGGCAGCCAGTCATCCTGCTGGCAACCGAGGATCCGTTCGTCAACACGAACTCCCTCGGCCTCGAAGTACAGCTCCAGACGGGACAGCAACCGGGGATGGGCCTGGTGCAGCCGCCCTCAGTGGCCGGGGCAAGTTTCGTCGGTCAGCTCACGGAGCCACGCTTCGGCGAGCCGAACATCGTCATGGTGGGCCCAAATGCAACGGATCGGATTGCCGCCACCTGGGGGCCGCTCCCCCATCCGCTGGCGGTGATTCCGGCACTGCGATCCACCGGGTTCACACTGGCGGGTTCGGTTCGAATGCCCGACGGCAGGACCATGCAGGTGTGGTGGAAGGACGTCGGACCGGTTTTGGGGTAGGTGGGAGTTCGCCTGGGGACCCCTGTCCCTCTACCGGTGATGAGGTCGGCAGGTCGAACACCGAGGGCCCACGACGAGCTCGCGGAGCGGTCTACGAGGTCCGTGTCCGGCGTTCCCTGCGAATCCATCGAGCAATGAGGGATCCGAGTAGGACCAGCAAGGCCAGACCGGCGGCAGCGATCGCCGGGATCTCGTGGGGCGGTAGATAGGTGAAGTCCACAGAGGTCGTGCCGGAGGGCACGGACACCTCCTGGAACAGTCCGGCAGGGCCCGCCCGGTCCTCCCGGACGGGAAGCGCACGGCCCTCCGCGGTCGCCGTCCACCCCGGGAGGTACTGCACCCTCCGCACCAGCACGGATGGCTGGGAGCAGTGCACCGTCGCCTGGTCCCATCCCACGCCGGTCACGGTGCACGGAGTGTCGACCCGACCCCCACCGGCGGCCGGAGCGGTCACCGCCAGAGAGAACACAGGTGCAGGAGCAGGAAGCTGCCAGATCTCGGCGAAGGTGTCGTGGTAGACGAGGCGAGGACCTGCGGGCCACGGGGGAGACCCCGCCGCCGGAAATGGCTGGCCCAGGACGTCGAGTCCGGTGGCGTTCTCGACGACGTAGCGGACGCCGACCGCCTCGTAGCTGGGAAGGTTGGCACTCAATTCCTGCGCCGGCGTGGGGCCGTTCGGGTCGATGCGCGCTCCGCCGGTGAAGTTCCGCGGGGGCGAGTTGGGGTCGAGGCGCGCGCCGATGTACCGGCTCCACGCCGTGGGGACGGGGTTGTCGGTGACGTTGGCCTCGGCGATGTCGAAGTAGGACCCGTAGTCGGGCTGGATGGGCCCGAGGGTGTAGAAGCGATGGTCCCCCAGGTTGGCCTGGAGCCAACTGACCGACCCGGCTTCGAGCGGCGTGGGTGGCGGGGCAGACAGATAGGTGAACCCCAGGAGGACGATCGATTCGGCAGCGACCACACCCGCCATCAGGGCGCGCCCCTGCCTCCTGCCGCGTTCGACCCGGCTGAGCCTCTGCACCCGTTCGGCGGGGGATGGTTCGCTGCGACGACCCGCCATGAGTCCGCCGACGGCCAGAAGGGCCAGGGCCACCGATGCGAACACCAGGCTGCCCACTGCGTAGATGTGGCGGTGGGCTCCCAGCGCCCCCGACGGACCGACGGCAGCGGTCAGGAGCGGCCACGCCGTAGCGGCGGCCCAGGCGGCAAGAACACCCGTGACGGCGGCAGCCGCTGCCAGCACCCGCCGTCTGGTCATGTTTCGGGCGATGTCGTCCATGCCCAGGGCAGCCAGGGCCACTGCGGCGAACTCCCACGATCCGTCGGCGTAGCGATAGAAGGCGGTGAGCCGGATGACGGGCAGGAGGGCCATGAGATGGACGACGGGAGGGAACCCGAAGGTGCGGAGCAGGCAGACCAGTATCCATGCGCCGAGGCCGAGCCGGAGGAGCCGCTGCCGCCGCCCGATGAGCCCCACGAGGCCGGCGGCAATGACGGTGACCGTGAGGAAGCCCCCGACACTGCCCCACAGCAGCGAGATCGTGTCGGTGGCCCCGGCCGGAGCGTGAAACCCGAAGATCGGCCCGAGAGAGTAAGGGAGGATCAGTTGGGCGAGTCCCGTGGGGGCGAGGGACACGGATGCGAACTCACCGTTGTGGCCACCGACGTCGGCGTAGGGAAGATAGCCGGCGAAGGCGATGAGGAGCGGTGCCGCCAGGGCCACGCCGGTCGCCAGCCCGGCACCGAGCTTGGCTACGATCCGTTGCCACGACGCCCGACCCGGCCCGGCCAACCGGAGGACGGACCACCAGGCCACGAAGAGGCCGTCGATGAGGGTCGTCTCGGGGAAGCCGGCGAGGATCGAGAGGGCCAGTGCCACCGCGAGGAGGCGCCAGCCCCCGGGTCGACCGGCCCTGCCGGCATCGACGGCGCGTTCGACGCCCAGCAGGCAGAGGGGCAGCAGGGCGACCGGGCGAATTGGGGCGTGGGCAAGCCAGGCGTACGTCCCGCAGAGGCCGAACGCCACCCCGGCTGCCGTGGAGAACGTACGGCCCACGCCCAGTCGCCGGATGAGGAAGTAGGTGGACCATCCGGTGGCTGCTTCGAGCGTCAGCTGGAGCAGGAGCAGGCCCTGGTGGAGGGCGAGCAGAATGGTCAGCGGGAAGAACGCACCGCTCTGCATCTCACCGGCCAGCGGCGCCCCGATCCCCTCGAAGGGGTCCCACCACGGGACGTGCCCGTGGAGCCAGTCGAGGGCGGCCAGGTGGCCGAGGGCCTGGGTGGTGTACCCGGCGTTGGGGTCGATGTAGGGAAGGCCGGGCAGCCGGCCCGAGGTGGGCGGCGTCAGGTAGGCGTTGATGACGAGCGGGTTGGTGGTGACGACGTGCAGCAGGAAGGGGAGGTTGGCTGCCAGGACGGCGAAGAGGATGCACACCAGGGGGACGAGGTTGGGCGATCGGCGGGCGAGCCACCTCCGAATTGCCCGACCGGGTCGGCTCGTCACTGGCACCGCTTTCTGCCAAGGGGTGGCACCACCGGACTGCCGGCCGGGTGCCTGGGCGAGTATACGAGCAAGGATCTTCATCACCCGGACCGCCGGCGTGCATCGTCGTGCCGCGATCGGACCATCCGGAGCGTCACACTGCCCGGCGGCGCGCGGCCTGCGTCGCGAGACCCGCCGGTGGCCGAACCACTCCACGGGTGGACCGACCCGCTGCGGCAATTGTGCTGGTTGGGCCCATTGTGGTCAGGGGCGGCCACCGATTCCCCCGTGCCGGGCTGGCATGTACCTGCGGTGATTGACCTACCATTCGATGATGAGGTCTCGGGCCTGCACGGGCGACAGAGTGAGGTCAGGATGGGCAGACCTCCTGGCCCGGGGCGCCTCAAGGGGGATGCCAGCGGAGGTCAGGTCGAGGATGGAGCGGGAGTCGGCAGTGGGCGAACGGGTGGGATGGTCATGAGTGCCAGCCTTCGTGCGCCCGCCGTGCGATCCCTCGAGCTGCCCGGGTGGCGGATCCGGCTGGCGACCCTCGTCGAGGGGGACTACGAGGCGTGGCTGGCGGTCCGGACCCGATGTCGGTCATGGCTCATCCCGTGGGAACCGAGGTCCAAGGGCGCACCCCCTGCGCCGGAGGATGCAGCCAGCTTCGTGGCCCGATGCGGCATGCGCGAACGTGAGCGCCAGCTCGGGAGCGGGTTCGGATTCGGGATCTTCGTAGACGGTCGCTTTGCCGGAGAGATCACTCTGTCGTCCATCCAACGCGGACCGTTCCAGAATGGCGCCATCGGCTACTGGATCGACGAGGAGCTGGCCGGATCGGGACTGATCCCCGAAGCGGTCGTCGTCGTGCTTCAGTTCGCTTTCGAGACGCTTCGGCTCCACCGGATCGAAGTGGCGATCATCCCCCGGAACATGTCCAGCCGTCGGGTGGTCGAGAAGCTGGGCCTGCGCATCGAGGGAGTGGCCCTCGGCTTCCTCGAGATCAACGGCGAGTGGGAGGATCACGTTCGCTACGCCATGACGGCGGAGGAGTGGGCGGTGCGCGCCCCCGAGCTGCGCACCACCTGGCTGAAGAGGAGCTAGCCGGATGGCCGACGACCGCGTGGCGAATGAGATCATCGAGGATGCAGTATCCGGTCGCCGCCGGGGCCCGGCCATTGCCGTACTGATCCCGTGCCTCAACGAGGCGGTCACCGTCGAGGCCGTTGTGCAGGACTTCCGGAAGAGCCTGCCGTCGGCCACGGTCTACGTGTACGACAACAATTCGACCGACAACACCCCACTCATTGCGGCGGATGCCGGCGCGGTGGTCCGCCATGAGCCGCTCCAGGGGAAGGGCAATGTAGTACGAAGGATGTTCGCCGACATCGAGGCCGACATCTACGTGCTCGTCGACGGCGACGATACTTACGACGCCGCATCTGCCGACACCATGGTCCGGTTGATGGCCGAAGAGGGGTTCGATCTGGTCAATGGGGCCCGCCGGTCCGAGGACGAGGGGTCGTTCCGGCGGGGACACGCCTTCGGCAACGCACTTCTCGCCGGCCTGGTCACCAGGATGTTCGGTCGTCCCGCCGGCGACATGCTCTCAGGCTACAAAGTGTTCTCGCGCCGGTTCGTGAAGTCGTTTCCGGTGTCCTCCTCCGGTTTCGAGATCGAGACGGAGCTGACGGTCCACGCGCTCGACCTGGAGATGCCCATGACCGAGCTGGTCCTGCCCTACCGCGAGCGGCCGGAGGGATCGGAGAGCAAGCTCTCGACGGTCGGGGACGGTTTCCGCATCGTCGGGACGATCGTCCGGCTGGTGCGGTCGGAGCGGCCGTTGGCCTTCTTCACCGCCCTGGCCGGCCTGTTGGCCGTCATCGCCGTCATCCTGGCGTTCCCCCTGGCCCTGACCTTCGTCCACACGCACCGGGTCCCGAGGTTCCCGACCGCGGTGCTGGCGACCGGCCTGATGATCCTGGCGTTCCTGTCCATGGCGTCGGGTCTGATCCTCGACACCGTGACCAGGGGACGGCGGGAGGCCAAGGTCCTCCGCTACCTGGCCGTCCCGGGCCCGCGCTGCCTCGACGCCGGGTACTGAGCGCCGCCGCCATCACCGCCGCCACGTCCCCGCCACCGCCGTCCGCGCTGCATGCGACCGTTCCGGGCCGGGAGGTCCCGGCCGGCGGGCCCCCGGTCGCACCTACCGGATGGACCAGGTCCCCGAGAAGCTGAAGAGGAAGAATGCCCAGATGCAGATCAGGGAGGCGGTCGCCCCGGCGCTCACCACGACCGGGAGGAAGCGGGCTCGGAAGGTCTCCGTCGCCTCGCCGACCAGCACCAGCAGGATGGGCAGGGTCGGATATGTGTAGCGGGCGAAGATCAGCCACTGCTCCCCGTACCGGATGTACCACATCTCCAGGACGCTGAGGATCCAGGGCAGGCCCAGGATGCCCGAGCGGATGGTCCACAGGCGCCGCCCGAGCCCGAGAGCCAGCACGAGGCCGGCGGGTACCAGAAGGACGACGAGGAGCTGGTCGAGGTAGGCGAGCGCCGCATGGCCGTAGAGCGCATTGCCCCACTCGGCCGGGAGGGTGGGATCGAGGATCGAGTTCACCGTGTCGTTGGGCAGTTGGCTGATCGAGTAGTGGACGTGGTGCGGGTTGTTGATCTCGGTCTGCTCCTCGATGGCGATGGGGCCAGCGGTCAGCATGTGGTAGTTGGCCTCGTTGAACGCGAACCACGGCGCCACCAGTACGAGGGGGATGGCCACGGCCACGATCAGGGGTCGCCACGAGCGGAAGGATCGCCGGTGCCACACCTCCGCCACCACGACCAGTGCGAAGACGGGGCCCAGGATCACCATCTCGAGCTGGGTGAGCACGCACAGGCCCAGCACGGCGCCCGCGACCATGTAGCGCCCGGTGGCGTGCCTGTCCCACGCCACCCACAGCTCGGTGGCGAAGAGGATCGCCAGGAGCACGGCCAGGCCGACGTTCCCGATGGTGGCGAACCGGACGACCACCCCGGGGAGGGCGAAGAAGACCATGACGATCGACCAGCCGATCATCCACCGCTCCCTCAGCACGGCCCGGGACAGGCGCGCGGCGAGCACGACCGACACCAGCAGCAGGAGCACGCCGTAGGCCCGGAGGGCGTAGACCTTGTCCTTGTAGTTGCCGGTGATGTCGAAGGCCGGGACCGCGGTGATGTAGTAGAGGGGCGGCTGGAACGCCTCGTAGCTGAGGCCGCCAAGGCCGTCCGTCCTGGGGTTGATGGTCGTCGGCCGCGGGTAGATGCCCTGTTCCAATGCGAGCCCCTGCAGACTGGTCTCCGTCTTGCCCAGCACGGGCAGCGATCCGTGCTGGGCGATCTGCTGGACGTAGGAGTAGTGCGCGTCCTCGTCGATCACCGACGGGAATTTGAACTGCGCGGCGACGACGATCCCGGCGGTGACGATGATGATCACCTGGACGGCCAGCAGCGCGACCAACGCCCGTCGCCAGAACGGGGAGAGGCCGGGCGGCGTGGTCCCCAGGGACACGCCCGGACCGCCGGACCGGACGTGGGATCTGGTATGCCGGCGACGGGGTTCGGCCGTCGGCTCCTCCGACCTGACCCGCTCCTCGGCCGTGGCAACCCCCGTCCCGGCCTCGTCGACCGCGACGGCCCCGACGACCGCGACGGCAGCCGCAGCGGCGCCGCCGGCGCCGTCGGTGGGTTCCCCGGGCTCCCCGGCCTGCCCGGGCTGCCCCGTGTTGGTCTCTGTGGTCACCCCGGCAGTGCTCCTTGGGTCAGCGGTGTCTTGCAGTGGCAGCGGCCGTGGCGACCGGGCCAGGGAGGAACGGGACGCCTGCATGGTAACGGTCCCGGGCGGTCGGGAGTGGTAGCGGGAGCCCCACGGCACTGCTCTTGGTCGGTCCAGCCTGGGCCGAGGCCCGGGGAGCCCGACGGAGCCCGTGGCGCTCAGCCGTCGATGCCCCGGACCACGGCAGGGGAGTGGCGGAAGAACTGCTCGACCTCCTGCTCGTAGCGGTACTCCGGGGCGCCCGAGCCCGACCCGGTCGCCCGGCGCAGGTTGTTGGCCCGGGCGAAGCTGTCCACGGCCCCGGCGCTGGTGTAGCGGTACTCGAAGCCGGTGGCCGCGAAGCGGGAGGTGTCCACGCCCCGCCCGAACCGGATGAAGCCCTCCATCTCCGGCGGGAACTGGATCACCCCCGCCCGGCGGAGCGGTGCCGCGAAGGCCTGGGGCCGGAACGGCGACAGCGGCAGGAGGCGCGCACCCCCGATGGAGGCCACCTCGCTCCACGGCAGTTTGCCCGCTCCGGACACGTTGAACACGCCCGGGAGCTGCTTCCCGGTGACGAACTCGAGGGCGCGCACGACATCGTCCTCCTCGACGAACTGGACGAGCGGGTCGAAGCCGGCAATGGCCGGAAGCACCCGGTGACGGAGGTCGTAGCTGATCGGGGTGATGATGTCGGTCCCCANNACCAACGACTCCACTTCGATCAGGGACCGCTCCAGCCGGTTGCGGACCGGGCTGGTGCGCCCGGTGTCCTCGCGGAACCAGGTCGGGTCGGTCTCGGACGAACCGTAGACATGTGCCGAGGACTTGATCACGACCTGGCGGACGGACGAGCCGGCCGAACCGGCGGCTGCCAGCAGGTTGAGGGTGCCGATCACGTTGATCTCGTGGAGGACCCGGCTGGACACGCCGATCGAGTTGGTCTCGAGGAAGGTGTGCACGATGGTGTCGACCTGGGTGGCCCGCACGATCCGGTTGAGGATCGAGTACTTCTGGTCGGAGCGGACGAACTCGGTGCGTTCCAGCGGGACCTTGGGATCGTTGGTCCCCAGGCCGAGGATCATCTCCACATCGGGCTCCAACTCCAGGGCCTGGGCCATGCGGCCGCCCCAGAAGGTGTCGAGCCCGGTGATCAGGACGCGCCTGCCCATCGGCTCAGCCGAACCAGACGCTGCGGCGTTCGCGCAGCATGTCGTGCAACGCGTCCTGCAGCTTGGCCCGGACGGCCTCCGCCTCGTCCATCACCCGGCTCCTCGAGTACCGCTCCAGCCCCGGCTCCACGTCGAAGGTGATGGGATCGAGGACGCGCAGCTTGATCTTCGCCGGCAGGTAGGCGACGTAGCCGAGGGGCCCGAAGACGAGGGAGTTGGCGGTCACCGGGAAGTACGGCAGTTTGAGGGCCCTGGCCACGCCACCCATACTGAAGAGGATGGGCATCGACTCCTCGGCACCGACCACAGCGATGGGAATGACGGGCACGCCGGCCTTCATGGCGATCTCCACGAACCCGCCCCGACCGAAGCGGCGGAGCCGGTAGCGGTCGGAGTAGGTCTTGGACGTGGCCTTGGTCCCCTCGGGGAACACCAGCGCCAACTGGTGCTGGTCGTGCAGGAGGCGGTAGGCGTTGTCGGGATGTGCCGGCACGCCGCCGGTCCGGGACCACAGGGTACCGACCACCGGGACGGTGCGGAAGAAGTAGTCGGCCAGTCCGTAGACCGGGCGCCCGAGCTCTACTTCGATGCCGTGCATGATGGCGGGGGCATCCGGCGGGATGGCGCCGGCATGGTTGGCGATCAACAGGGCCCCGCCGTGGGTCGGGATCTTCTCCAGTCCCTCCCACTCAACCCGGAACCAGTAGCGGTACATCGGGTTGTACAGGCGGCGCACGATCGACCGCATGTGCTCGGAGCGACCCCATTCGTCGACGTCGGACCGCCGCGGGTCGTCGGGCTGTGGGCGCCGGCGGCGATTGGCGGCCACCGGCAGGATGGACACCGAGGCACCGCCGGGGGGACGGGCCTGGTCGTCCCCATGGGCGACGTCACGGACCGCGCCACGGGCGTGCTCGCGGCCCGGCTCACCGTCGGTGACGCCGTCGACCGTGGCAGCGGGCGCACCGTGGTGACCGGACTCGACGACGGCATCGATGATGTCGTTGTCGGTAGGGCGGCTCGCCTGACGCACCGTCTGGTCGATGTCCGAGGGGTCCGGGCTCACACCGTGCATGGTACCGCCGACGGGGGGTGCCACCGTCTCGTGGCTTCCCCGACTCGCCGAGCCGGTCGGGCTCAGGCCGGTCCTCCCGGGACCGGAGGAGCCCGGAGCCGGTCGGCCAGGGGGCCCAGCCGCCGCAGGGCCTCGATGCCCAGGGCCCGCCGGGAGACCTGCAACGGCTCGAGTTCGGCCCGCAGCGCCGAGTACACCAGGGCCACCTCCTCGGGATCGACCAGGGGCAGGAGCGCTATCACCGACGGGCCCTGGGCCACGACGGGGACGGGCACGCCGACCAGGGTCCCCGCTATGACGTCCCGGACCCGTGCGTCCAGCTCGGGGGAGGGGGTCCGGGCAGAGGGATCGCGGACCCCGACGGCCGGGACCGGTGGGGCGGGAAGGAGCCCGAGACGCGAGCGGTAGACGTCGATGAACATGGTGATCGAATCGTCCAGCGGGTGGATGGTGCTGCCGGGCACGTGCCTCCAGTTGACCGGCACCTCGGTGATCCCGAGGCCGAGGCGTCGCGCCCGGGCCAGGATCTCGACGTCGAAGGCGAAACGGTCGATGCGGACCAGGTGGAAGAGCAGTCGGGCGGCCGGGGTGCGGAAGGCCTTGAAGCCGCACTGGGTGTCGTGGAGGCCGAGCCCGGTGCCGGTGGTCACCAGCTGGTTGAAGAGCCTGCCCATCACCGTGCGCACGGCGTAGGTGCTCTCGACCATCGAATCGGGCAGCGCCCGGGATCCGATGGCCAGGTCGTGGGTGGCCAGCCCGTCCAGCAGCAGGGGAATGGCCCGGGGGTCGATGGCCATGTCGGCGTCCATGTAGGCCGTGTACCCGCCCCGGGCCAGCGACACGCCGGTGCGTACGGCGGCACCCTTCCCCAGGTTCACGGGATGGCGGACCACCCGGTGGTGGGGGAGCGGGGCCAGGAGCTCCTCGGCCGCCGCCGCCGTCCCATCGGTGCTGCCGTCGTCGACGAACAGGACCTCCGTGCGCCCCACGTCCACCGCGCCTTCTGCCACCGCGGTCTCGAACCGCCGCATCCCCTCGGCCAGCCGGGGTGCCTCGTTGAACGCGGGCACGATGATGGAGAGGTCGAGTGTCATGAGTCTCTCGGTGTGACCCTAGCGGGGCCCGGCAAACCTGCTGTCCGGTGGGCCAGGTGTGCGGTGAGCCTGACTTGGACCGGCGGGCCTGACTTGGACCGGCGAGCCGGGCGCTAGGGACGGCCGGCGCCGACCAACCCGAAGGACCAGAAGGGGTCGAAAGTCACTACGGTGCCGGTTTGGGCGGCCTGGATGATGGTGTTGGACCCGTAGGTCGTCGGCTGCCCGTCGAGGATGGGCCCGACGTACATCACCACGTGATCGATGCCGGCCCCGTCGAGGTCGTAGAAGAGCAGGTCACCGGGCTCGAGACTGGAAAGGCTCACGTGCTGGGACACGTTGTACTGGTCGGCGGCCGAGTGGGGCAGGGACACCCCCGCATGGGCCCACGCCAGCATGACCAGGCCCGAGCAGTCGACACCGGCGTAGCTGGCGCCGCCCCAGACGTAGGGCACGCCGAGGTACTGCATGGCACCGTGGACGGCGGCCAGGCCTGCCGCCTGCGGGCTGTCGCCACTGGACACGGTGGCCACNNGGCGGCACCGGCGGCCTGGTTGGCTGCGGTCGTGGCACTTGCGGCCGCGGCACTGCCGCCGCTGAGGGTGGTCGCCACCTGGGCCGCCTTTGACGCCTGTGACGCTGCAGCCTGCTTGGCTGCCGGGTCGGTGGCTGCGGCTGCGGTCTGGGCTGCGGCTGCGGCCTGGGCTGCGGCCTGTTGGGCGATCTGCTGGGCCAGGGCTCCCTTGACCTGGGCCAGGGTCGCCTCGGCGAGGGAGTTGGCTGCGGCGGCGCTTTGGCGGGCCTGGTTCTCCTGGGCGAACTGGGTGGTCTGTGCCTGCTGCTCGGCCAGCAGTTTGGACTGGGTGGCCGACAGCTGGTGCTGTCCGGCCTGCACCTTGGCCACGTCGGCGGTTACGTTGCCGATGCCCAGTCCTTCATAGAGGGCGCGGATCTGTGAGGCGCCGGTGGGCGCGGCGAAGATCTCCGACACCGCCTCCGCCGATGAGTTGCTTACGTAGTCCTCGATGGCGTCCTGGCGGAGTTGGGACCGCTCGGCGGCCAGCTTGGACGTGGCCACCTGGATGGAGGCAGAGGTGGACTGGAGGGCGCTCCTGGTGGCCCCCAGGTTGACGGTCGCCTGGTCGTACTGCTCGTCGGCCTGGTCGAGCACCGTCTGCTGTTGGGAGATCTGGGCCTCGACGGTGGCCACCTGGGACTCGGTGGCGTTGATCTGGTCCTGGGATGGGGTGGAGCCGACTGCCGTAGTCGACGTGCCGGTGGCGGCCGTCGTGGAAGTGGTGCTCGCTGCGCCTGCCGTGGCTGCGCTTCCGGCGACCGTTGCCGTGCCCGCTCCGACGCAGAGGAAGAGACCAGCCGTGCACGCCAGTGCCAGGCGGAGCCCGCCGCGCCGCGCCCTGCTGGCTCCCCTGCAGGGGCGCGGGCGCGCCCGGCTCCCGGTGTCTGGATGCCCTGTCCTCACATCCGCCACCATGCCACGGTACTTGCACCATTCCCGGTCGGACAAGGGGGTATGGGTCGGAAACGGCGGGTGACGTCGGGCATCGACGGCCGTGGAGCGGAGCTGGTGGTGCTGGTTCGGGTCGATTCCATGGTCACGTTCGGGCCGGTCTCATTCGGTCTGCGGGAGGGGCGGTTGGTCGAGTGGCTAAGTTGCCTGCAGTATCGGCAGGTTCCCGGTCCGACTGGAGGTCCTCGTTGTGGACGGTGTGGTCGAGGTGCACGGGGGCCGCGTCCGCGGGGTCGAGCGCAACGGGACGTGGTCGTTCTCCGGCATTCCCTACGCGGCGTCGCCCGCAGGCCGGCGGCGCTGGCGCCCGCCCGCCCCGGTGGAGCCGTGGTCCGGCATCCGCGAGTGCGATCGGTTCGGTCCGGTCGCCCACCAGACCCCGATGGAGGTCGAGGCGTTCATGGGCGGTGAGCCGGAGGCCGCCTC
>PLHF01000153.1:0-42427 GCA_003138855.1 Acidimicrobiaceae bacterium | reverse complement strand
CTCGCCCATCCGGTGCTCGAGGAGCCCGATCAGACCTGGTTGGATGGCGAGCAGTGGTCGGGCTTCGGCAACTGGGGGCTTGCCGACCAGATCGCCGCGCTCCGGTGGGTGCGTGACAACATCGCGGCGTTCGGCGGCGATCCGGGCAAGGTCACCTTCTTCGGCGAATCGGCCGGGGGGATGAGCGTGTCCGCCCTCCTCGGCGCGCCCGCCGCCAAGGGTCTGTTCCACCGGGCCGTCGTCCAGAGCGGGCCGCCCTACACGCACTCGGTCGAGGCAGCCTCGTCACATGCAGAGAAGGTGGCGGCCCACCTCGGCGTCGCACTCACCCGCGCCGCGCTGGAGGAGGTCCCGGCCGAGGAACTGGTGCGGGCCCTGGACGAGCTCGGCCAGCAGGGGGAGGTCGACGACTCGGGTCTGCCGGTGATGCCGGTGATCGACGGGGGCCTGCTGGATCGAACACCCGAGGAGGCAGTGGCCTCCGGCTCGGCATCCCAGGTGCCACTTCTCATCGGCACCACCCGTGACGAGTTCTCGCTGTGGACCGTCGGGAGCCCCAAACTGAGCTCCCTGGACGAGGACGGCCTGCGGCGGAGGATGAGACGGGTGACCCCCGATGCGGTAGCCGCCGACGCGGTGATCGCCACCGTGCGCGAGGCGCGGGCCGGCCGCGGCGAGCCGGTGGCACCTTGTGACCTGTGGACGGCCATCGCCACCGAGTACGTCTTCAGGGTGCCGACCATCCGCTTCGCCGACGCCCATGCCCGGGCTGCCGGCCCCGGCGTCGGCACCTACTGCTACCTGTTCACCTGGGAGTCGCCCGCCTTGGAGGGCCGGTTGGGCTCGTGCCATGCGCTGGAGATCCCGTTCGTCTTCGGCAGCGTCCTCAATCCGATGGTGCAGACGTTCTCCGGCGGCGGGGATGACGCCTTCGCGTTGTCGGCCGCAATGCGTGCGGCGTGGGTCGACTTCGCCCGGTCGGGGACGCCGGAAGGGAGGGGGGGCGACGGGGGCGACGGAGCGGCGCCCGGCGGTCCCTTGGGCGACGGAGCGGCGCCCGGCGGCACCTGGTCGAACTGGGACCCGGCCCGACGGCCGACCACCGTGCTGGGGCCGTGCCCGGGGCGCAACGGGCTGTCGAACCAGGTCGAGCGACCGAGAAACGAAGAGCTCGACGCGGTGGCCGCGGCGGCAGCGGCGGCCGCGTCGTGGCCCCACCGCTAGGGCCCGCAGAAATCCCGGGAAGTCCATGAAATTACTGCCGATGGCGTTGATGCACGGCCCGTCCCGGGCGTGCTCGAGGCCGACGGCCCGGACCAGCGCGTTGGCTCCGGCCCGTGTCGCCGAGTAGGTGGAGACCCGGGGCTCGGGCCGCGCCCCGGTGGCGCTGGTGAACACGACGATGTCCCCCGAGCCCTGTGAGATCATCGGTGGGACGAACGCCTGCAGCCCGTGGAGGACCACGTCGAGGTTGCCGGTTTTCGTTCGCTCCCACTGCTTGACGGCGATCTCCAGGAAGCGACCGGTGATGATGCCGATGCCGGTGACCAGTGTCGATGCGTCGATGCGTCCGAACCGGTCGATCGCCCGCTCCACCAGCAGGGAGTTCCCCTCGGCGGTGCGGAGGTCGACGTCGGTTGCCGGCGGGTTCTGTTGCGTGCCTGAAGCGGCGGCGCGCCGACGCGTCGGCCACATCGGCGGACATCGCGGCTGGCGCCTAAGGTCTGGATCCTCACCGCGCACAGGTGCCCGTCAACCACGCCGGCCTCTTCGGCAAGGTGGCCTCGGGGACGTAGCCCAACCGGCAGAGGCAGGGCGCTTAAACCGCCTCCAGTGAGGGTTCGAATCCCTCCGTCCCCACCACTGTGATGTCGCGGGACATCGCGGACAGACGAACCTACGGCATCGTGGCTCTCAGGCCGCACCGGCTCCGGGGAGGGCCGAGGGGATGACTCCGGCTCCGGGGAGGGCCGAGGGACGGTGTGACGGGTGATGGAGAGGGTCCGCGCATGTCGGGTCGCAGAGGCGCCGGTGGATGCCGTTGCAGAGCATCGCGCCCTTGCCGAGCAATGCAAGCGCCTCTTCGGCGGGGACTGCCTGGCTCCAGAGAAAGCCCTGACCAAGGGGGCAGTCCATAGCGGCGAGCGAGTCTCGTTCCTCGGGGCGATCGACCCCCTCCGCCAGCACGGTGATCCCCAGGGTCCGGGCCAGGAGGAGGATCGACTCGACCACGGCCTCCCGTCGTGGATCGTCGTGCATCCCGGCCACGAGGGCACGATCGAGCTTCAACAGGTCGATGGGGAACTGGGTCAGGTAGGCGAAACTCGAGAACCCGCTGCCGAAATCGTCGATGGCCAGGCGCACCCCGATGGCCCGCAGTGCGTCGAGCCGATCGAGAGCGGGCAGGTCGTCGATGACCAGTGCCGACTCGGTCAGCTCGAGGAACAGTTCGGAGCGGGGGATGTCGTAGCGGGCGAGGACCTCCTCGGCCTGGGCCGGGAACGTGGGATCGTCCAGCTGGAGGGGAGAGACGTTGACCGTGACCATCATCTTGCTGTCCGGTGTGTCTGATCGCACCGATTCCATGAAGCGGCACGCCTGGCCGAGCATCGAGAGACCGAGCTGCATGATCAGACCCGTGTCCTCTGCGATGGGGATGAACTCCACCGGAGGCACCATCGTTCCGTCCTCGCTCTGCCAACGGGCAAGGGCCTCGAAGCCGGCGATTTCGCCAGACGGGATGCACGCGATGGGTTGGAAGTAGGCGCGTACGGATTCACTGGCCACATCGTCTCGTAGCTGACCGACGAGGTTGAGCCGGCGGAGTGCAGCGGAGTGCTCCTGACCGGAGGCGACCTCCCAGTACCCGGGTCCCTTGGTCTTGGCCACGGTCAGTGCCGCCAGCGCCGACGCCACGACATCGTTGGCGTCCTGACCCGACTCGCCGACGGCTACGCCCGCCGAGGTGGTCACGGTCACCGGTCCCGCGGCGGTCTCGATCGGTTGGTTGATGACGGCCACTGCCTCCCGGGCCAGGGTGTCCACCCTCAGGAAATCGCCGGCCACCGGCACGATGGCACCGAACCCGTCACCTCCGGTGCGGGCTACGATCAGCGGTCCGTCGAGAGCCTGCAACCGCGCTGCGATCTCGATCAGCACCTGATCGCAGACGTCGTGGCCCAGTGCTTCGTTGAGCAGCCCGAAGCCATCGATGTCCGCCATGACGAGGACGAGCACGTCCTCGGCCTCCGCGGTGGCGAGGTAGTGCTTGAGTTGATCGATGAGCCGGGCCCGGGTGGGCAGTCCGGTCAACCGATCGTGGAGGGCCAGGAAGCCGATCTCTTCGACGTGGTGGACGCGTTCGGCGCACGCGCCGAGGGCATTGCCTATGGACTGCAGGAAGAGCCCGTCCTCAGGGCTCATGGGCTGCTCGGAGGGAGAGTACGCGGCCAGCACACCGAGGACACGACCCGAGCGACGGATGGGAACCCCGAATCCCGAGGTGACACCCTCGCCGTCGAGCTCACTTCCGACCTTCGTTCCGGAGAACGCGCCCGGACCCTCGAAGGGAGTGCCGCCGTTGTTGGCCCGCACCGCTGCTGCATGGGAGAGGGAAGCGTCGACGAGCGAAATCCCTACTTCGAGGTCGGAGAACCCGACGCCCGCGGTAAGACGGAATCTCCCTTCCGGCTCGATCTCCCACCACACCGCCGCCTTGTCCATGGTGGACCATCGTTCGACGGCGAGCACCGCATCATCCAGCGCGGCGGCCAGGTCATCGGCCGCCAGCGAGCCCTGGGAGAGCGCGGTGACGGCCCGGCGCTGTGCATCATGGCGGGCCCGTTCCCGTTCGGCGTCCACCTCCGCGGTGACATCCCGGGCCACGTGGAGGATGTCGGTGGGGCGACCACCGGACCACGCCAGCACGGTGATGTTGTCGTCGATCCAGAGTTCGGTCCCGTCCTTTCGTGTCCAGCGGACCCGTGCCGTGTGCGTCTCCGAGAGGCTGTTGCCGGCGACTTCGATGACGGAATCGATGATGGAGCAGTCATCAGCGTGGACCATCTGCCGCACCAGGGAAGGATTGGCGTAGACCTCGCCGACGGAGTACCCGGCCATCGTGGCGAGCGAGTCACTCGCATACCGACAGGCGAGGTCCGGCGGCAGCCGCACCCACAGGATCACGTCCGACGAGCAGGTGCTCAGGGCTTTGAACCGTCGGTCGGCATCGATCATCGATTCGAGGGCCGACGTCTCGTTGGACAGGTCGAACACCTGGACGAGGAGTGCGGGCGCACTTCCCAAGGTGATGGCGGTGTAGGTGATCTGGACGACGACGAGCCCACCGTCGGGGAGCAGAGCCCGACCGTTGCAGTCCAACGTCTGGACGTCACCGGTGCACAGGGGAGCGACCTCGTCGAACCAGGACGTGCTACCACTCGGCAGGAGGTGGTCCGCCCAGTTGGAGCTCAACAGGGCATCTGATTCCCGATCGAGGAGCTCGCACAGGGCGGTGTTGGCGCCGAGGACGTCCCCGTCGAAGGAGACGTAGGCCATGCCGATGACTGCCTGATGGAAGAGATCGGGGCCGGAAACGCCCACGTTGGTCCGGCCGACTTCCGATGTCCGCACGCTGCACTCCTCGCCACTCTGATCGCCCGAGTGGTTCACCCGGGCGATTCACCAGGTGTTGCAAGCGACGTGGCCCCTATTGCACTAGCAAGGGTAAAGGGTAGCAGTCACATCGTCGATTTTGCGCCACGGGCGTAGGGATGCCGAGCCCGTGGCATGCCTTCCCGGGAGATGCCGAGCCCGTGGGCCAAGATGGCCCGGCGCACGGGAGTGGACGAGCCGGAAGGGACGGGCAGTGGGACGGGTACCGACCGGGGAGGGACGTCGACGGCAGCCGCACCTCGCCGCGAGCGGCCCCGGTTGCCCACCGGGTCGCGCACCGGACCGCGTACCGGCAGGCCGACGGGGCGGCGTACCGGCAGGCCGGATGCCCCGGAGCGAGGGCGGTCGATGAGCGAGGGGGCGATCATCGCCCTGGCCGCACTGGTGTTCGGATGGGCGGTGCTCGCCCGTCCGCTCGAGCGGACGGGAGTCAGCGCCCCGATGCTGTTCGTTGCCGCCGGTCTGCTGCTGGGGAACGGGCACATCCACGACGTCACCGTCAACATCGACGCCACCACGATCCGCGTCCTGGCAGAGATCACCCTGGCGCTGGTGCTCTTCTCCGATGCCTCCAGCATCGATCCGGAACAGCTCCGTCACGACGCGGCGTGGCCCTTCAGGCTGCTGGCCATCGGCCTACCGGTGTCGATAGCCCTCGGAACGGTGGTGGGCTTCGTGGTGCTGCCCCACATGACGTGGATCCTGGCCATCCTGGTGGCTGCCGTGCTGGCGGCCACCGACGCGTCGCTCAGTGCCACCGTCATCTCCGACACCCGGATCGCCGAGCGCGTGCGCCGTGCGCTCAACGTGGAGAGCGGCCTCAACGACGGGTTGGCCACTCCGGTGGTGGTCATCGTGCTGGCCGCAGCGGCCACCGCGCTGCACGTTCCGGGCGCGGGCACCGGGTCCGGCCACGTGGTGTCGGTCGTGGTGGGTGTCCTGGGCGGCGTACTGGCGGGCGTCGCGTTCGGCATCCTCGGGGCGCTGATCCTGGCCATGGCCGAGCGGCAGGGTTGGACCGAGTACGGCGGCGCCCGTCTCGCCGTGTTCGGGCTGGTCGTCCTGACCTACACCGCAACGGTGGCGCTGGGCGGCAACGGGTTCGTGGCGGCGTTCGTGGGCGGACTCGCCCTCCGGTTCCGGCTCCCCGAAGAGTCGAACGAGCTGGTCGAGCTGCCGGAGTTCGTCGGGTCGGCGCTTGCCTGGGTCATCTGGTTCGTGTTCGGGGCGGCCCTGGTGGTACCCGCCCTGAGGGCGGCGGACTGGCGGGTGCCCATCTACGCCGTGGCCAGCCTCGCGGTGGTCCGGATGGTGGCGGTGGGCCTGGCCATGGTGCGCAGCGGCGCCGACCGGAGCACCCGCCTCCTCCTCGGCTGGTTCGGGCCACGAGGGCTCGCCTCGGTGGTGTTCGCGCTCCTCATCGAGGAGACGCTGCCGCCCGGTGACCCCGGCGTGCGGATCACCGAGGCCGCCATCGCCGCCACGGTCCTGCTCAGTGTCGTGGCCCACGCCGTCAGCGCAAACCCGGTCATCGATCGGCTCACTCGGGAGTGAGCCCTCCGGTACAAGAGGACGAGGCCCCCGCCGGTGGAAGGGGGGACTGGTCGCGGCGTGTGCGGCCGGAGAGGGAGCGTCAGGCGGGACCCGGTCCGCCGGGGGCCGCACCTGGCCTACGTTGCCAGTGGCACGGCTGTGCCGGGGCCAGTCCGGAAGCGATACCCACTAGGAGGTTCCCAGATGGTCGATGATCTCGCGGATCCCCGCCGGCACGAGCCACCCTTCGTGCTACCGGAGCGCGAGATGCTCGAGCAGTGGCTCGAGTTCCATCGGACCACGCTGGTGCTCAAGTGCGAAGGCCTGGTCGACGCCGCCCGCAAGCACCGGCCCGTGGCGACCTCCAATCTGTCGCTCCACGGCCTGGTCCGCCACATGGCCGAGGTGGAGCGGAACTGGTTCCGCCGGACCCTCCGCGACGATCCGGATGCCCCATATCTGTGGTTCGACCCCGCCGTGGACGACAGCGAGCTGGTCCCGCTCGACGACGCCGACTGG
Organism: Acidimicrobiaceae bacterium; assembly: GCA_003138855.1. GTDB lineage: Bacteria > Actinomycetota > Acidimicrobiia > Acidimicrobiales > RAAP-2 > Bog-756. Next base: position 35,701 of record PLHF01000153.1, on the reverse strand, counting down.
GCGTCGGACCTGTCGACATGGGAGGCCGAGTGCGAAGCCAGCCGCGCCGCGGCGGGTGGCCACCGGCTCGACGACACGGGCACGCGGCGAGGTGAGCCGTGCTCGTTGCGGTGGATCTACGTGCACATGATCGAGGAGTACGCCCGGCACAACGGTCACGCCGATCTGATCCGTGAGATGATCGACGGCAGCGTTGGTTGGTGACTCCCGGGCGGACCGCCCTCCCCGCGCCACGGCCACGGTGCACCACGGTCGGCCGGGCATGCGGCCTTTCCCTCATCGGGATTGACAGGTCGGGCCGCCTGGCACGATCCTTTCGAACGAGCGACCGAGGGAGCGATGCCGATGGCACATGACCCGATTGTGGCCGAGCGGACCCAGGTCCGCGACAGCCTCGAGCCCCGGTTCTTCCTCGAGGGCCAGGAGCAGCGCGCCGCCGCCGCCCTCGGCACCTATCGGGCGTCCGGCAAGCGGCCCAACATCCTGGTCATCCTCTTCGACGACGTCGGGTGGGGCGATTTCGGCTGCTACGGCGGGGGAGTGGCCGTGGGGGCGCCGACGCCCAACATTGACAAGCTGGCCCGGCGGGGCACGCTGCTCACCTCGTGCTACTCCGAGCCGTCCTGCACCCCGTCGAGGGCCTCACTGATGACCGGCCGCCTGCCGATGCGGCACGGCCTCCTCCGGCCTCCGATGTACGGGCAGCCGGGCGGGCTCGACGGCGAGATCACCCTGGCCCAGCTGCTCTCCGACGCTGGCTATGTCACCCAGGCCGTCGGGAAGTGGCACATCGGCGAGAACGTCGAGTCGCAGCCGCAGAACGTCGGCTTCGACGACTTCTACGGCTTCCTGTCCGTCTCGGACATGTACACCGAATGGCGCGACCCGTACTTCTTCCCCGAGATCGTCTACAGCGAGGAGCGCACCAAGTGGGTGGAGAACCTGCCCTTCAACAAGTGCTTCGTCCACGCCACCCGGGGCGGTGAGACCGAGAACGTCGAGGANNGGAGTTCATCCGCCGGATGTCCGAGCCGGAGGCCGGGCAGCGTACGCCGTGGTTGCTCTACCACTGCACCCGGGGCGCCCACTTCGACAACTACCCGCACGAGCGGTTCCTCGGTTCCTCTCCGGCCAAGCACCCCTACAAGGACACGATCATCGAGCTCGACGACATCGTGGGCCGGCTGGTGGCCGAGCTCGAGGCCACCGGCCAGATGGACGACACACTGATCTTCCTCTCGTCGGACAACGGGCCGGAGATGGAGACCTGGCCCGACGCCGCCTACTCGCCGTTCCGGAGCGCCAAGGGATCCACCTGGGAGGGGGGGCAGCGGGTCCCCGGCATCTTCGCCTGGCCCGGGATGATCGCCGCCGACCGGGCGACGGACGGGATCTTCTCCTTCATGGACCTGTTCAACACCTTCCTCACCGTCGCCGGGGCGGGCGACTCGGTGCCCGAGGACCGCTTCATCGACGGCGTGGACCAGGCATCGTTCCTCCTCGACCCCGAGGGGGTGTCCAACCGGAAGTACCTGTACTACTGGTTGACCAACGTGTTCTCGGCCCTCCGGGTGGGCGAGTGGAAGTTCATGGTGGCCTCGTCCTCCGACGACGACCGCGACTGCTTCAACCTGGGGGGCTTCACCGGGGTCACCCAGAAGTACTCCCACGGCCGGCTCTACAACCTGTACCTCGACCCCAAGGAACAACACAGCTACATGATCCGCAAGCTGGCCTACATCGACAGCTTCACCGACGGGATCGCCAAGCACTTCATGACGTTCGCCAAGTTCCCCCCGAAGCAGCCGATTGCGGCCATGAGCTGATCGGGCCCCAGGGCGGCACGCCGTTCAGCCGGCCGGTGCCACCGCGGACAGCTCGGGGATCCACCGCTTCATGAAGGCGTCGAACATGGGTACCGTGAAGTCGATCTCCCCCCAGCGCGGTGAGAAGCAGAGCGCCTTCTTCAGCAGGCCGTCGCGGGTGGGCCCGAGGGCGGTGGCCTTCTTGCCCAGCAGCTCGGCCACCTCCACCGACCGCACCGGTCCGGGACAGAGCTCGGCCATGGCCCGCAGGTAGGCCCGTTCTGGGTCGCTGGTCCGACCGGTCCGCACCCGGAAGAACCCGTCGTCGAGCTCGGCGGTGGCCACCGGGATGCTGCGCTCGACGTCGTCGAGGGTGATCAGGTGCGGGCCCTCGGCCACGTCCCAGGCCTGCTTTCCGAACTCCTGCAGGAAGTAGGGGTAGCCGCCGGTGACCTCGACCACGCGGGTGAGGGCCTCGGGTGCCCACCGGACCTCTTCGTCGGCGGCCGGCACCTCGAGTGCCTCGAGCGGCTGGTCACCGGTCAGCGAGCCGATGATCGGAAAGGTGAAGATGCGCTCGGCGTAGGACTTGGCCTCGCCGGTCAGCGTGGCCAGTGAGGGAAGCCCGGCCCCGGCCACCGTAATGGGCAGGGCGAGCTGGGTGGCCCGGTGGAGACCCATGACCAGGGCCTCGAGGGTGGCGAGTTTCACGTAGTGGAGCTCGTCGATGGTGATGAGCACGCCGGTGCCGTGGTCGCGGGCCACCTCGCCCAGCTCGACGAAGAGCCCGGCCAGGTCGGTGGCCAGGTCGCCGGAGTCGGCCGGCCCGTGGACGGGGTCGACGTCGATGTTCAGCTCGACCCCGTCGGGGAGGCGGATGGTGAAGGCCTTGAGGATGCCGAGTGCCCGGTGCACCCGCTCGCCGATGCGGCGCCGGGCGTCCATCGACAGGAGGACCCGGCGGAAGGCGGCCGCCAGGCGAGGGGGGAGCTCTCCGTCCTCGCTGACCTCGATGTGCTCGTGGAAGTAGCCCCGGGCATCGGCCAGATGCTCGAATTCGTTGAGGAGCACGGTCTTGCCCACCCCGCGCAGCCCGGTGAGCATCTCGCTCCGCCCGTCACGCCCGAGGAGCAGGCGCTGGAGGGCGATGTCCATGGCATCGATCTCGCGCTCACGCCCGACCAGGGCCGGGGGACGGGTGCCCGCCCCGGGGCTGTAGGGGTTCCTGACCGGGTCCATGGGACGAGTATAGCGTTTCAGATGAAATATAGGAATAAGACTAGAAACTGCTGAACCCACTAGAAAGGGGACGCCCGGCGGGCACGCGCGCTTCGCCTCCGGGTTCTACATTTGCCGTTGTGCTCGGACGCACTCTGCCTGACCCCGTGCCGCCCGGGGCTCGCCACCGTGGGCCCCGGCGATTCCGCGGATGCGGTCGGCGGCGTCGCCGGGGACCACCACCCTCCACCCGACCATCGGAGCGATCGAGCGGACGGCGATCGTCCACATCCCGACCGGGTACCGCTCGACGTCGCCGGTGCCGCTGGTGCTGAACCTGCACGGCAGCCAGTCGACGGCGCTCGAGCAGGAGGGCTTCAGCGGCATGGACGCCACCGCCGATGCCGACACCTTCGTGGTGGCCTACCCGCAGGGCGCCATTCCGTCCGGCAGCGGGTTCGAGTGGAACGTGTCCGGCCAGCCGCTGTTCGGCGGAGGCTCGGTACCGGCCGGCGCAGCCGACGACGTCACGTTCCTCGAGCAGCTGGTGACCGGCCTGGAGCACGAGTTCTGCATCGACCGGAACCGCGTCTACGCCACCGGGTTCTCGGGCGGGGCCCGGATGGTCGGCCAGCTGGGTTGCGATACCTCGACCGTGTTCGCCGCCGCCGCCCCGGTCAGCGGGCTCCGTCTTCCCGAGCCCTGCCCCTCGGCACGCGCGGTCCCTGTCGTCTCGTTCCACGGCACCGCCGATTCGGTGAATCCCTACCTCGGCAACGGTCAGGCGTACTGGATCTACAGCGTGCCGACGGCCGCCCGGCGGTGGGCGGTCCACGACCGGTGCCGGCCGACGCCCGTGTCGTCACGGCCCGACGCCGGCGTCGTCCTCACCGCCTACGGCCCGTGCGCGGCGGGGGCGGCGGTAGACCTCTACGCGATCACCGGTGAAGGCCATGAGTGGCCGGGTGGACCGCACCTCGGCCGGGCGATCACGGACCTCCTGGGTCCGCAGACGACCGCCGTCGACGCCAACTCGGTCATGTGGGCCTTCTTCGTGGCCCATCCCCTCCGGTGACCGGAACGGGGCGCCGGTCGGTACCCAGGCCCTGGGCCCCGGGCGCGCCCGTGGAAGGAATAGAGTCTGAGGTGTGTTGCACCCGAGCGGGACCCAGTGGGTCATCCTGGTGGCGTTGTCGATTCTCTGGGCGGCGTTGGGCTACCGGCTCTCGGAGAACGACCGCAGGACGCTGGGGCGGACCCCTTGGGGCCTCCCGTCGGCGCTCTGGGCGTTCTTCTGGTTCCTGTCCCTGGTGCTGGGGCTGGTGCTCTATCTGATCGCCCACACGAACGGGGTCCGCCGGGCCCGCCAGGGGCTCTCCGTGCCGGGATCGCCGCCTGCGACGGGGTGGGCGATGACGGCGCCGAGCGTGGCAGAGCAGTTCCCCGCCTATCCGCGTCCCGCCAACTCGCAGACCCCGCCGCCGGTCGGCGTTGGGCCGACCGACGGCCAGACCGGTCCGGCGGCGCCGGCGGCGCCGTCAACACCGGCGGCGCCGTCAACACCGGGAGCGGCGCCGCCGGTTCCCGGGACGCAGGCACCTGTCGGGCCCTGGACCCCGGGGCCGCAGGGCGTGCCCGTCTCGTGGCCGCACTCGCCCCCGGCCTGGCATCCCGATCCCAGCGGGAGGTTCCACTATCGCTGGTGGGACGGCTACCAATGGACCTCGCAGGTGTCGACCGACGGGCATCATCTGATCGACACCAACCCCGATCAGCGGATCGGCCCCTACTGATCGCTCCTGAGGGGACGGCGGTCCACCCGGCCCGGTCGGCAGTGGCGTCGGTGGGCGCGGTGACGCCAGCCGTTCCAGCCGGGGCAGCAGCAGTGGATGGCGAGCCGCAGCGAGCCTAGGTTGGCGGGACGACAGGGGGCACCGGCCACCGGCCGGAGCAACACACCGGGAGGGAATCCGCATGACAACCGTGGACGTCGACGATGTGGTCCGCCATGCCGGCGAGGACGACCTGCCGTGGGTGGACGCCACCGGCGGCATCTGGCTGAAGGTGCTCCGGGTGGATGCGGCGAGCGGCATCTGGGTGGTCCGCAACCGGTTCGAGCCCGGGGTGCGGTTGCAGACCCACCGCCACACCGGCCCGGTGGACGGATACACCATCTCGGGTCGTTGGCACTATCTCGAGTACGACTTCACCAACCGTGCGGGGTCGTACTTCCGGGAGCCGGCCGGGTCCGTCCACACCCTCGACGTGCCTGCCGACAACACCGAGGTGACCGAGGTGCTCTTCGTGATGGAAGGGGTCAATCTCAATCTGGCTGCCGACGGTACCGTCGAGAGCGTCACCGACGGCACCGGGACCCTGGCCGCCTACGAGGCATTGGCGCTCGCCCAGGGCTTCGACCGCCCGACCGGCGTCATCCTCGGTTGAGGTGGGTCCCCCGGCGCCCGGGACGATGACCGGGCCCGCAGCCGACGACCTCACCGCACCCCTGTTGGACCCGGGGTTCTATGCCGGGGACCCGTTCCCGCTCTACGCCCGGTTCCGGGCCGAGGCCCCCCTTGTCCGTAACGAGTCCCTCGGGTTCTGGGTGGCCAGTCGGCACGCCGATGTGGTCACCGTCTCCCGCGACCCGGAGACCTTCTGCTCGGGCCGGGGGATCATGGTCTTCGAGATCGGCAACGAGTACGCCACGCCGCCGACCATGATGCACACCGACCCCCCGGCGCACACCCGGTACCGCAACCTGGTGCAGCCCGGGTTCCGGCCCACCTTCGTGCGGTCCCTCGAGGACGGCGTGCGGGCGCGTACTCGGGCGCTGGTGGACGGCATCGAGGCGGGCACCCCGGTCGACGTGGTGTCGGAGCTGGCGGTGCCTCTGGCGCTCCAGGTGATCAGCGACCTGCTGGGCGTGCCGGAGGACGAGTGGCCGCGGTTCTTCCGCTGGTCGGAGGCGGTGATCCCGGGCGCCACCGACTGGCCCGAGGAGGAGCGACAGGCCCTGTCCGGCGAGATGGTGGCCTACCTGCTGGAGGCAGCGGCCGATCGGCGGCCGATCCCCCGGGACGACATCATCTCGGAGCTGGCCCGAGCCGAGGTGGACGGGGATCGCCTGTCCGACGCCGAGTTGGCCATGTTCCTCGTCCAGCTGCTGGTGGCCGGCAACGAGACCACCCGGAACATGATGTCGGGGGGCCTGGTCGCCCTGGCCGGCACGCCGGGGGAGTGGGAAGGCCTGCGGTCGAGGGTGGCGGCGTCGACCCGACGCGCCCTGCCCCTGGCCGTGGAGGAGATGCTCCGGTGGACGACACCGGTGGTCTCCTTCCTGCGCACGACGACCCGGCCGACCGAGCTGGCCGGCCGCCGGCTCGGGCCCGGCGAGCCGGTGCTCATGCTGTACGCCTCGGCCAACCGGGACGAGGCGGTCTTCGGCCCCACCGCCGATCGCTTCGACGCGACCCGGGACCCTAATCCGCACCTGGCCTTCGGATTCGGCCCCCACTTCTGCATCGGGGCGGTCCTGGCCCGACTCGAGGGCCGGATGCTGCTCGAGGAGCTCCTGGTCCGGTTCGGCTCGGTGGAGCCGGCCGGGCCCGTGGTGCGCACCGCGTCCCCGGTCATCGCCGGGGTGCGCTCGGCGCCGCTGGTGTTCGGGCCCGGATGAGTTCGGGCCCGGGTGAGTTCGAGCTTCGAGCGAGCGGGTGACCCTGGCTCGTGGCCGACAGGTCTGGTGGCCGACAGGTCTGGTGGCCGACAGGTCTGGTGGCCGACAGGAGGTCGATCGATGACAAGTGAACAGACTCCGTCTTCTCGTGAGCGACCCGAGCCGGCCGAGCGCGTCATGACGGCTGCACCGGAAGGCATCTACCGAGCGTGGACCGAACGCTTCGACACGTGGTTTGCATCCCCCGGCGCCATCAGGATGCGCCCGCACGTGGGGGAGCCCTACTGGTTCGAGGTTCTCCAGAACGGAGACCACGTTCCCCACTACGGGCGCTTCATCGACCTCGAACCTGGTCGGCTCATCGAACAGACGTGGGTCACCGGCACGAACGGTACCGACGGCGCCGAAACCGTGGTCAGGGTCGAGCTGGTCGGCACCGGGTCGGGGACGAGGTTACGACTCACGCACGGCGGCTTCTACGACGCGGTGGCAGCGCAACGGCACGCGGATTCGTGGCTTCGGATCCTCGAGCACCTCGACGAGCGCCTCACCGATTCGGACGAGCAGACCGGGGTTCCCGCCATCGGGTAAGGGCGCGGTGCAGGTGGGCGGTGCAGCGACGTTCCCTTCGGACACCCTCCCGAGCGACACGCTTGACGTGTTGACTACTATGTGCGCATAGTACATCCATGACGACCCTCGTCATCAGCGCCCGAACGACGTCGGCCGTCCCACCCTCTGCGTTCTTCGACCGATGGGCCGACATGGCCACCTGGCCGGAGTGGAGCACCGATGTCGAGTGGGCTCGACTCGAAGGCCCTTTTCCGGTGGGTACCACCGGAGTCCTCAAGCCCAGGAAGGGACCGAAGACCAAGTTCGTGATCGAGCATCTCGATCCCGACCGGGCCTACGTCGACGTCCCACGTCTGCATGGCGCTCGACTTGCCTCCGGCCACCTCGTCACGACGCATCCCGGGGGCGGCTGTTCGATCGATGTGACGATCTCCATGAGTGGTCCGCTCGCGTGGCTCTGGACCCTGCTCCTTGCCAAGGGATTCGGGGAGACGACCCAGTCCGACCTTTACCAACTGGGCGCAGTGGTGGAGGCAGGAGGGTGAAGTACTGGCTCGGCGTGGTGTCACGCGACCATGTTCGACGTGGGGTCGAGCTGGGAATCGCGCAGATCGGACACGGAAATCGCAATGGACTGGCACGGATGAGGTCCGGCGACTGGCTCGTCTACTACTCACCGAGACCCTCGCTCGGCAGCAAGGAGCAGCTACAGGCGTTCACGGCCATCGGCGAGATCGCCGATGAAGAGATCTGGCAGGCCGATGAAGGCGACTTCAAGCCCTGGAGGAGACGGGTCCACTACTTCGTCGAGGCGACAGAGACCCCGATTCGTCCCTTGATCGGCGACTTGGATCTGACATCGGCGCCGAACTGGGGATACCAGCTCCGACGAGGGCTCCTGAGCCTCTCCGAAGCCGACTTCACGGTCGTCCGGAGCGCGATGGGCGCGACACGGGGCGCGACATGACCTCGGGACGGGGCCTCAGGAGCAACTTCACTGCCGCCGATGACAGCCCAGGGTTCCTGCTCTGGCAGATCACCAACCGCTGGCAGGCCGCGCAGCGTGCGGCACTCAAGCCTCTTGGGCTGACCCACGTGCAGTTCGTTCTGCTGGCATCCCTCACCTGGTTGCGAACCGAAGGGCCGGTCAACCAGCGAGATCTGGCGGACTACGCGTCCACCGACCCCATGATGACCTCACAGGTACTCCGGGCGCTGGAAGCACGCGGCCTTGTCGAGCGCGCCAAGAATCCGGGCGACAGGAGAGCACGAGCGATCACCGTGACCAAGGAGGGGCAGACGCTCGCAAACCGGGCCATCGTGGTCGTCGAGGACTGCGACGGGTCCTTCTTCGACCCACTCGAGGACGTGGCTGGTTTCGTTCGGGCTCTCCAGCTCCTCAGGTCGAGTTTCGCCCGAAGTTCCGCCCCACCAGAGTGAGAAGCCAGCCGGGTAACCCCGGTCGGCACCCATCATCCCTCGCCGGCGATCCCGGTCGGAACCGGCCCGGTCCGGCGCTAGGAGTTGGCGTGGGCGATGTCGAGGGCGCCCAGTTGGGCCTCGTCGAGCTCCACGACCGCTGCGGCGCAGTTCTCCTCGAGGTGGGCCACCGACGAGGTCCCCGGTATCGGGAGCATCACCGGCGACCGGTGGAGCAGCCAGGCCAGGGCAACCTGCGCCGGCGTCGCACCGGTCTGCTTCACGATGTCGTCGACGGGACCGCCCGGGTTGGCCAGCACGCCCGAGGCGATAGGGAACCAGGGGATGAAGGCCAGGTTCTCGGCCTCGCAGTAGCGGAGCACGTCCTCGGAGGACTTGTTGGTCAGGTTGAAGAGGTTCTGCACGCTGACGATCGGCACGACCGCTCTCGCCGCCTTCACCTCGCCCACCGTTGCCTGGGACAGTCCGACGTGGCGGACCTTGCCTTCGGTGACGAGGTCGGCCAGGAGCCCGAACTGCTCCTCGGCCGGGACCTTGGGGTCGATGCGGTGCAGCTGGAAGAGCTCGATCCGCTCCAGTCCGAGGCGCCGGAGGCTCATCTCGCACTGCTGGCGGAGGTACTCGGGTCGCCCGACGGTCAGCCACACCCCCGGGCCGGACCGGGTGAGGCCGGCCTTGGTGGCGATGACCAGGTCCTCCGGGTAGGGGTGGAGTGCCTCGCGGATGATGTTCTCGCTGACCTCGGGCCCGTAGGAGTCGGCCGTGTCGACGAGGTCGACGCCCAGTTCGACGGCGCGCCGGAGGACCCGGACGCACTCGGGCCGGTCGGCCGGCTCGCCCCAGATGCCCGGTCCGGTGATCTGCATCGCCCCGAACCCGAGCCGGTGCACCGTGCGATCCCCCAGTTTGAATGTGCCGCTGGCGTGCACGGGGTGGCGGCTGGGAGCCGCGGTGGTCTGGTCGGGCATGGATCCTCCTGGGTGGTCGGTCATCGGTCAGTCGGTCGGTCGGTCAGTCGGTCATTGTGCGTCGTCGGTCGGATGTCGCTCCACCCGCCGCCTGCCCACCGCCCGCCTGCCCACCGCCGTTACCCATCAGACCGCTGCATCCCACTTACTGCGGCGGTCCCGGCTCGCGGTACACCACCCGTTCTAGTCCGGCCGGCGGGGTCCGCACCAACGGCCGCCGTGGCTGCCGGTCCTGCGCCTCAGCGTCTCCGGTAGACCGGGGTTCGATCCTCGGCCCGGGCGGCCTGCATCTCGGCGTAGTCGTCGGAGGCGAAGACCATCGACTGGGCCACCGCCTCCTCGTTGATCGAGCGCTGGACTTCCGGGGCACTGAGGTTGAACAGTGTCCGGCGGGCCATCTTCACCGTGAACGCCGGGGCGTCGGCGATCCTTTCGGCCATCGCCATGGTCACCGCATCGAGATCGGCTTCGTCGGCCACCAACCGGCTGACCACGCCGTGGCCGAGCGCCTCTTCGGCCGTCATCACCCTGCCGGTCAGCGCCAGGTCGGCAGCCACGCCGTGTCCGGCCATCTGGAAGAGCCGTGCCACCCCGCCCGAGTCGGGGATGACCCCGTGGGCCACCTCGGGCAGCATCATCCGGGTGCCGACGGCTGCCACCCGGATGTCGCACAGCAGGGCCCGCTCGAAGGCACCGCCGATCACCCATCCCTTCAACGCGCAGATGATCGGGCACGGCATGGTCAGGAACATCTGGGTGGGCCGGTGGCCCCGCTCGATGAACTCGAGGTCGGAGATGTCCTCGGTGCGCACACCGATCTGCCCGGTGTCCCGTCCCGAGGAGAACGACTTCCCCTCGCCACGCCACACGATGGCCCGGAGCTCTGGCATGTCGCGGAGCTCGGCCAGGACCTCCCACAGTCGCCGGTCCATCTCGTCGCTCATGGCGTTGTGCTTCTCGGGTCGGTTGTTGGTGATCACCGCGATCGGTCCGTCGACGTGGAGGCGGACCAGATTGCGCTCCTCAGGGGTGAGGATGCTCGCGGGTTGGCTGGTCTTCGGTTGGCTCGTCATGAGTCGGCTCCCTTCGATGGCCCCGGCCCGGGGCCCGGGGCCCGCCCGGCCGGCTGTGGCGGGTCGCTCTCGCCGAACGGCGGGCGGTTCAACTGCTCGCGGATGGGGATGAACGGCGGCTGCACGGTGTGCCGCCGCTGCCAGTTGGCTCCGTCGACCACCAACGAGTGACCGCTGATGTAGCTGGCGTACGGCGAGCAGAGGTACGTGGCCGCCCAGGCCAGCTCCCGGGGGAATCCCACCCGTCCCGCCGGGACCCGCGAGTCCTGGACCTCGTACTTCCCCGGCACGGCGGCGATGGCAGCCGTCTCGTCCTCGTGGGGCATGAGCCCGGGGACGAGGCCGTTGACCCGGATGCCGTAGGGGCCCCATTCGACGGCCAGCGTCTCGGTCAGGTTCTTCACGCCGGCCTTGGCCGCAGCGGAGTGGGCGAACCCCGGGCCACCGGTCCATGCGTAGGAGGCGCCCACGTTGACGATGGCTCCGTCCCGTCGGGCCGGGATGAGCCGGCGGGCGAGGTCCCGACAGCACAGGAACGTGCCGTTCAGCACGATGTCCACCACCGTGCGCCAGGCGTTCGGGCTCATGTCCTCGGCGGGCACGGGAAAGTTGCCCGCCGCGTTGTTGACCAGCACGTCGATGGGGCCGAGCCGCGCCTCCACGTCATCGAAGGCGGATGCGATGGAGTCGGCGTCCCTGATGTCGCACCTGGCGGCCAGGGCCGTCCCGCCTGCCGCTTCGACGGCGGCGACTCCGGCGGCCCGGTGGTGCTCGTCGCGGCTGAGGATCCCGACCGACGCACCGAGGCGGCCGAACTCGGTGGCGATGGCCTTTCCCAGTCCGGTGCCACCGCCGGTGACGATCACCACCCGGTCCTCGTAGGTGCCCGGGGCCAGGGCGGATGCACCGAGCGGCGGGGGTGGTCGAAGGCCTGGCGGGGTCATTGCGCGAGATCCTAGGCGGGAGGATCCTCCGCGGTCTCCCTTCACCACCCGTCCGGGCCATCTCTCCGTGCCCCGCCAGCTGCCCGTCGGGGATCCCGCCAGCTGCCGGCCGGGTACCCTTCCGGACCTCGGGTAGCCTCGTCGACCGTGGACTTCGATCTCTCGCCCGAACTCGCCGCCCTGCAGGAAAGCGTCCGCCGCCTGGCCCAGGACAAGGTCAAGCCGCGGGCCAGGGAGATCGACTCCACGGGTGAGTACCCCACGGACATCTACGATGCGTTCCGCCGCGCCGACCTGCTGGGCTTGTGCCTGCCCGTCGAGCTCGGCGGTTCGGGTGCGGGGATCCTGGGGCTGACCATCGCCGTCGAGGAGGTGGCCAAGTACTCGAGCTCGGCTGCCCTGATGCTCCTGCTCACGCGCCTTCCCACCGGTCCCATCCTGATCGCCGGCAACGACGACCAGAGGCAGCGCTACCTCCCCGGCATCGCCAGAGGCGAGCTGCGCGCCGGGTTCGGGCTCTCCGAGCCCCAGGCGGGCAGCGACGTGGCCGGCATGCGGACGAAGGCGGTGCCCGACACCGGCGCCGTGGGGGGCTGGGTCCTGTCCGGCACCAAGTGCTGGATGTCCGGTGTCCGCCAGGCCGACTGGTACACGGTCTTCGCCAAGACAGGTGACCCGTCCTCCCGGGCCCACGACTCGATCACCGCCTTCATCGTGGAACGGGGATGGGACGGCGTGTCGGTCGGGCGCACCGACCACAAGATGGGCGTCCGGGGTGTCGACACCGGTGAGCTCCTCCTCGACAACGTCCACGTCCCCGCCGAGAACGTCATCGGCGAGGTCGGCGGCTTCCGGTTGGCCATGCTCGGGCTCAACGCCATGCGGCCCATCGTGGCGGCGCGGGGCATCGGCCTGGCCGAAGGAGCGCTCATGTACGCCACCGAGTACGTGAAGGGGCGCGAGGCGTTCGGAAAGACCATCGCCGACTTCCAGGGCATCCAGTGGGAGATCGCCAAGGTCGCCGTCGACATCGAGGCGGCCCGCCTGCTCACCTACCGGTCCGCCTGGCTGGCCGACCAGGGCAAGTTCACCAAGGAGTACGTGCCCTTCCTCTCGATGGCCAAGTACTACGCCACCGAGCTGGCGGTGCGGGCGTCCGGCCTTGCCGTCCAACTGCTGGGGGCGGCCGGGTACATGGAGGATCACCCGACCGAGCTCTGGTACCGGGACGCCCGGCAGCTGACCATCGTGGAGGGGACCTCCCAGGTGCAGCTGGGCCTCATCGCCCGGGGCGTGCTCGGCCACGACCTGTGGTGGGACTGACGGTGGTGGGACCGGGACCGGGACCGGGCGCGGGCGGCGGCGGGGCAGCCGGCTCCTCCTCGCCGGATCTGCCCTCCTTCGACTCCCTGGGCGCGTGGCCCGGTGTGCTGACCGGGATTCTGGCCGGCACCTCGCTGACCGCCGGGCAGGCCGAGGTGGTCCTGGGCCAGGTGCTCGCCGGCCAGGCCGCCCCGTCTCAGATCGCAGCTCTGGCCGTCGCCCTGCGGGCCAAGGGTGAGTCGGTCGAGGAGATGACCGGCTTCGTCCGGGCCATGGCGGCCCACGCCGTCCCCCTCGGGCTTCCGGACGGCACCGACGTCATCGACACCTGTGGGACCGGCGGCGACCGGCTGCGCAGCATCAACGTGTCGACCATCGCCGCGCTGGTGGTGGCGGCCACCGGTGCCAAGGTGTGCAAGCACGGGGGTCGGGCCTCCTCCTCCGCGGTGGGGGCGGCCGACGTGCTCGAGGCGCTCGGCGTGGTGGCAGACCTCGGCCCGAACGGCGTGGCCCGGTGCATCGACGAGGTGGGCATGGGGTTCTGCTTCGCACCCCGCTTCCATCCGGCCATGCGGTACGCCGCACCGGTCCGCAGGGAGCTCGGGATCCCGACGGTGTTCAACTATCTGGGGCCGTTGGCCAATCCCGGCCGTGCCCGGTACCAGGTGGTGGGTGTGAGCAACCCGGCCATGGCCGACAAGATGCTGGGCGTCCTGGCCGCCAACGGCGCCCGGCGGGCCATGATCGTGTACGGAGACGACGGCCTCGACGAACTGAGCACCACCGGGCCCTCCACGGTCCACGAGCTCGTCGCGGTTGCGGACGGTCGATACGAGACCACGCGGTACCGGGTCGATCCCGCCGACCTGGGGTTCGCTCGTGCGGCCATCGAGGACCTCCGGGGCGGCGACGCCGACTTCAATGCCGAGGCCATCCGACGGGTGATCGCCGGCGACGCCTCACCCCATCGCGACATCGCCGTGCTCAACGCCGCCGCGGCCCTCACGGTGATCGGCCGGTCGGCGGACCTGGCCTCGGGAGTGTCGCTGGCCAGTGCGGTGATCGACGACGGTCGCGCCACCCGGGTGCTCGAGGCGCTGGTGAGGGTGTCCCAGGAGGCCTCCGCTGACGATCTGACTGGCGACTGAACCGCCGCTCGATCCGGTGGGGTCCCGGGCGGTCAGGCCGCGGAACCGACCCGGACGGCTGCCGGTGGCAGGTCGGGCTCGTCCTCGGGACCGGCGGCGACCGGTGCGGTGGCCGGTGCGGTGGCCGGGGGTGCGTCCGGTGCGGTGGCCGGGGGTGCGTCCGGGGAGCGGCACAGATCGGCCAGCCTGGGGATCCGGACGGCCGGCATCGACATCCCCAGCGGCGACTCGACCTCGAGGATGCGGACGCGCTCGGCATTGGACCGGAGCCACTGGGCGACGATGATGCGTTCGTCGTCATGGCCGTCCCTGGTCATGGTCATGGCCGGGTCCATGGCCACCTCCGAGCCGAACATGACTCCGCTTTCCGCCAGCAGGCCCCCGTCGAGCTCGACGGTTCCCTCGCCGTCGATGAACAGCACCACCCGCCCGGCGCGCCGCAGCGACTCCACCCGGCGGTGCCTTCCCAACAGGTGCCGCAGCCGCTCGGCCTCGTCCCGGACCGATGCCGCCTCTTCGTACCGCTGCTGGCCGGAGAGGAAGGTCAGCTCGCCGGCCAGCGGTGTCAGGAGCTCGACGGGGTCTCCGTCGAGCTCGCCCGACGTCCACTTCCGACGCCTCCCGTACCTGCGCTCGGACCGCCGGACGGCCTCCTTGCTGGGAACCCGCACCGCCGCACCCGGATCCTTTCGCCGCACCTTCCCCTGCCGGTTGAACGGCGGCGACCAGGCCCGGATCAGGCGACCTTCGATCACCGCGGCCGTCAACGGGCCGGGACAGACCCGGTGGTGGACGGCGTGGAGCTGGCGGAGCAGCCGGCCGACCTTCGGGCGGGTGTCTCCCGAGAAGTACGAGCGCACACGGGTCTGCAGATCTGTCGCCTTGCCCACGTAGAGCACGTTGGCGGCCGCGTCCGTGAACCAGTACACGCCGGGGCGGTGGGGGAGCCGGGTGGTGAGACGCAGCTTGGCTGCCTGGGGATGGCCGACCAATCGGGGGAGGTCGAGCAGTTCCTCGAGCCCGAGGATGCCGAATGAGCCGGCCCGCTCGAGCAGGGCGTGGAGCAGGTCCCCGGTGGCCAGCACATCGGTCAGCGCCCGGTGCGACGGTTGATGGGGGAGCCGGAGGGTGGCCGCCAGTGTGCCCAGCTTGCAGTTGGGGACCATGTCGCGCACCAGGCGGCGCGACATGGCCAGGGTGTCCACGGTGACGTTGGCCAGGCGTTCCCGGCCCGTCGACACCAGGGCGTGGTCGAGGAACGAGAGGTCGAAGCGGATGTTGTGGCCCACCAGGACGGCTCCACCCACGAACTCCAAAAAGGACGGGAGCATCTCCCCGCTGCGTGGTGCATCGACCACCATCTCGTCGCTGATGCCGGTCAGCGCAGTGATGAACGGCGGGATCCGCTCGTCCGGCCGGACGAACGTCTGGTAGGTGCCCAGCATCTGTCCGCCCCGGTACCGGGCGGCAGCGACCTCGGTGAGGGACGACGTGGCCGGAGAGCCCCCGGTGGTCTCGACGTCGAGAACCACGAAGGTGACCTGGCTGAGCGGGGTGCCCAGGTCGTCGAAGGATCGTTGCAAGGCGATCTCCATGGGGACACTGTAGCGAACATGTGTTTGCCCGCCCGGGAGGGGCGGTGGCGGGGCGGCTACCGTAGGGGAGGTGACCACCGACTCATCGACTGCGCCGACTGCGCAGCCCACGACTGCGCCGACTGCGCAGCCCACGGCCGTTACCCGCTACCGCTGTGCCGCCTGCGGGAACATCACGCGCTTCAACGTGGTGACCAGCCGCCGCACCAGGGCGTTTCACCACTTCTCGGTGGGGGGCGATCTCACGGTGGAGGACGAGGAGGTGCTCGACGAAACCGTGGAGGAGGTGTCGTGCCGCTGGTGTGGCAATGGCAACGCAGTCGAGGTGATCGAGGACGGGACTCCGGAGGCGGGGTAGCCGGAACGGCCGCCCGGGGGCGACGCCACCGATGAGCACCGATGGGCACCACCCCCGGCTCGGCCCGACGCACGACCACCCACCGGCTACCGGTGGACCGCTGTCCGACCCTGCGTTCGTTGCGGGGTTGCGGCCCATTCCCTCAGGATCTGCCACCGGCCAACCATCCTGGCCGGCGTCCGACCTCAAGGGCACCCGGCCGGACGGGAGCAGCATCGAGATCCGGATCGCCGATGCCGGACATCCGATCCTCCTCGTCTTCCTCAACACCCGGTGCGACGGCTGCGACGAGTTCTGGCGAGGACTCGGGAGCCCCGATGGAACCGCGTTGCCCGGCTCGGTCTCGCCAGTGGTAGTCACCAGGGGACCCGCCGTGCTTTCCGCCGCCGAGGTGGAAGCGGCCTCCGGCGGACTGGGGAGTGTGCCGGTGGTCATGACGGATGCAGCCTGGTCCGACTACCGGGTGACGGGGTACCCGTTCCTGGTCCTGGTCGATCCCGAGACCCGCAGGGTCATCGGCGAGACCGTCGGGTTCGGTTGGGCCGATGTCCATGCGATGATCCGGGCAGCCGACTCCTGAGCCCGCCCACTCCGGGGCGAGCCGACCGCACCCGCCGAGCCGGCTCTTGCCGTCTGCACGTGGCCGTGCAACATTGTGTTCGCTGAACCCTCACTCGGCCCGGTGCCCTTGGGGGATGGAGGGTCCGTCCGGTCCGGTCAGACCCGTGACGTCCGACAATGCCTCGGTGAGGGCTGCCTCGCGATGTGGTACCGACTGAGGATCGATGCTGCAAAGCAGGAGAGCCAGGACGTTGCAACGAGGTACTCGACGAGAGCCACGTCCCGCAGTCCTGTTCGTCGACGAGGACGGTTGGGACTGCCACTTTCAATTGGCGTCGGGGCTTCGAAGGGCAGGCTTCCGGACGATCCGGGTGACGATGAAGCCGCCAAGTCGGGCTGCGGCGCTGTGCTTCAATCGGACGGTCCAGCTCGGCTCGGTTTCCGATCTCGCCTCGCTCGAGTCGATACTCGATGGTGAGAATATGGTCGATGTCCAGGCGATCGAGTCCTTGGCACTTCAGACCTATCAAGGCTTCCCTGCCACGTCACGTCCGGAGACATCGGCCAACTGGGCCCGCCGAATCGACACTGTCGACAAGCTCGTCGTCTCACGTCGACTGCAAACCGGAGGTTTCTTCGCCCCCGATGTGGTCCCGGCACCGGTGGCGGGAGCCCGTGAGGTGGTCGAAGTCCTCGGGCTTCCTGTCGTGCACAAGCCCCGCGTGGCTAGTGGAGGTATGGGTCTCTCGATCATCTGCACGCTCGAGAATCTCGAAAGCGCGCTTTCCGAAGGAGGGAACAGTGACTCCTACTTCTTCGAGCGCCATGTCGATGGGCGCAGTCTGCAGATCGGTGGTGTCGTCGACGGAGGTGGGATGGGCCCCGTTGCCACGTGCGAGACAGTCGGCCGACCGGCTGGCCGAGGTCCGGCCAGCCAGTTGCTCGGGCTCGACGATCCCGAGTTGGCGGAGACCGGCCGGAAGCTTGCCACTCATCTGGGCATCGAAGGGCTGATCAATGTGGAAGTCATCCGGGATGCTGACGGTCGCGACTGGGTGCACGATGTGAATCCCCGGGTCTGGGGCTCGTTCGCTGCCTTCAGGGTCGTCGGAGTGGACTTTCTCGGAGCGTATGTCGACTGGCTGCGAGGAGTTCCGGAGGCGAATTCCCGGCGCGGGATCCAGGAGGAGACCCGCATCGATGTGCTCCCAGGGGCCTTCCTCAGACGACAGCCATCCGAGAGTCGCGTGCAGGTCCAAGCGCGATTGACGCGTGCTGCGCTGCCGTACCTGAAGTGGGTCGGGCCTCGTTATGTGGCATACGAGCTCGCACACAACCTGAAGCACAGGTGATCACCTCCGAGCANNACCCTCGGAGGGGCGCCAGGATCACGCAGAGCAGCAGTAGCGGGCACAGGACCTGGAGCGGGCGCGTCGCTTGCTTCTGGGTCTGCCCGCCCCGGGACCCATCGCTGCTACGGATTCCGCCGTCTGCACGAGTCGAGGATCTCGATCCGGGGTGCGCCATTCGGCGCGGGCACCGGGAGCGTCGATACCCAGTCCGGGCTCCTTCCCGAAGGGTGGCTCCGGTTCGAAGCGCCAGTCGGGCGTGCCGGTGTCCCGGCTGTCGGTTGTGGTGAGCGTCCATCCCTCGAAGGTCTTCAGGAAGTGACGGTGGTGACGGAGAAGGGCCAGGTTGCCGGCAAGCCACGCATCGAGCCCCATGCAGGTCCGCCCCCGGCCGCCCCGATCGGGGTGGGCCTGGGGGACGCCGGTAGCTGGCATGACGCGGTCTAACCTCGTTGCAACCGAGGTGAAGGGGAGGTGTCCATGACCGTGCGGGCCCTTTGGCTAATTCCTGCAGCGCTTGTGTTCCTGGTCGGTCCACTGGCCGTGCCGGCCTATGCGGCCAACAGCGTGGGATGCAGTGGCAGCGCCTCCTCCTTCAACGACCAGGGTGCTCCTCTTGACAAGGTCAGTGTCCCGGGTGCTGGGGGCACCCAGTCCCTACCGTTCCGGATCATGTGGAACGGTGATGTCGCCTGGCAGGGCCAGACCGATCAGACGATCACGAGCGGAACCTGGCGGGTGAGCGTGCAGAACGCCTCGTGGCTCTTCGCCCTCGGCGAATTGGTGAGCGGACACGCCCACGGCTTGTCCGGCGCCTTCACCAACGACCAGGGCCAAGCCTCATGGGGCAACAGCTTCACTCCCAGCACGAACGAACCGGTCAAGCTCCCGGGTACCTATGAGGTCGGCTTCACCGTGAGCGGCAACGGTGGAGCCCAGTGCAGCGGGACTCTGTGGGTCAAGGTCGTGGACAGTCCGGGGCGAACCCCGTTGTGGTGGTTGTCATTGGTCCTAATCGTGGCCGCGCTGATCATGTTCTTTGTGTTCGGCGTCTCGAAATGGACGCGTCCGATCCTGATCTGAACCGGGGAGTAGGAGGTAGGGAACGTGAAGACCAAGAGAACCCGGCACGTCGTGGCCAATGCGCTCGCCGGCCTGTTCTTGGGCATCGGGATGAGCCTGATGCTGACCATCTACGGAGTCGTCGGATGGAGCACGGCCTGGCCCAACATCATCTTGGTCCTGGGCATCGCACTCGGGCTTGGCGTGGGCCTCCTGCCGGTTCGAACCAAGCGACGGTCGTCAGCGTCGTCAGCGTCGNNCGAGTCTCATGGGCTCGGGGAGACAAGTTCCCGATCCCATGTGTGGGTGAACCTGCCACCTCTGGCAGGGCCGGATCGTCACGGGTGCTCAGGACCCTCGGCCGGCTCCTCGTCGGCGTCGNNACGTAAACGGTCCCGACTGAACGACAGGTGAAACGTCTCAGGTTGGCGGCAGTCGCTCGAAAGAGGCCGTTCTGCCCCACAGGTGCGAGCAGGTGGACTTCGGAATTCAAGGCCGAACTCCGAATATGGAAGCATCAGTGATTGCCTTCGGTGCCTAGCGATGTCGATGAATGGCTACTGCCGTTCGGCTCGTCGGTCCCGAGCCCCGGCTCCTGGCCGAAGGGTGGCTCCGGTTCGAAGCGCCATTCGGGCGCGCTTGTGCTCCCTCTGTCCGTCCTCGTGAGGGTCCATCCCTCGAAGGTCTTCAGAAAGTGATGGTGGTGGCAGAGAAGCGCCAGGTTGCCCAACTCGGTGGGTCCGTGCTCGGCGAATGGGATCACATGGTCGATCTCCAAGCCGAACGACACCCCGCACCCGGGCACCACGCAGATCCGGTCGCGATGCGCCAGCGCCGTCCGTAGCTGCCGGTTGATGGTCCGACCGAAGTGGGAGACGGCCCTGACGTCGCCGGCTTCATGGAAGACGAAGCGAAGGAACGAGTCATTGGCCATGTCCCGCGCCATGCGCACAGGGATCGGCCCTTGGTTGTCGATCTCACAACACTCTCCAGGAAGGGCACGGCCGCGGAGGAGGGCTTCGAGGTCCACTCGCACCATGACCGAGCAGGTCGGGGGCCGATCGATGATGCCCTGTGGGTCGACCGACGGTTGACGCATGGAAACCCCTGGACCTCGCGGCGCCGGGCGTGATCCGGGGTCAGCCTCGAGGCCAGCGTCGAGGTCGGTATCCGACAGTTGCCGGCCAGTGGATTCGGCGCCCGGCAATGCGGTCCCGCTCACAGGGGTGCCGGCCAGGTGCTGCTGCGTGATCAGGGCGAAGAAGGCATCGGCGCGGAGGGCTCGCTCTGGCTCGCGTGCCGGATCCTGGTCACTCCCATCACCGGTGGATTTTCCGGCTTTGCGCAAACAGTCCGTCGTATTCCCGAGGTGGGAGAGGACCTGGGCCCCTCGGTCGGCGGTGTCGCGCCCCTGGTAGCAGGACGCTCCTTCGGCATCAGTCCAAGACGAGAAGTGTCGCGCAGCCCGGATGCGCTTCACCGCAGCAAGGGGATCCGCGCTACCGGAGGTGGCCCGGAACCGTTGACACCGGTCCTTCACCTCGTGGAGCGGTTTTCCGGCGGCTCCGTTGAGTAGCTCGGTCTCTCGGGTGGGATCGAGTACTGCCGCGCCGGTGAGCTCGGCCACTTTGGGCGCCGAGAGCGCTCCGTTGCGCACGGCCGCCTCGGTGTCGGGGAGCTGATGGAGGCGGAGGCCAACCTCGAGGGTATTGCGCGCCTGGCCGGTCGAGATGCCCTCGAGGGAGGCCAGCATGGTCGCCGCCGTCCGGTGTCCCGAATTGCGCCAGATCCCTGACTCGTCGATCCGAGGGGCCAGCAGCGTCTTGGCGGCGGTAGAGAGGCGTTCGAGACCGGCAAACGCTGCGTAGAGATCGGTAGCGTCCCTGCCGTTGAGAAGTGACGGGTCCAGCTCGGCCACGAGAGATGAGAGCGCAGCGGACGCCTCTTCCAAACGAGACCGGAGCCCGGACCCTGACGCAGGGGTCTGCCCATCTCGCATCTCCACAAACCTCTCCGTTGCGGTCATCGCCAACGTCATGGACCCATCCTCTCAGGGGGGTGTGACGGCAAAACAGGAGGCCGACCCGGTCAGGTTCGCAAAGAGACCGGAGCGATTCCGCGGACCACCCGCAACCTCTTCGAGCGCATCTTCCTATCGCTCACTGGCCTGATTCCCAGGTCGGCCACAGTTCCGCTCCGCATGCTCGTTGTTGACAGCAACCACACGCAAAGGAGCAAGACATGAGTGATCAGGATCCAGAAGCCATGATGTCCCTGGCAGCATCCGACCCGTTTCCGGGGGTCAGCCAGAAACGCCGAAGGGGCGTCCGGGTTACGAGTGCAGCCGCCATGGCGCTGGGCTTGGCCATCGGAGGAAGTGCCATAGCCGGTGCTGCAACCACGACCGCGTCTACCCCGAGCACCTCTGCCTCGGGCTCCCAGACGAACCGACCCCCTTTCGACGGCACACCCCCGGCCGCAGTGGGCACGGTCAAGTCGGTCGCTACCGGCACGTTCACCCTGACCACCCAGGACGGCACCACGGTGACGGTGAACGTGGGCAACGCCACCACCTATCTCGACCATGACATCACCTCGCCCTCCTTCGGCAACGTGACCGTCGGCGCCCACGTGGCCGTGTTCGGCACCGACACCTCCAACACGGTGACGGCGACCAAGGTGGCCGTCGGCGCTCCACCCACCGGTGGTCCCGGCGGCCCCGGTGGTCCCGGTGGTCCCGGCGGCCCCGTTGGCCCCGGCGGCACACCCCCGTCACAGAGCTGAGCCCGCTCGAGCTGGCGTTGGGCCCCGGGATCTTGCACAAGGTCTCGGGGCACGGTCGCCGGCGGTGCGCATGGACATCGGACAGGTACGCCATGGACCTGCGTCGGACGTCTCCCGGCCCTGTCTCACGGCACGGGCCCGCTTCCGCGGCCATCCTGTAGCCATGATGCACGCCTGCGCCCTTTCCATCGAGATCCGCATTCCCGGCAGCCGGTCACTCAAGGCGAAGCGGACGGTGGTGAAGCACCTGGTGGAGACGTCCAGGAGCCGCTTCGGGGTGGCTGCGGCGGAGGTCGGCTACCAAAACCAGTGGCAGCGGGATGAACTGGCATTCGCCGCCGTGTCGGGTTCCCAAGGCCAGGTGGAGGAGCTCCTCGATACCGTCGAGCGATTCGTGTGGTCTCATCCCGAGGTCGAGGTACTGGCAGACGGCCGATGGTGGCTCGAAGTCGACAGCTAGTCCGTCTGCCCGCCTTCAGCTCGCCATCTCTGCTGCCACCAGACCGACGAACGCATCGACATCCTGTTCGGTGGTGTCGAACGAGGCCATCCAGCGAACCATCCCCGTCCCCTCGTCCCATACGTAGAACGGGTGGTGGCGCTGGAGAGAAGCGGTGACCGCCGGGGGCAGGACGGCAAAGACGCCGTTTGCCTCGACCGGATAGGCGACGGTGACCCCGGGCACGTCAGCCACTCCGTCTGCGAGCCGGCGGGCCATGGCGTTGGCGTGGGCGGCATTGCTCCTCCACAGGCCGTCGGACAGGAGCGCGACGAACTGTGCGGAGACGAAGCGCATCTTGGAGGCCAACTGCATGGACTGCTTGCGGATGTAACGCAGGGGCGACCCGTCCGCCGGAAGGAAGGAGACGACCGCCTCGGCACCCATGGCACCGTTCTTGGTCCCTCCGAAGGACAGCACGTCGACACCTGCAGCCGATCCGAAGGCGCCGAGTCCCACCCCGAGCGATGCCGCCGCGTTGGACAGCCGGGCACCGTCGAGATGCAGCCACATCCCGTGCTCGTGGGCCCAGCGGCCGAGGGCGATGACCTGTTCCACCGTGTAGCAGGTCCCCACCTCGGTGGACTGGGTGACCGACACCACCCGGGGCTGGACGTGGTGCTCGTCGCCGGTTCCGACTGCGGCGGCCTCCACCAGGTCAGGGGTGAGCTTTCCGTCCGGGGTGGCCACGGCGATCAACTTGCTCCCGAGGAAGCGCTCCGGGGCTCCGCACTCGTCGACGTTGATGTGGGCGCTCTCCGCGCAGATGACCGCTTCGAAGGGGCGCAGCAACGACTGGAGGCCGACCACGTTGGCCCCGGACCCGTTGAAGGCGAGGAATACCTCGGCGTCGTCACCGAAGTGCTGCCGGAAGAGGCGGACGGCATCGGCGGTCACCGGGTCGTCGCCGTAGGCAGGGGCATGGTCGACGTTGGCACCGGCGATGGCCGCCAGGACGTCACGGTGGATGCCGGAAAAGTTGTCGCTGGCGAAGGTGCGTTGGGCAGTTGTCATCAATCGCGCACCAACGGCTTGTAGCGGAGCCGGTGAGGCTGGTCGGCGTCCACGCCGAGGCGCTTCTTGCGGTCCTCCTCGTAGTCGCTGAAGTTCCCCTCCCACCACCGGACCTCGGAGTCGCCCTCGAAGGCGAGGACGTGGGTGGCGATCCGGTCGAGGAACCACCGGTCGTGACTGATGACCACGGCACAGCCCGGAAACCCGAGCAGCGCCTCCTCGAGCGCCCGCAAGGTGTCGACATCGAGGTCGTTGGTGGGCTCGTCGAGGAGGAGGACGTTGCCGCCGCTCTTCAGCACCTTGGCCAGCTGGACCCGGTTCCGCTCTCCTCCGGACAGCTGCCCGACCTTCTTCTGCTGGTCGCTGCCGGTGAAGCCGAAGCTGGCCACGTAGGCCCGCCCGTGCAGCTCACGGTGACCCACGACCAGGTGCTCATGGCCGCCGGTGATCTCGTCGAAGACGGTGGCCTCGGCGCCAAGCGCATCCCTCGACTGGTCGACATAGGCCAACTCGACCGTGGCCCCGACCTCGAGCCGGCCGGCATCGGGCTGCTCCTCACCGACGATCATCCGGAAGAGGGTGGTCTTGCCGGCGCCGTTGGGGCCGATGACCCCGACGATGCCGCCCGGGGGGAGGAGGAAGGACAGCCCGTCGATGAGCAGCCGGTCGCCGTAGCCCTTGACCAGTCCTTCGGCGTCCACCACCCGGTCGCCGAGGCGGGCCCCGGCAGGGATGGTGATCTCCAGCTTGTCGGCCCGCCGTTCGGCTGCTTCGGACTCGGCCACCAGGTCGTTGTAGGCGTTGATGCGGGCCTTCCCCTTGCTCTGGCGGGCCCTGGGGGACATCCGGATCCACTCGAGCTCGCGCTGCAGGGCTTCCTGGCGGGACTTGTCGACTCTCTGCTCGCCGGCCAGCCGGGCCTGCTTCTGCTCCAGCCACGACGAGTAGTTGCCCTCCCAGGGGATGCCCGCACCCCGGTCGAGCTCGAGGATCCATCCGGCCACGTTGTCGAGGAAGTATCGGTCGTGGGTGACGGCGACCACCGTCCCCGGGTAGTCCTGCAGGGTGCGCTCGAGCCAGGCCACCGACTCGGCGTCGAGGTGGTTGGTCGGCTCGTCGAGGAGGAGCAGGTCGGGCCTGGAGAGGAGGAGCCGGCAGAGCGCCACCCGGCGGCGCTCCCCACCCGACAGGGTGGTGACGTCCGCGTCTCCGGGCGGCAGGCGGAGGGCGTCCATGGCGATCTCGAACGTCCGATCGAGGTCCCAGGCACCGGCGGCATCGATCTTGTCCTGGAGCTCGCCCTGCTCGGCGAGCAGCTTGTCGAAGTCGGCGTCGGGCTCGCCCATGGCCGAGCACACCGCGTTGAACCGGTCCACCAGTGCCTTTACCTCGCCTACACCCTCGGACACGTTGCCCAGGACGTCCTTGGTGGGATCGAGCTGCGGCTCCTGGGCAAGGAACCCGACAGTGAAGCCGCTGGTCAGCCGGGCCTCGCCGGTGAAACCGTCGTCTTCCCCGGCCATGATGCGCAGGAGGGACGACTTGCCGGAGCCATTGGATCCGATGACGCCGATCTTCGCCCCCGGATAGAAGGAGAGGTTGATGCCCTTGAGCACCTCCCGGTCGGGCGGATAGAACCGCCGCAGGTCACGCATGGTGTAGATGTACTGGGCTGCCATGGCGACCAGTGTGCCAGCCCGGAGGACGGCTTCCGTCCGCACCGACCTGGCAGGTGGCCCCGAATGCGGATTTCCGTGCCGCACCGGGGCCGCACCCGGGGCCCCGGACCTCCCGGACCCTGGTAGGCGTCCCAGCCGGGGGCCCGGGCATGGTCGGGCGATGAAAGTATCCTGGGCGCGGATGACGCACGGGGCGCAGCACCACAGAGGGATCGCCAGCTGCCACCTCTTCCCGGGGCCATGCCGCCACCGAGTCGGACCGGTGTGCCGTTGACTCTTGACCCCGAAGGCGCAACAGGTACCGGGACGGCAGGGCCCTCGGAGCCGGAAGAGGCGGAGAGCGAATCAGCCTTCGGCCCGGAGCCGAACAAGGTCCGACCACCAAAGTCCCGCCGGGAGGCTGTGGGAGCGCTGATCGGCCGCCTGGTCACCGCGATCCGGGACGGCGACGAGCAGATGGTGGAGAGCGCAGTGCTGGCGCTCAGTCAGCGCAGCCGCTGGCTGGCACCGCTCGCCATGGTGGTCGGCGCCTTTGCCATGCTCTTCCAGGGCGTCAAGCTCCTCTTCACCAACTGGCGCCTGACCCTGGTGCAGATCCTTCCGGCCATGTGGATCTGGTGCGCCATGCTCGACCTCAAGGCCCATGTGCTCCACGGCAAGGAGTTCCACATCTTCAGAGGGCCGTGGCTGATCCCCGTCGTGTTGGCAGTCGCCGCCATCACCGCGGGCAGCTTCTTCCTCAACGCGGTCTTCGCCTTTGCCATCGCCAAGCCCGGCGCACCGGAGATCCGCCCTGCGTTCGCCAAGGCACGAACGCATTTGCGCACGATCTTCGCGTGGGGGTTCGGGGTCGGACTGGCGCTCGGATTCGCGACCGTGGTGGCCGACCGGTGGGGTCTCGGGTGGTTCGGACTGTCCCTGGGGATCGTGGTGGCGGTGATGATGCTCGCGTACGTGGCAGTGCCGGCCAGGCTCGTCGGCGTCAAGTCTGAGCGATCGAGCCGCGACAAATTGGCCGCAACGGCGATCGGCGGGGCGATCGGGGCCATGGTGTGCTCACCGCCCTACGTCCTGGGCCGGGTGGCGCTTCTCATGCTCGGATCCCACACGTTCCGCTATCTGGCGATCATCCTCCTGGCCGTGGCGATCGTGCTGCAGACGGGCGCGACCAGTGCGGTCAAGGCCATCAAGATGAGCGCCAAGCTGGTCACCGGGCACACAGCCGACGCCTCGGGATCAGCCGCTGACCCAGAGAGACCGGCCACTTCCACTTCCACTGCCACTTCCACTGCCACTGCAGCAGCCGCCGGCGACAGCGCCTTCGGCGCCCACGGCGCTTCTCCGGGCACAGTCGCGGCTCCCATGGACGGCGTCTGACCAGAGCCAGGCACCGGTACCGGCCGTAGGGGCGGCCGTACCGCGTGGTGCTCTGACGCGAGCTTGCCCACATGGAGCGGCTGAAAGGCGCACCGAGGTCGGACCGGCCTTCGTCATCGTCGCCCGGATCGCACTGGCATCGGTGCTCTGCTGATTCAAGAGCGACAGCCCACGGTGGTCAAGTATTCACTTAGGGTAACCACTACCGAGTATCGGTGATCGGGTGCACCGAAGACCCCTTCTTCCGAACCCGTCAGCAGCCGGACTGCCGGTTTTCCTCATGGCCGCCGGGAGATTCGCTGTGGCGCACTGGACCGGTGATCGGCGGTGCACCGTGATCTGTTGACAGAAATGCGTTGCGCAGCAAGGAAAAACCGGCAGTTGCGGGGTTCCGGCAAGGAACGACGTCGGTCTCGGGCACCGCGTGCAAGGTCGTCGGCAAGGCGATCGGCAAGGTGCGTGCCCAACGCTGCTGACGTGGACGAGCGTCCGAAGGAAGTGCCCAGACCTCATGTTGGCCAGGAGGCCGGTCCCTCTCCGCGTTGCCAAACAAGTTGCACACGTCGTGCAATCAACCGCGCACCTCGTTGCGACCATCCGTACCGTTCCCGTCCTATGCAGGGGCAGGCCACTCATCAGCTGACATCGAGAAGATCTACGACGCGGGTCGGTCCAGTGGCCGTGGCCGTGGCCGTGGCCGTGGCCGTGGGCCTGTTCATCACCTCCTGCGGCGTCGCTCCTCTTGCCGGCCACGCACGGATCTCCGCAGCCGGCACGTCGGCGGTGGCAGGCACGGTGGCAGGCACGGTGGCAGGCACGCCCGGGAACTCTTCGAGTGAGTCCGACCAGGTGGTGGCGGCTTGGATCGCAGCCCAGCAGGCGTTTGACTCCGCTGCACTCTCCGCGGACCCCAGCACACCAGGTTTGGCTGCGACAACGGTGCCACCCCAGATCGACGCCAGCCGATCGCTGCTGGAGCAGATGAGCGAGGCAGATGAGCATGCCGAGGGTGTTGTCCGGTTCGGGACCCCACGCGTGCTGAGTATGCAGGCAACTCTTGCCGAAGTGCGGTCCTGCGTGCACGATGCGGAGATCGTGGTCTCCGCGACGTCCGGCGTGCCGGTCGCCGGAGTCCTGGGCGAAGTTGACTACGAGCTCTTCGAGTCGACGATGGAGTCGACACCCGACGGATGGAAACTGATGACTCAGACGGTGGGAGCAGGCGCATGCACCGGTCGCTGATCTTCCCCATGGCACTCGCAGCGACCGCGGCGCTGCTGACCGGCACAGCGGAATCGGCGCATGCGGGCGCAAGCGGGAGTGACGGTCCTGGCGGGACGGTGAACGTGGGCGCGGGTAGTGGCGGGGCGCAAGGGGGTGCCCCTGGGTCCCCCGGAGGTGGGGGAGGGGGTTCTGGGCAAGGCACCAACCCCTGGACATGCATCTATACGGACCTGGTACTGAACAACGAGGGTGGCGTTGCCCCGGGCGGCCCCACTCCGGGCGCGTGGTACTCGGTCACCTGCAACGATCGATTGACCGGGGCGCAGACCACGCAAACCGAATGGGTCCCCGATCAGTCCACCCCGAGCTCGCCCGCCGTTGACCCCCGCTCTGTCGCCCTGCAGGCTGAGCGCTCGCTGGCATTACCCGCGCCGGCTAGCCATTTCAACCCAACGGCGATGTCCGTGGTCAATCTGCCGACATGGCTGTGGATCGACGCCGGCATCTGGCATCCCTACTCGGTCACCGCATCAGTGGGTTCGGTGAGCGCAACCGCTGTGGCCAACCCGATCGTGGTCACCTGGTCGATGGGTGACGGAGGCCAGACGACGTGCCCCGGACCGGGCGCTCCCTACAACCTGAGCCAACCTTCGTCCGGCCAGTCAACACAGTGCGAGTACAGCTACTTGCGATCATCTGCTGGCCAGCTCTCTCCAGACGGCAATCCGGACGACGGCGCCTTCGCTGTCTCTGCAACGGTCTCCTGGGCGGTTTCGTGGTCCGCTCAGGGAGCCGCAGGCGGAGGCGAATTGCCGATGTTGTTCACGTCGAGCAGGAGCACAGTTCGGGTTGAGCAGGTGCAGAGCATCAACTCGAACTTCTCTGCAGCGCCTGCGGCCGCGCCCCCCGACGAAGGGCCTACATCATGACGTCATTGATGGAAGGGAAACCTCGAGAAGCGCCTACCCGTGGCGGATCGAAGACCGGGTTCCGGCTGCCGGTCACTTCTCGCAGTCGGAGGCCGCTGGTTGCCATCGTCTCAGCGCTGCTTGTGTTCACCAGCATTGCAGTGTTCGCCAGCGTCTACTCGTCGGCGAACCACCAGACACCTTCTCTCATCGTGGTCCAGACGATTCAAGAGGGACAGCGCATATCCGGAACCGACCTCGGGCAGGCAAGTGTGGCGATTTCGGCAGGAGTCTCGCCGATCCCGGTTGCCAGTGCTCCGCTTCTCGCCGGTAAGCGAGCTGCCGTGACAATTCCCGCGGGCTCTCTCCTCACCCTCGCTGATGTCGCCGGGTCCGCTCCGATCGCCGCTGGCGAAGCGGTGGTGGGCATGGCATTGAAAGACGGCGAGTACCCATCGGCAGGCGTGGAATCCGGGGACCAGGTGATGATCGTGCAATCGGCGAGCCCCGGTGCACCGGCGACGGCCACGGCGACGGACTCTGGCTCTGGCTCTGGCTCTGGCTCTGGCTCACAGGATGGCGGGGGTTCAGCTACGGGCGTGCTGGTGCCGCAGGCAACCGTGTTCGACGTCGGTCCTCCATCGGCGAACTCCAGCGACGGCGCATCACTGTTGGTATCCGTCGAGGTGTCCAGAACTCTGGCTGCGGAGGTATCGACTGCGGCAAGCGCAGGCGAGGTGAGCCTGGTGTTGCTTCCGCAGGGCAGTGGGGGACAGCTCGGCGGCGCACCGGTCAGCGGTGCTCCGGCCGGCGGTGCCCAATGACGGTCGTGTCGTTCCTATCCGTGAAGGGTGCGCCGGGGGTAACGACACTGTGCTGCCTGGTGGGAGGCACGTGGCCGGCTCACCGCCGAGTGATGGTGGTCGAGTGCGATCCGAGTGGAGGGGACCTCGCCACACGTTTCGGCCTGTCGGCGAGGTGTGGATGGCCGACGTTGGCGACATCAGCTCGTCGTGAGGGGGGCGGTGCGACAATCGCGCCGCACCTCCAACAACTCCCCGGAGGCCTCGATGTCCTGGTCGGCACGAGGCCTTCGGATCTTCCGCCGGCGCAGAGCGCAGAGGTCTCCCTGTTGTCGAGAACCTGGTCCGCACCGGATGACCCCTGGGATGCCTTGGTCGACCTCGGTCGGCTGCGGCAGGCAGACGACGATTCACAGGCGTGGCTGCATCGATCGGACTCCGTGGTGGTGGTCACCGGTAGCGATGCGGCCTCAGTGGTCCAGGTCCGAGAGCGGGCCCCTGCGCTGCGTTCCCGATACGAAGACCGGCTTGGCCTGGTGGTGATCGGTTCCGGTCCCCACCAGAGTGTCGAGATCGAGGCATTCACGGGAATCCGCCTGTTCGGAGAGTTGCCGTCCGATCCGGTTGCAGCGGGCATTGCCTGTGGGGCAGCGGGAGGTGGACGCCGACTGATGCGATCGCTCCTTGTCGCTTCGGTCTCTCGGCTGTCGAGGCATCTGGCGTCCGATGCAGGGGGCAATTCGGACTCGCTCCGTGATTCGGGTCCAGATCAGCGGAAGCGTCCATTTGCACGAGCAGATCAGGACTGTCCGAGTGAAGGAATTGCAGGCGAAGGTCCTGAGGATTCCGTCGCTCCACTCGACCCGGGCGTATCCCCCGAGCCCGGTCCCCGGGCAAGGCTGCAGGACGTGCCGACGTGACCGGCTCCCTGACAACGACCATCCGAAAGCTGGTGGCCGAGGATCTCTCCACACCAGCTGCCGTCGGCCTCCTCGGTGAGGACCGGCGTGAGTTCGCCCGCCAGCGGGTGTTCTCCCACCTGGACAGGCTGGCAGCAGACGACGATGGATTGCTGCAGTCGATCGGTGGACCGGAGAGCGAGCAGCACCTTGCACGATCGGTACTCGACGCCCTCTTCGGTCTGGGCGCCCTTCAAACCCTCGTCGACAATCCGGAAATAGAGAACGTCGATGTCAACGGATGCGACTGTGTCTGGGCGACCTTTGCCGATGGTTCCAAGATGCAGATGGCTCCTGTAGCCGACTCGGACGAAGAGCTGGTCGACGTGTTGCGGTCAGCAGCGAGCAAGTTCGGACTCTCGGAACGTCGGTTCGATCTGGCTCGACCCGAGCTCGACCTCCGCCTGCCCGACGGCAGCCGATTGTCCGCGTTGATGGCTGTCTCGGCAAGGCCTGCGGTTTCCGTCAGACGGCATCGCTACGCGGATCTTTCGTTGGCGGACCTGACCACGCTCGGTTCGATCGACGCCGGACTGGCCTCGCTGCTCGGAGCGGCGGTGAGGGCAAGGAAGAACATCATCGTCGCCGGGGCGATGAACTCGGGCAAGACCACCTTGTTGCGGGCCTTGGCTGCGGAGATCTCGCCTCGGGAGCGCATCGTGACGATCGAACAAGCGTTTGAGCTGGGTCTCGACACGGCGTCGGAGCGTCACCCCGACATGGTCGCCCTCGAGGCTCGGCCTTCGAACGTCGAGGGAGAAGGACTGATATCTGTTGCCGACCTCGTGCGGCGGGCGCTGCGGATGAACGCGGATCGAGTCATCGTGGGCGAGGTCCTGGGCGACGAGGTGCTCCCGATGCTCAATGCAATGAGCCAAGGCCGGTCCGGCTCGATGTGCACGATCCATGCCGACTCCTCGTCAGGCGTGTTCCGTCGCATCGCCTCGTATGCGGTGCAGGCTCCGGAGCGCCTTCCTCTGGAAGCGAGCAACCTGCTCATTGCGGGCGCGATTCACTTCGTCGTCTATCTCGACAGCGAGATGCACGATGGGGCCGAGTCGGTGGCGGACCGTTCAGACGGGCCTGAGTCACAGAACGCGGAATGGCATGACGATCCTCACAGTCTGCGTCGGTTCCCGTCGAGAGCGGCTCGTCGGCGATTCGTCTCGTCGATACGTGAAGTGGTCGATGCAGAGGGCGTGCAGGTCATTTCGAATGAGATCTTCCGTCCCGGCGCCGATCGGCGTGCGGTGGCGGCATCTCCTCTTCGTCCCGAGACCCTTCGGGAACTGGCTCGATTCGGATACGAGCCTTCGGGCGCCGTGCTTTCGGGGGCGTTGGCATGAAGGGGTTCGTGTCGATCCTCTGTGGAACGGCCTTCGGTCTGGGGATTGTCGGCATTGCGGCAACGTGGAGGAGCGACCCGAACGGCGGCCAGTCGAATGCGCGCAGAAGACTGATCCTCACGGAGGTTCGCAGGAACGCGCCATTGCTCCTTCTGGCTGGACTAGTGGGGGCGGCGTTCGTCGCGGTAACCGGGTGGCCGATGGCATTGCCGATTGCGGCTGGCGCCGTCTATGGGTTACCCAAGTTGTTCGGCCGGACGTCGGGATCGGCGTCTATTGCCAAGGTGGAGGCGGTCGCAACCTGGACCGAGATGCTCCAGGGGACTCTTGCTGCTTCAGCTGGCTTGGGGCAGGCGATCATTGCAACCGCTGCGCTCAGTCCCGCCCCGATCCGAAGTGCCACCACCCGGCTTTCGGCGCAGCTCACTGCCGGCGTGCACCCACGTGACGCACTGCTTCAGTTCTCCGAAGATGTCGGGGATCCCTGTGCGGATCGTGTGGTGTGCGCGCTTCTGCTGGCCGTCACGACTCGCGCGCAACGCCTGGGTGACCTCTTGTCGGCATTGGCGGACTCGACCCGGGAGGAAGTGGCGCTCCGACTCCGAATTGAGACAAGCAGAGCGTCGATCCGTAGCGGTGTTCGGACGGTCATGGCCTTCTCTGTCGCGTTTGCAGTCGGCCTGGTGCTCCTGGCTCATCCCTATCTGGCGCCGTTCGGATCGGTCACCGGACAGTTGACGTTGGCCCTTGTCGGAGCTCTGTATGCAGCCGGTTTGACTCTGATGGTTTCGTTGTCCCGGCCCCCGAAGCCGGTGCGGCTGTTGGGTCGTGAAGTGGTCGAGCCATGAGTCTTGCCATTGGGTTGGGTGCCATCGCCGGAGTCGGGGTTCTCGGGGTGTTCTTCGGTCTGAGGACAGCTCCCCCGACACTCGATGCCATCGTCGGGACGTTGAATCGATCGGTTGATGCCGGGTCACGCCACGGGGAGCCACCGAAACTCTCCCAGCGAGTGGGCAGATCGGTGACCGCTTGGGTCGGTGGCAGCAGCCTCTCGACTGGTCCCAGAGCGGCAGTGTTCTCGTCCAACCTGGCCGTGACCGGCGAGTCCGCAGAGACGCTGGCATTCCAGGTGGTCGCTGGGGGTGGACTTGGTCTGTTGACCCCGCCTCTTCTCTGGATCGCTTGCCAGGTGGCCGGGGCGGGGGTTCCACTTGCCGTGCCGGCCGTCATGTCCGTCGTCCTCGTCAGCGTTGGGATCTGTTGGCCGATCGCGGTGCTGTTCGGTGAGGCGAAGCGACGTCGTCGTCACTTCAGAACCGTCGTTGCAACCTTCGTCGACATGGTCGTACTGGGCCTTGCCGGGGGAGTTGGGGTCGAGGGTGCCCTGTTCGCCGCCTCCCAGGTCAGTCCTGATTGGGCAGCAAGACGCTTGTCGACGGCACTCTTGGGTGCGCGGGAGAGCGGAAGGTCCCCCTGGGCGGCACTGGGTCAGCTCGGCGAAGAACTCGGAATGACCGAACTGGTCGAGCTCTCCTCCACACTTCAACTCGCCGGCACGGAGGGAGCCAGGGTGCGCCAATCCCTGACTGCACGTGCGACCTCGCTCCGCCGTCATGAACAGGCCGAAGAGGAGTCCGCTGCCAACGCGATGACGGAGCGGTTGTTCCTTCCTGGTGCCTTGCTGCTCATAGGGTTCCTTCTCTTCATCGGATACCCCGCTTTCAGCCGGATCCTCGGCGGCTTCTGATGGCGACGCAGAGGAGGTTCGCCAGGACGGCAGTTCAGTCGGAGAGCAAGGGCATCTCCATGCGACGCGGTGGCGCAGCCGGCCGCGTCCGGTCCTTCGTGTTCGGTCAACCGTCAAGATGAAAGAGAGGAACAATGATTTCGACTCAATTGGGAGTGCTTTGGACCTATCTCTGTGCGCGAGCCCGGGTTGCGGGCGGATGGGACGAAGCGGGTTCGGTGGTCGAGAAGGTGATCCTGACGGCGATCTTCGCGGCGTTGGCAATTGCTGTCGGGGCCATCATCGTGGCCAAAGTGACCACGAAAGCGAACTCGATCGATCTGGGCTGATGGTGGACGTCGATCGGGTGGCCGGCCCAGACACGTCAGTCGGCGCCCGGATCCAACCGTTTCGATTGGCCGGTACCGGTGCACGGGTCAAACGAGAGTACGGGTCGGTGACCGTCGAAGCCGTTCTGGTGATCCCGGTGATCATGGTGGTCCTGTTGGCAGTGGTCCAGTTCGCTCTCTGGGCACATGCTGCCCAGCTGGCCCAAATGGCCGCATCCGAGGGTGACCGGGTGGCGCGCTCGCTGGGAGGTGGGTCCGCTGCCGGTATGGTGCAGGCCAATTCAGTACTGAGCGGACCTGGCTCGGACGTCGCCGACCCGGTGGTGGTCGTCGACATCATGCCGGGGGACCTGATCCGCGTGAGCGTCACCGGTCGGGCAACGTCGGTGTTCCCGGGGCTGTCACTTCCGGTATCGGCTGTCCAGGTCGGTCCGATCCAGGAATTCCGTGGGGAAGCGCTCGAGTTCGGGAATTCCGAAGCCCACCGGGGCTCGAACCCGAGCGTGGTCGCCCGATTTGAAGCGCTCTGGAGCACTCGGGTTCCGCGACCCGAGGGCTATGGGGTGATTCCGCGGTGATGGGGCTACCGAGTTTCGTCGAATTCGAGGAGATCGGGATGATCGACGGTTCTCGTGTAGCGACCGGCGGCATTGGCGCTCATGCCGAACAGGTCGACGATGCGACGGACGTCTCCTCCCGTGGCATGGGCCTCGTTGAGGATGCGGTCCTCGCGAAGGGCCCGGACGGGTACGCCGAGCGTGAGTTGAAGCCACTGTTTCCCGACGGGGCCGAGGGTGATCGCGCTCCGGAAGTGGACGAACAGGTGGGGGTTGGCCGTGTTGGGCCAGCGAGCGTTGCGATGGTCGAGCCAGGCTGCGATGCGTTCGCAAACGGCCGGAGCGAGTGGGATCGTCCGATCACCGATGGTGAGGCGGGAGCTGGACATGTCGGTGAGCATCAGAGCGCAAAGGTCGGATTTGCTCAATCCGTGGAAGACGATCAGTGCACCGAGCGCCGCCCGGGCGGGATCGTCGCTCTGGAGGATCTCGCGGAGCTGATCGTCATCGATGGGAAGCGGTTCACGGCTCGCTACGGTGCCGGCGTCGAGTCGGGTGGTGGGGTTGATGAAGATGATCTTGCGAGCCTTCAGAACCCTGAAGATGGAGCGCAGGCCGATGGCGGTCGTGGCTCGGTCGTTGCCGCTGGAAGGCAGCGCGGCGAGCACGTCCTCCCGAGAGATCTCGCGCAGCGATCGCCGGCCGTCCTCGGCCCAGGATCGGATGGTGGGGAGGGCCCAATAACAGCGGGTTTTGATCAGTCCGGGCTGGCGCGGCCTGCTTCGTGGTGTGGTGGTGCTGCCGTGGCACACCACGTCGAACCAGGCCTGCAACTCCGCCGTGATCTGGGGAGGCAGTCCGGCAACTTGTCGTTGGAACCAGGTCTCGATGGCGGGAGTGCGATCCTCGTCGAGCATCCCGACCTGGTCGAGGATGGCGATGACCGGCCGCACCGGCCAGCCCGTTCCTTCCATTCGAGCGATCACCGTGCTCGTCGGCAACGGACCGGCACGGTGTTGAAGCACGCCGAGCAGCGCCCGCAACGACCAGCGGGTCCGTTGGGTGGTGGTCTTGCTCCACCCGTGTTGGATGGCGTGGTCGACACAGGCGGTGTCGAGAAGCTTGGCGAGCATCGGATTCGGTGGGTCACCAAACCCGTGAAGGGACAGCCACGTCCGCTTGGGCGGGTCGAACAAGCACAGCTGGTGAACCCGCCTCGATCGTCGTGGTGGACGAGGTTCGTGACGCCGAGGCGACNNTCTTGGCCTCTTCGACGCCATGGCCTGGCGCCAGCAGAGTCGACAGGCCTCATCGGCATTGATGTGGCGTGCCCGTTCGCAGACACGACAGCAGCTGACCCTCGGGTTGTTCTTCCGCCA
>PLHF01000133.1 GCA_003138855.1 Acidimicrobiaceae bacterium | reverse complement strand
GCCGGGTAGGCGGGGCAGTACGTCATCTTGTGGCGACCCATCGGCCTTGTTTCGCCGACGGGGAGATCTGAGCCTTGCACTAGCGTCATGGACGTGGATCTCCCTGACCGATTCGTCGAGTTGATGCGAGGCCGGAACCCATGCTTCATCACCACGTTGATGCCGGACGGCTCGCCGCAGACGACCCAGACCTGGGTCGACACAGATGGTGAACACGTGGTCATCAACACGGTCCAGACGCACCAGAAGATGCGCAACATCCGGCGAGACCCCCGTGTGTCCGTCGCCGTCTGCGACGCCGCCGACCCCTCCCGCTATTTCGCCGTCCGTGGGCGTGTCACGAACATCACGACCGAGGGCGGGGCGGGGCACATCGAGGTCCTCGCCCAGCGGTACACCGGTGGCCCCTACCAGTGGTACGGCGGACGCGATCAGATTCGGGTGATCCTGACGATCACGGCCGACAAAATCCACTCCATGGACCGTTAATCAGGGGTCGACGCTGGTTCTGTTCAGCCTGCCCCTGATCACCGGCTGTGGGTCTGTTACCGACGGACGTTCGCCGAGCACCAACCGCCCTCGACCACTTCGTGGCCGCCCTCGTTGGCAGTCACGAGTACCCCGGTCGCCTGCAAATGCGGCGACCTCAGGCAGTGTGATGCAGCCTGAACTCGAATGTGTGGTGGCCTTCCGGTAGCGAGGAGTCTTCCTGCGCCGGGATGATCTCCATCTCTCCGACTGGAGTCTTGAGATCTTGGGCAATCAGTTCTTCCAAGTTCTGTCGCTCCTGTGGTGCGACCACGAGCAGAGCAGCATCCAGTGGTTCTTCGACAGTTCTCACACTCCGCACATAGGGAAGATCATCCATAGCTCACTATCTCACCTGATTGGTCCTGTCATGCCCCACATCCCCAATGGGCCGGTGGGGCTGGGCTGGGGCCGTCGAGCGGGGTCACGCCACCTGCGCTCCGGACCACGTACTGGCTCCTAGGAATCGTTACGGGGCGTTGCTACCTGCTTGATGGTCTCCAAGGCGAGGACCGTCTCCTGGTGAGCCTGCCGTTCCTCTTCCAACTCGCGACGGGTGACCAGCAGGGCCGCTCCCAGCCCGAGAAGGGATGTGCCAATGATCCATCGGATGGGGCGCATCCTCCAAGAGTAGTCCCAGCATTTGGGAGGCAACCAAGGGATGCCCCTGACAGTTCACGGCGTGGTCCCAGCCGCCCCACGCCAAGCATGCTTGCCGTTGGCGAGCGCACGCGTAGGTGCCGTTCTGCGCTGCGGCCAGGATGGCGACGGCCGTCGTTCTGGCGCGTTGTTCTGCGCCCGAGCGGGTGTGGTCGGCGGCAGCCACGGCACCGGCTGCCCAGTGCAGCTCTGTGTGCTTTGCGGCCAGCGCAGGGGGCCCTCCGTGCTTGCTCCTGTTGCATGCGCCCCTACCATGCACGAGTGGGGCACCCAACAGGCGGGAACTCTGGGCAAGCGAAGAGCCCCCTCCCGAAGGAGAGGGCTCTTCGAGTCCCGGTCTACTGGTAACGCCGCATGATGAGACAGCGACCCACCAGCGACTACCTGATCAGACGGCTGCGAAGGACGGTGTCCACTTCGTGACGGCAGGAAGGGACGCTGCGGAGCAGCCACTCGGCCCCGTGGTGCTCGGAGTCCCGTGACTACTTGACCGCTTCGTGTACCTCAGTCGAGCGACCTTCCGCATCGATGGTCTGCTTGTCGTACGCATGCCGACGGCCGCCCGCAGGACGACGTGACGTGGCGAACACGATCGTCGAGATGACCAGACCGATGGCACCGACGACCATGAGGATCACCCCAACGGTCGAGAATCGGAAGCCATGCCCCTGGTAGGTCACTGCCCAATACATGATCGCACCCGCAGCGATAGCCACGGTGCTGAAACCCATTCCCGTCAAACCCATTTCTTGTGCCTCCATCTACTTGTCTGGTTCGTGACCACGACATACAGAGGCTTCGCCGGGTGCGTGGTTGGCACCCAAGCTGACGACGCCCCCGAAGTGCAGCTTACGCCCGACGGACGAAATAGACGATCCCAACGACTACCAGGACCAAGACGAGTGTTCCAAGGCCGATGTACATAGTTCCCGACGTTCTTGGGCCGCAGGACGCGCAACCCACCGAATTCGACNNTGACCAACCCTCTTGATCAGTCCTCGGGAACCGCTGGATGGACGACGAACCCCTACTTCTTGTGGAGGACGTCCTTCACCTTGTCGATGCCCTCGTCGACCTTCTCTTCGACCTTGCCGACCTTCTCTTTGGCCTCACCGGCCTGGCGGTCCGCTGTGCCCTCCGCTTTCAGGTCCTTGTTCCCGGTCAGGTCGCCGACGGCTTCCTTCGCCTTGCCCTTCATCTGATCTGTCTCTCCAGCCATTTCGTTTCGCCTTCTTCAACTTCGTGACGTGCACCGGAGCCCTATTGGCCTCGCTACGTATCCATCATGGCCCCCGTTCCCCTTCGCAACTAGAGGCGAAAGGCCCCGCTCCACCGGACGACCCGGTGAGGTACGTACGAGCGGGGGACGATTGATCTCGCCCGTGGGATCGGAAGTGGTGCCCCCCACCGCCGGGAGAGTGACTCACCGCGGTACTTCCGGGCGTGTGGAAAAGTGGATCGTTGGGCATAGCAGTGTGAAGTGCAGCGCTTTGTGACCGCGAGTTCGCAGGACTATTTTGCCGAGTCGCCGGTTCTAACGACCGCCGCCGCCGACCCAACCACGGTTGGCGACCAAAGCAGCAGCCAATACCCAGAGTGCCGAGTTGGCGACCAAGCGGAAGTGCTGGGGCTCGGCCTGATCTGAAGCTGGTCTGCGCTGAGCGGGCCGCGGCTCGGCGCCTTGTTGCTCACCAGGCGACGGTCCGGCTGAGGTAGTCGAGGTATTGCAGGCCGGTGCGGCCGCGTTGGGCGTCGATGGTCGTGACGAGGCTGGGGATGCTCTCTCTGATGGTTAGGCGGGCGTTGGGGCCGCCGAGCTCGGTCTTGACCCAGCCAGGCGCCATGAGAAGCAGCGTTCGCTTGGTGTCGTGGTGACGGGCGGCGTAGCTGCGCATGAGCTGGTTGAGGGCGGATTTGCTGGCTCGGTAGATCTCAAAGCCGCCGCGTTCGTTGTTGGCGATGCTGCCTTGACCGGAGGACATAATCGCGATGGTGCCGTTCGGGTCGATGAGCTCGCCGAGCGTTTCGATGACCCGCATCGGGTTCAGCGCGTTGGTGACCATCAGGCGGGTGAACTCCTCGGTTGTGACGTCCGCGGTGGTCTCCTCCGGGCGGTTGGTAACGCCCGCATTGACGAAGAGGAGATCGAACCTGCGGGCGCCGAGCCGGTCGCGGAGGGCTTGGACCTGCTCCGGCGCGTTGATGTCGACGTGCTCGATCTCCAGCCGACCGCCGGCGGTGTCTTGCAGCTCGTGCAGCGCGGTGCGGGCAGGACCGCGGACAGTCGCCACAACCTGGGACCCACGGTCGATGTACTCCGCGGCGATCGCGTAGCCCAGGCCGCGAGAGGCGCCGATGAGGAGAACGGTTGCGTTCTTTGAGACCGAGCTCATGACTGCTCCCGGAGCTGCGCTGTCTGATCGCCTGGCCCAGAGGGGGACGGCGTAAGGCCGTAGAGCGACTCGGCGTTGGCGTGAACGATCTTCTGTTGACCCTCGCGGCCAGGAAGCGTTTGCAGGAAGTCGGCGATGGTTGCGGCGTGGAGTCGGTGGAAGGGATAGTCCCCTGAGAGCAGGATGCGGTCGACGCTTGTGCAGTCCAACGCGTAGCGAAGCAGACGCGGGGTCAGCATGCCGCTGGTCGCGATGTGAATAATGCGTCGGTATGACTCGTTTGCCATCAGCAGGACGCTACCCCTATCGGTCCCTGTTGAATCGCAGAGGTCGCACACTCCCCACTGTCCCCTATCACCGGTTATACAGGTGATCCACCTTCTGGCCCACGTAGCACCGAGTGCTTGCTGTCGCGAGCGCTGGACCCCGCTGATTTCCGAAGCGCCCTCAAAGCGAGCGAGCTACTCGGCGCAGTCTCTGGTGGCGGACGAACAACTGTGGCCGGCGCTGATTTCCGCGCTGACCTGATTCAACGGGCAACCGCTTTCGCGGTCAGATACTCGGAGGCTCCGACGCGGCGTGCCGGGACCCCGGCAGCCGGCGGCCAGGCCGATCAACCCGGTGGACCGGCCGTCGTGCGGGCGACGTCGAAAGGAATGCGTGCGGTCAGGCGCGAAGACACCTCGTCTGCTGCGGCTCGAAGACCAGGCAGACTCTTCTGGATTCGTTCGTCGGTCATGCGCAACGACGGGCCCTGCACGGCCACCGCAGCCACGGCCGAACCGTCGGCCGCTCGCACTGGCGCGGCGACGGTTCGCACGCCCGGCTCGCGCTCCTCGTCATTGATGGCCCAGCCCCGAGCCCGGGTCTCCTTGAGGACTCTGCCCAGCACCGTGCGGGAGGTGATGGTCGATCCCGTGAGTTTGGCCAGCCGGGGCAGGGAACGGACAGCCTCGTCCGGATAGGGGTCGAACGCCAACAGAACCTTCCCCATGGCCGAGGCATAGGCGGGCACGCGTGTGCCTACCCCCTGATCGAAGCGCAGGCGTTCGGCCGACGGCATGCAGACCAGTACCAGGACATCGTCGCCGTCCCGTACGCCCAGGCTGACCGACTCCCCGGTTGTGGCGGCGAGCGACTCAAGCACCGGTCGGACGGCCGAGATGCCCAGGGCGTCAGCTGCTCTGGAGCCCAGCGGGACAAGGCCGGGTCCGAGGCCGTAGCGCTCGGTCAGCCGGTCCTGCTGGAGAAGTCCGGCACTGCATAGGGCCCGAAGAAGGCGGTGGGTGGTGCCGGGAGACAGACCGGTCCCGTGCGCCAACTCACTCAGCGACCGGGTGGGCGGTCCGACCTCGAAGGAGCGCAGCAGCGTAAGCGCCCGCTCGACGGCCTGGCTCCCGGTCCGGCGCTCTCTTTCGGGTGACATCGCGCTCCTGACGGTAGTCGTCCGAGGCCCGAGGGGTCGCCGATCTGCGTCGCGCTGCGTCAGTGACAAAGAGCCCGCCGGTGTGAACACCGTCGTCCGGGTCGGCCCCTGCGACGACCTGCCGGCCACCATGGCGTCCTCAGCGCCGGGTGTGGCCTGCGTCTGCGGCCAGTCGGTGCAGCGCAGCCACCAACACGTCGACCTCTTCACATGTGTTGTACAGCGAGAGGGAAGCCCGGACCGTGGCCTCGTGTCCCATGCGGCGCAGGATCGGCTGGGCGCAATGGTGCCCGGCGCGCACGGCGATACCGTCACGGTTCAGTGCTTGGCCCACCTCCTCGGGCTGGTAGCCGTCGAGCACGAACGACAGGACGCTGACCTTGTCCGGGGCGGTGCCGATCAGCCGGAGTCCCGGCACGGTCTGCAGCGCCGGAGTTGCGTAGTCCAGCAGGGCGCGCTCGTAGCGCGCCACGTTCTCGATGCCGATGCGCTGCAGATAGTCGAGCGCCGCACCGAGCCCGACCGCGTCGGCGATGTTGCCCGTGCCGGCCTCGAACCGGGTGGGCGGTCGCTGGTAGATCGTCCGCTCGAAGGTGACGTCCTGGATCATGTTGCCGCCCCCTTCCCAGGGGGGCATCGACTCGAGGACGTCCTGCTTGCCGTAGAGGGCCCCGATCCCGGTCGGCCCGAAGATCTTGTGGCCCGAGAAGACGTAGAAGTCCGGGTCGAGGGCCTGGACGTCCACGGGCAGATGGGGCACCGACTGGGCTCCGTCGATCAGCACCCGGGCGCCGGCGGCATGGGCCTGTTCCACGATCCGATGGACGGGGACGACCGTGCCCAGGGCGTTGGAGACGTGGGTGACGGCCACCAGCCGGGTGCGGTCGCTCAGCAGGCTGCGGTACTCGTCGAGCAGAATCTGGCCGCTGCCGTCGACCGGGATCACGCGCAGTCGAGCGCCTTGCTCGGCTGCCAGTTGCTGCCACGGCACGATGTTGGCGTGATGCTCGAGGTGGGAGATCACGATCTCGTCGCCGGGGCCCACATTGGCCCGGCCCCAGCTCTGGGCAACCAGGTTGATGGCCTCGGTGGTGCCGCGGACGAAGACCATGTCGTCGCTGGACGGAGCGCCGAGGAAGCGGGCGACCGCGTCGCGTGCGCCTTCGTAGGCGTCGGTCGCACGCGCCGCCAGTTCGTGGGCCCCGCGATGGATGTTCGAGTTCTCGTGCTCGTAGAAATGGGCGAGCCGGTCGATGACCGCCTGGGGCTTCTGGGTGGTGGCTGCGTTGTCGAACCAGACGAGGGGCCGGCCGTTGACGCGTTCGGCCAGGATGGGGAAGTCGCGACGGACCGCCTCCACGTCGAACGGCACTGAGCGTTCGGGCCCCAGCTCTGGTGCCGGCCCGTCCCAGGGCTGATCAGGGCGTACGAAGTAGAAGTCCGGTCGTGGGAGCCCAGGACCCGGTGGTGGAACCGGCACCTCGCTCGGGGGGAGCACCCCGGTTGCCTCGTCGAGGAAGTAGAAGGGCGTCGAGGGGACCGATGTCCGAATCGGAGGGACACCGTCGAAGACGTTGGTCGGAACGAGTGCCGTGAGACCGGACGGGTCGGAACCCATCAGGAGAGGCGCAACTTCGGCCCCTTCGTCCAGCGAGTTCGGGATGCTCTCCAAGGGCACGACCGACGGCGCGATCGACGTGACATCCGCCAAAGTCGGCACAACGGGGAGATCCTCGCCCGTTGCATCCCAGGGCGCGACCACGCTCGCGGCGGAATGGCCCATGTGCTCGGCGAACATCTCGTTGGCAAGCCGAGTCAGGGCCGCTGCATCGGGCAGGCCCGGCGACTCGGCGCTCACCTCACTTGGTGTACTTGAAGGCGTAGTCATGGAACTTCCCGACCTCGACGTCGTCGAGGACCGCGAGGGCGTCGTCGGTTAGCACGGCGAGCGAGCAGTAGAGCGAGATCAGATAGGAGGAGATGGCGCTGCGGCCGATGCCCATGAAGCGGACCGAGAGGCCCATGCTCTGCTCCCCCACGAGACCGGGCTGATAGAGGCCCACGACACCCTGGCGCTCTTCACCGACACGGAGCAGGAGCACCTTGGTCTTGCCGTTCTCGAGAGGCACCTTGTTCGACGGGATCAAGGGAATGCCCCGCCAGGTGATGAACTGCGAGCCGAACAGACTCACGGTTGCTGGTGGCACCCCCCGGCGGGTGCACTCGCGGCCGAAGGCGGCGATGGCGAGCGGGTGGGTCAGGAAGAACGCCGGCTCCTTCCAGACTTTGGTCAACAGTTCGTCGAGATCGTCCGGCGTCGGTGCGCCGGAGAGGGTGGAAATGCGCTGGTCGTCGGCGACGTTGGCGAGCATGCCGTACTCGGCATTGGTGATGAGCTCGCCCTCCTGGCGCTCCTTGATCGTCTCGATGGCGAGCCGGAGCTGCTCTTTGATCTGGTCGTAGGGGCTGCTGTAGAGGTCGGACACCCTGGTGTGCACGTCCAGCACGGTGGCCACCGAGCTCAGGAAGTACTCGCGGGGTGCCTCCTCGTAGTCGACGAACGTCTGCGGCAGCTCAGCCTCGTCCCGGGGTGGGCAGGCGACGTCGACCGATTCGGGGTCCTTGACCTCGTTGAGCCGGTAGATGCCGGCCTCGACCGGCACCCAGTGCATGCAACGCACCAACCAGCGTGGCGTGATCGTCGACATCTGCGCCGTGGTCTTGGTGGCGTTGGCGAGCTGACGTGCTGCGCTGTCGCTGAGTGCGAGGTGGACTGTCTCTTGGTTGGCCACGTGGGGTGCTCCTTGCTGGTCCGGTTCTGTTGGAACATCGTCGCCTGGCTGCCGTTGGTGGCGAGAGCTCCGGGCGCAGTATTCCACAATATAGGAACCTATTCCACATCGGGAAAATCCCGACTTGTCCAATCGAGTTTGTGGGTTCTAAGCTTCATCCATCCGAAGGACCTCGAGAAAGGCGTCACGACGATGAAGATCGCAGACGACATC
>PLHF01000111.1 GCA_003138855.1 Acidimicrobiaceae bacterium | reverse complement strand
ACTACAACGAGACACGGCCCCATTCGGCCCGGGGCATGGTCCCGCCACGGCAGGCATTCGATGCCCTGACCAAGGCATCACCTGACCCCGACAAGTACCCCATGGCTCCCCACACCCGGGTCCGCCACGACAGGATCGACAAGACCGGGGTCTTCACCCTGCGTCACGGGACCAAGCTCCACCACGTGGGAGTCGGACGGGCGCACACGGGACGCCGGGTCATCGTCCTGGTTGCCGACCTCGACATCCGGGTGCTGAGCGAAGAGGGCGAACTCCTCAGACACCTCACGCTCGATCCGGAAAAGGACTACCAGCCCCTCGCCCCGAAGGCGAAGATCACGTAGCCTGCATAGGTTCGTCTGTCCGCGATGTCTCGCGACATCACAGACTGGTTCGTAGAGGACACGAACCTGCTTGGCCGACGCGAGATGGAACGGCTATTCCCTG
Source organism: Acidimicrobiaceae bacterium (assembly GCA_003138855.1). GTDB lineage: Bacteria > Actinomycetota > Acidimicrobiia > Acidimicrobiales > RAAP-2 > Bog-756. The sequence continues at coordinate 2,443 of PLHF01000111.1, read as the reverse complement.
GGGCGCGCCTCGCCTCAGGCCGGTCTCTTGTCGCCATGCGCTAGAGAATCCCGCGAAGACCACTTCGCTACGGCCTGTGAGAACCCGGGAGAGCCCAAGTCTGGAGACGGGCGGAATGGAGGGCTGCATCGAAACTGAAGAGGGAGGCGAGCGGGTTACGATCCCGAGGTCATTTGTGTCCAACAGCGCGCGTTCAGCCGCTCTGTGGGCATCCTGGTGGACAAGTGCTCGTTCGGTATGGCCGAAAGGGGCAACTGAGTCCGCGATCAGTATTCGTCGACCTGTTCCCGCAGGCTATCCTCGACCCCCATGACGGCAGGCGACAGAGCTCGCGACCTCGGCCTGTACGATCTGGTGGAACCTGCCTATTCGAGATACCAGGGGAGAATGTGGCGACGGGCAGGGTGCCCAACGCCCGCGCCCAGCGCGGTGAAGCGGCAAGTGCTCCGGAGCGTCGCTCGGGAATACGGCCTGCGAGCGCTGATCGAGACCGGGACCTACAAGGCCGATACAGTCAGGGCGCTCCGCAAGGACTTCGACCGGATCGTGTCTGTGGAGTTGTCGCCGGAGCTCCACGCGAGGGCCCTACGACGGACTCGTCATCAGGCCAACGCTGAGCTGGTACTGGGCGACAGCGCCTTGGTGCTTACCGGAATCGTGGGCACGCTTGATAGACCTGGACTCTTCTGGCTGGACGCGCACTATTCTGGCGGCAGGACGTCGCTGGGCGATGCGATATCGCCGATCGAGGCAGAAATTGACGCCATTCTGAGTGCTGCCGTCGGAGGCCATGTTGTGGTGATCGATGACGCTCGCGAGTTTCACGATTCAGAGCGGTCCGGTTACCCTGCGGCCGAGGCCATCTATTCAGCGGCCCACCAACACGGCTATAGGGTCTCGGAGGAGCACGACGCGTTTCATTTGCTACCCGGCTGACGTTACAAGCTGCTGGCCGGTACGCGCTGCACTGCGGAGCGGCGCTGCCACGATGTCGGTCGGATCTCGCGGTATGCGGGTCACTGACCGATTGGCCAATGGCAGCAAACAACAGAGATGAGTGGTTTCCAAGGCAGACGTCCCGGTCTCTAGGATCACGCTTGGCGTTTGCGCCAGAAGGTGGATCGTTTCACGCATCGAGTCATTGCAGCGATGGTCGAGGCTGCTTCGCTGGACGAACTGATGTTTGACCAACTCGTCCGCTGAAGACACGTGGTCCCGATGACCAGCGTTCTCACCCCAATGGCCTTGCTGAGTCGAGGGCGCGCTCACCTGGGCCGACTCCACACATGGATCGCCGCGGTGTTCATGGACCCAGCATGACCGGTCTGGTTGTTTGGGGAAGAGGACGATGCTTCGCTGTTCGCGATCGCTCCCGGCTGTGCCGATCGGCGGCCGAACACGAACAGGCCGAGTCCGTGAAGCAAGTTGCCGAGAGCGCCCGCCTCGACAGTGCCCACCGACCGGTGTCGTTGGCCACATCGGCAATCCTCCGGCCCCATCAAGCACCAGACCGACCGCGGTCTCGCCGGAGCTCGGGCGGGCACTTCGAGGGCCGGGCGGCCCCTGGACTTCTGGATACCGCGCATGGACATCCTGCCGTGAGAGATGTCCGTCCGACGGGAGATCCTCAACTGGGCGAGGCATCCTCAGTCGGGGAGACGATCGCGTAGATCCAACTCGATGCTGGGGAGATCATGTATCACAGGAATCCAACGGGGTTCGTCCGGAATCGCGTGCCACCACGGAGCCGGGAACAGTGTGATCGCCCCACTTACGAGCCCAGCGATGAATGAGAAACCGCTCGGGCTGGCAACCAGCACATCGGAATCGACCAGCCGGTCGAATGCGGCTGTCGGGTCGCCGCCCAGAACGAGCTCGGCGCCGAACGAGCGCACGAGGGTCGAGAAGTCGGACGGGTCTCCTTCGGAGACCACTACGACCTGACGGCCTCGGGGGCCGACCACCGCGTCTATCGAGGACAGAACTGCCTCGAAGTAGCTGAGGTCGAGCCATCGCTCTGCCCACTGTTCGTGACCGGATTCACGCATAGCCGCAACGTCGCCTCTCCTTATGTGCACGGCGATGCGGAGTTGGGTCGACGGCAGCTTGTGGTGGCGACCCAGCCAGTACTTCTCCATGAGTGCTGGCCCCGCACTGGTCACGTCATAGCGGGACTGGTCGAGTGCCAGCCGAAAGACTATCGCTGGGTCAGGCTTGTAGCTCGCTGCCACGCGAGCGAGATCGGCGTGGTCGACCTCGAAGACCGGACTTGACTCGTAGCCGATGAGTGGGAGGCGCACCGTTCGGGCAGTAGCTCGGAGGTCGCGAGCCGCCACCTCACCGGCCGCCAGGTTCAGATGCGACTCCCACGGCTCGGCGACTGGCGTGTGAGCGAAGCGCATGCCGAGCACGTCTGCGATGACCCGACCTGCACACCACGTGA
>PLHF01000076.1:149-18472 GCA_003138855.1 Acidimicrobiaceae bacterium | reverse complement strand
TCGGTCGGAACCAACTCGGAGGGAGGACAATCGTCCACAGACCGGGTGGACCGGCGACTACTGCCTGGCGGATGTGAGTCTCCCCAATCAGGGTTCTCAGCTGTCGAGGTTGAGGGCATGAGCTGGTGCTCCCACCTACTGAGTCCGAGGCGACCCCCGCTCGCAGGTCATGAACTGGACCTGGATCGACGGCTACCCCACGCCAGTAGCCAGTCGCTCGAGCGTGCCCGGCAATCTCTGTTGCTGGTAAAACTCGCTCGGGATCCGCCGCCCGTCGGAGCCATCTTGGCCTGGGTAATGCACAATTGCAACCCCGAATCGCAACGCTGGAGCTCGGCCACCAAGAGAGACGACGGACACCAGCTCACGAGCACATTCCGTGAGGCCGGTCGGCTCGGCGTAGGCTCTTGACCACCGGCCCGACAACCGAAGGGAAGATCTCGACTCGTGTGAGAAATCGGCACATGATTGCGTCATGAGCCCCATCGGCAAATCGTCCCCGGACCGGTCGACGGAGCGCGGACCATTGACCGAACGGCGCAAGGCGAGGCTGAACCGAGAGGAACTGCGCGCCATGCTCTTGGAAGAGGGGCGCGAGATCTTGTTCGAGGACGGACTCGAAGCCGGTTCCAGCAACCTCACGTTCAAGAAGGTCTTCGAGCGGGTGGAGAAGAAGGCGGGCGTGCGGCTCACCAATGCCTCGGTCATCAGGCGTCTATGGGAGAACCAGGCGGACTTCCAGGCCGACGTGCTAGTCGCCATCGCCAAGGACGAGGGACGACAGGAGGCTGAGGGCACGGTCCGGGCCGTCGAGATCGTAATCGGTGGGCTCGACCTCTCGACGGCGGAGTCCCGTGCTCGGGCCGTCCAGGAGGCGTGCCGGGTCGGCGGAGCTGCGAGCAGCACCGCGATCGCCGGCTCGACGAGCTGGTCATTGTGGATCAGCGTCATTGCCATGGCGGCCGCAACGACGACACCAGATCAGCAGCGGCGCATCAAGGCAGCGCTCAAGGTCGGCTACACGTCAGTCTCCAGGTTCTGGTGCGAGGCCCTCACCGGATTCATGGAATTCCTCGGTCTTCGGATTCGCCAGCCCTGGACCATGGCGGAGTTCACGATGGCGGTGATCGCGTACTCGGAAGGGTGTTCGCTGCGACGGCACACAAGCGACAACATCGAGCTGATGATTCGTCCGACCGGTCCCGATGGTGAGGACCAGGAGTGGACACTGTTTGCGGTGGGATTGGAAGCCCTCGTGAATCAATTCCTCGAGTTGAACACGGAATTCGCGCCGACGCCACCGTAGGGTGCTGAAGCATTAGTCGTGGCTGCCGATCGGACGCGTCAGCTTTGATGGCCGAGATCCGGGTTCAGCGTTCTCAACGTGCGTGTCTGAGATCCCCAGGCGCGGTGAGCAGCTTCTTTCACTGTGCTTCCTCCCGCGCCGCTGCCCTCTGCTGCTGGTCCTCGGCAATTCGGGCCATCACGCGAAGACGCCATTGCTGGACCGTATTCGATGACCTCCCCCAATCCACGGACGCTGCCCGAAACCGATTCCGACCGGGAACAGCGCTGGATGCCCCAGAGGCCGGGAGCATGATGACTCGAGGTCGAGGCGGGTGGTCACTTCTGAGATGTATCAAGTCGCGCTGGTGTCGAGCACTGTGGCCTGTTGCCGAGCCGTAGGCTCGGCTCATGGCCGACGATCGGTATGCGCAGCAGGATACGCCCGAAGGCGAACGCGGTTTGATCCTGGCCAGCGCCGAACGACTCTTGCGCCTCCTGACCGCTGCGCCCGGTCGGCGCGACGAGGCACTCGCAGTGGTCAACGGATTCTTCGGTGACAGGCTCGCCGATCAGGGATCGAAGTTGGCCATCCCCATGACCGTGCACTCGGGAACCGAAGTCCTCTCAATCAATCGCGACAGCCTCGCTGGGGCATTGCCCCGGGCGACTGGCCGAATTGCCGTACTTGTCCATGGGTTGATGTCGACGGAATCGGTGTGGGGCTTCCCCGGCGACCCCGCTACTACCTACGGAAGCTTGCTCGCCCGCGACCACGGCGTCACACCTGTCTCGTTGCGCTACAACACCGGCAGGCACATCTCTGCCAACGGGCGCGAGTTCGCCAGGTTGCTCCACTACCTCGTTGCGGCATGGCCCGTTCCCGTCAGCGACATCACACTGATCGGCCACAGCATGGGCGGCCTCGTGGTCAGGTCCGCGTGCCACTACGCGTTCACCACGCGACCGTGGCACGGTTTCGCCCGTTTTCGGCGATCATGGACCTCGAAGACCCGGCGAGTGGTGCTCATCGGGGTGCCGAACACGGGAGCGCCACTCGAAGTGTTCGTGAGTCTGACCAGCGCCGCGCTGTGGTCGCTGCCCATTCCTGCCACGCACCTGGTCGGCCTGGGTCTCGACGCACGAAGTGCGGGAATCAAGGATCTCAGGTTCGGTGCAATCACTGATGAGGACTGGCTGGACCAGGACCTCGACGCCCGTGATAGACCGGTGGCGAATCATGTGGCAATGCTGAAGCGAGCCGCATACCTGATCATTGCCGGTGGCCTTACCGCCGACCCCGCTCACCCGCTGGCAAGGGTGTTCGGCGACGCGCTGGTCACCGCATCAAGTGCGTCGGGAATACTCAGCGAGATGACGGGCGAGGGGCTTTTCCCTGGTTCGACTGTGCGCCAATTGCCGAGAGTGACACACGTGGCGTTGGCCCACAGGCCACAGGTCTACGACGAAATCGACCGCTGGTGGCCCTGACTCCCCGTGCCCGAGCGCATCGTTTCGAATCTGACGACCCGACCTCCCCCATTCCGCTATCGGGTTGGTGGGCCGGCCGGCGCTCCTGCCACACTCCCCGTGGTCGGTAGTGGCGGTCAGCCTGCGTGGCCGAGACTCCGCTCCGGCCTGTTCGAGCGCGGCACGCGTCGTCTCGAGCACGGCCACGGTCATCTCCCGCTGGTCGAACTCCGACAGTCCGGGGTCTCCGGGGACACCGCCAGCACTACTCGCCACCGCATGCACTCGATGGGACCGTCTGGGCGCACCGCGGAGGCCCGCACATCGCTCGTGCCGACGTCGACCACGAGCACACTCATGGTTGCGCCCCGCCGACGCCCGCCGTGGGATCGCCGCCTCTCTCCACCTCCGCGGACGGGACCTTCGGCGCGGGCCACGGCGACGGCCCGTACGGGTTGCTCAGTCCAAGCTTCCCCGGATTGAGTATGCCGACCGGATCGAGGGTCGCCTTGATGCCCTCGAGCACCGAGAATCCCTCTCCGAGGGCATCGGCCAGGTACCCCGAGCGCACCAGGCCGATGCCGTGGTGGTGGCTGATCGATCCGCGGTGCCGGCGGGTGGCCGTCATGACAGCCGACCACGAGCGACGGTAGAACTCCTCACGTGCCTCCACGTCGTCGGAGCCGGTTCCCTGGCCGGCGAAGGTGAAGTAGAGGCAGCCGCCGTCGGAGTACGAGTGGGAGGCGTGGGCCGAGCTGAAGAGGTGGCCTGGGACGACAGCCAGCCCGGCGAGGGCGTCGTGGTACAAGCCGGGCAGTTCTGACCACGTCGCGGCCACTTCGATGGTGTCGGCCACGATACCGAGCCGGGTGACCTCGGTGAGCTCGGACACGTCGTTGCGCTTCTCGAGCCACCGCCCGACGATGGCCGGGTCGAGACGGGTCGCATCACGGCACTCCTCGGTCAGGACCCTCATGGCCGCGTCGATGACGTACTCGTCGCCCTCATCGAGGGCGAGAAGCAGGTGCCCGTCATCGACTCCCCAGCTCCGGGCAGCCTCGGTGGCGTCGTGGAGGCGTACGACGGCGGGCGTTGCTCCACGCTGCAGCGTGCGGCGGAGCGCACCCAGGCCCTCGTCGAAGGTCGGGAAGGCGAATGCCGCGCGTTGCTCGGCTTGGGGCAGCCTCCGTCCTCGCAGCTGGGCCGCCGTGATGATCCCGAGGGCGCCCTCGCTGCCCAGGAAGAGCTGGCTCAGATCGGGCCCCGTCGACGACCGCGGTCCGGCGCCGGCCAGGCCTCCGGTGCGGACCAGCCGGCCGTCGGCCAGCACGACCTCGAGCCCGGCCACGATGTCCTCAATCTTCCCGTAGCGGGTGGAGTACTGGCCGGCCGCCCGGCACGCCACCCACCCGCCGACGGTCGAGATGTCGATGGACTGGGGCCAGTGGCCGAGCGTGAGCCCGTGGTCGCGGGCCAGTTCGTCTGCCAGTTCCGGCCCATAGGTGCCGGCCAGCACCGTCACCAGGCATGAAGTCTCGTCTACTGCTGTGACGCCGGCCAGGCCGCGCATGTCCAGTGCCACCCCGCCGAAAACGGGAATGGCCCCTCCGGTCACGCCGCTTCGTCCGCCGGCCGCGGTGACCGGGATGCCTCGTTCGTTGCAGCAGCGGAGGACGCCGCACACCTCCTCGATCGAGCTGGGCCGAGCCACTGCTGACGGACGGCCGCCGACCTCACCGGCGATCGCCCAGTGCAAGGAGATCGGCCACCAGTCACGGCCGGCGGCGACGAGCGCCTCAGGCTTCGTATCGACGACGGCGCAGGCGCTCCGGAGCTCGGCAATCAAGGCATGGTCGAACTCGACCCGTGCCCCGGCGAACCTGTCGCCGATCTCAGCGATATTGCCCTCAACCGCGATAGGGGGCTGGCGGGAGACGGGCGGCCCCGTCACCGTGAACCTTCTGGTGGCAATGGCACAACCGGAACCGAGGGCTCTGACGGTGGCGAAGTCTCACCCAGCATGGAGACGGTGGAGGCCGCCAGTGATGTGAAGCGAGCAACCTCACTGTCGATGCGCGCCTGGTCCCAACCGAACCCGGCGGCCAGGAGCTCTGCTACCCGGGGGGCGGCCGAGGTGGCGGCGTCCGCATCCAAGATCAATGCCCGCATCCGTCTCGACAGGACATCCTCGACGGTGGTGGCCATCTCGTATCGGGCCGCATAGACCGCTTCGCCGGCGAGGAACGGCAGGCTGGGGCTCAGACGCTCGGCCAGGTCGGGTCGTTCACTGATCACATCGAGCACGGTGGCGACTTCGTCGCCGTAGCGGGAGAGCAGATGGGAGAACACCTCCTCGGAGACCCCGTACCGGGCGGCGGTACCCGGTTGGAGGAGGGTGGCAACGCCCCTGGATCCCCGGACCATCAGCTGCTTGGTGGAGCAACGCCGCGCCTCTCCTCCCAGTTGACGCACAACGGCGTCCACCGTGTCCTGGGCCATCTTGCGGTAGGTCGTGAGCTTGCCCCCAGTGATGGTCACGAGACCCGACGGCGACTCGAACACCGTGTGGCGCCGGGAGAGATCCGCGGTCCGTTCACTCGGAGGCCGCCGCCGGCCCGGCGCGCCGGCCAGCAATGGACGCAGCCCGGACCAGGTACCCGTGATGTCCTGCGGCCGCACCGGCTTGCTCACCGCGGCATTGACTGCCTCGAGCAGGTAAGCGACGTCAGAGGCCTCGACGCCTGGGTGGTCGAGGTCCCCGTCGTAGGCGGTGTCGGTCGTCCCCACATAGGTCATCCCGCCCCAAGGGATGACGAAGACATTGCGGCCGTCCGACGGCGAAGGGAGGACCACGGCCACGTCGCACGGCAGCTTGGCATTGGGCACGGCGACGTGGATCCCCTTGGCCGGCCGCATGACGTGGGTATGGCGGATGTCGAGGTCCCTCAGTTCGTCCGCCCACACCCCGGTGGCGTTCACCACGATGCGGGAGCGAACCTCGATCTCCCCGATGGGTGAGTCCTCCGGGGTGACGCGTGCACCGTAGATCCGGCCGGTCGTGTCCTTGAGGATCTCGAGGACAGGTGCGTGGTTGACGGCGACGATGCCGTAGTCCACTGCGGCGGTCCGAGTAATGGCCAATGTCAGCCGGGCGTCGTCGGCATGGGCGTCGTAGTAGAGGAACCCGGCAACCAACCGGTCGAGCCGGAGTGTCGGAAGATGGCCCTGCACCTCTGATGCGGTCACTCGTTGGTGACGATGACCGATCCGGAAGCCCCCGAACAGGTCGTACATCCACAGTCCCAGCGAGTACGTCCGAGCAATGGTCTTGTCGACCACACCACCCTTTCCGAACAGCGGGATCACGAAAACCAGCGGTTGGACCAGGTGCGGCGCATTGCGCAGCAGGGTCTGGCGCTCCGAGAGGCTTTCGAACACGAGGCCGACCTCGTACTGCTGGAGATAGCGGAGTCCCCCATGGACGAGCTTGGACGACGCCGACGAGGTCCCCGAGCCGAAGTCCCCTTTGTCGACCAACGCGGTACTCAGCCCACGGGCAGCGGCATCGAGCGCGACCCCGGCTCCCGTGATTCCCCCCCCGACCACGAGGACATCGAACTGTTCGTCGCGCAACCGATGCAGGGCCTCGGTCCGGTCGAATCGCTCTGGTCGCTCAGGCATGCCTGCCATCCCTTCTCCGCCTCCGTGTCGGGAGCCGGCCTGTTCCCGCTCGACGGGGATACGGGTCAAGCAACCGGTCCCGTTCACCCCAGGTCGGTGCCTTCTTCATTATGTGGGATTCCCCTGTCGGGTAGCAGGGACGAAGGTCCCGATCGGGCAGGCTTCTCGGCGGTGCCTGCGGCCTCGCTCCTCGCCTCGGGCTGCGAGTCGGCCCGTGCGTCAGATGGGCCGAGCTGACGTTCTCCTGCTCGGAGTTACGGGCCACGATCAGGACCAGATGAAGGACGATGCGCTCAGAAGTTCGCCATCAGTGCCTCGATGCCAATGCGTGGCAGATACCGAGCTACATCTGGCGCCTCTTCGCTCGGTGCACCTGCGATGGTGAGCCGAGGCAGACTGTCCTGCGTGGGCAAGGACGAGACTGGCTTCACCCGCATCCCGCCAGAGCCGCCGTCCACTGACTTGACGCCTCTTGAGCGCTTGGCCGGTTCGTTCGATGAAAGCGCTCCTACTGCTCTGGAGCCGGATACCGAGTGGTGCCGACCAAACCCGGTCGATCAGATCAGGCTGATTGGCCGGATTCCACCGGGCCGTCTACGGCATCCGACACTGCGACGCTGTCGACCGGAGAATACGGCCAACGGTGTACGCCGTGGTTCCTGACCACACCGCGTCGAACAGAGTGATCGTGGGCGGCCGAGAGCTCACCATGTCCAATCTCGAGAAAGTGCTCTACCCGGCCACCGGCTTCACCAAAGGGCAGATGATCGACTACTACACAAAGGTGTCCCAGGTCATGCTGCCGCACCTTCGAGATCGGCCTCTGACCATGAAGCGGTGTCCCGACGGCGTCGACGAGCCCTCGTTCTTCGAGAAGCACGCGCCGGTACACACCCCTGAATGGGCGCGGAAGGTCAGTGTGCCGTCGACTGCCGATGGCGACGCCGTCGAGTACCTCATGGTTTGCGATCTACCGACACTGATCTGGGCCGTGAACTTGGCCACCGTCGAGTTCCATGTTCCGCTTTGGCGAGTACCAATGTGGAGCACTGTTCCCGGTCCACCCGACCATCTGGTGTTCGACCTCGATCCGGGCGAAGGGGTGACGATCGTCGAATGTTGCAGTGTGGCGACCCACGTTGCTCGGATTCTGACCGACCAAGGCCTCGAATGCATCGCGAAAACCAGCGGATCCAAGGGACTGCATCTCTATTCACCTCTGAGCGACCGACCGAGTTGGAATCTGGCGCGTGAACATGCGCGCAAGATCGCCATGGATCTGGAGCGGGAAGTTCCGGACCTGGTGGTCTCCAACATGCGCAAGGGCCATCGTCGTGGAAAAGTGCTGATCGATTGGAGTCAGAACCATCCAGCCAAGACGACCGTCGCGGCATACTCTTTGCGGGCCCGCTCCGAACCCACGGTCTCGACCCCTGTCACCTGGGAAGAAGTGGAACGATGTCACCAGTCGGGTGACCCCGCTTCGCTTCGGTTCACCGCACCCGAGGTGCTGGATCGCATCGATAGCTACGGTGACCTGTTCGCCTCGGTCTAGAGCGGGACCAACGATGTCCGAACTTGGTATCGCAGAATGGCGGTTGTGTGCTCCAAGTTCTAGAGATCCTGCATGGACGGCTGAGTCACCAAGCCAATGTGCTCAGCTCTGAAGCCTGAGGGCACGAGTCAGCGTTCTCAGCTGTGATGGCTGAGTGGGCGAATCAACCGTCCGGGCCGTAAGGGCTGAGTGCCGGAACCCGTTGCCCAGGCATCTTGACGGCGGCTTGCCATCGAGAAGGCGTGTGGCAAGACTGCGATCATGGACATGCGACAGATCGGAACGCTCGAAGTATCCCTCGTGGGCCTCGGAACCAACAACTTCGGCTTCGGCATGCGTGGGGACGAGGTTCCGCCGGTGGTCGACGCAGCCCTCGAGTCCGGAATCAACTTCTTCGATACGGCCGACTCGTACCTCGAGAGCGAGGAGCGTTTGGGTCAAGCACTGGGCCGGCACCGTGACGAGGTGGTCGTCGCTACCAAGTTCGGGAGTCCCGTAGGGGAGAACGGTACCGGGGGTGCCGCCCCTCGCTACGTGCGTGAGGCGGTCGAGCGAAGTCTGCAGCGACTCGGTACGGACCGGATCGATCTCTATCAGCTGCATCGCCCTGATCCCGAGACGCCCATTGCCGACACCCTCGGTGTGCTCGACGAGCTGGTCCACGAAGGCAAGGTCCGCGAGATCGGATGCTCGAATTTCTCAGCGGCACAGCTTGGCGAGGCCGACGCCGCTGTGGTCCCCGGTGGATCACGATTCGCAAGCGTGCAGAACCACTTCAACCTGCTCAACCGGAAGGACGAGCAGGAGGTCCTCCCCGAATGCCGGCATCTGGGCCTCGCCTACCTGCCGTACTTCCCTCTGGCGAGTGGATTATTGACTGGCAAGTACTCCCGGGGCGAAGCGCCACCCCCAGGCACGCGCCTGCAACGGTGGGGTGATCGCGCGGCCGGTGAGCTCTCTGATGAGAACTTTGACGTTGTCGAGGCTTTGAACGCGTGGGCTGCCGAGCGAGGGCACACCCTCCTGGATCTGGCTTTTGCGTGGCTGGCAGCCAAGCCGGTGGTTGCTTCGGTGATCGCCGGTGCGACAAAGGCGGAACAGGTTCGGGCGAATGTCGCCGCCGGTGCATGGAGGCTGTCCCCCGAGGAAGTGGCGGAGGTCGACGCGCTCGCTCCGACCATGCCAGCACGCACCTGACCGGCGGCGCCGGACGGCGCCGGATATCGCCTGGTTGCTTCTGATGGGGGAATCTTCACGTTCGGTGATGCAGAGTTCGACGGCTCGGTAGGGCGTCGAATGCTCAGCGCGCCGGTGGTTGGCATCGCAAACTGGAGATTGACACGTTGCCCGGGCATGTGCAGGAGTGCCCCCGGCCAACGGAAGGGCCGCGGTTCCGCACTGCCGTGCGACCAGTCCGAGCGCATCCGTGAACCTGCCATGCGGCACGTAGTCTGGTGTGGTGAGTGGCCCCTTGGAACTCGATGGGCTGACTCGCAAGTACGGGGCTCTCACCGCCCTCGACGATCTCTCCTTCTCCGTTCCCTCCGGCCAGGTGGTGGGCTTCCTGGGCCCGAATGGGGCCGGCAAGACGACCACGGTGCGCGCCGTCTTCGGACTGACCGAGCTGGACTTCGGGACTGTCAGGTGGAACGGGGCCCCTGTCGGCCAGAACGAGCGCCGCCGCTTCAGGTACATGCCGGAGGAACGAGGTCTGTATCCGGCCATGCTCGTAGGCGAGCAGCTCGAGTACCTCGGCAGATTGCACGGGATGAGCGTGCCCGACGCAACGGTAGCGACAAGAACATGGCTGGAGCGGCTCGGCGTCGCAGACAGAGCGGACAGCAAGGTGGATGCCCTCCCCCATGGGAACCAGCAGCGGGTGCAACTTGCCGCCGCGTTGGTGCACGGACCTGAACTGCTCGTTCTGGATGAGCCCTTGGCCGGATTGGACCCAACGGGGATCGACGCCATCGGCGACGTGGCCAGCAGCGGTCCGCGCCGGCTGGTGGCGCGGGTGGAGGGGGACCGGGACGCGACGTGGGCCCGCGGCATTCCCGGGATCACTGTGTCGGAGGTCGATGGGGGCGAAGCGCGACTCGTACTCGACGAGTCGGTGGACAACGAGTCGGGAGTACTGCATCGTGGCAACCTCGCTGGAGGAGCTCGACGACAACGAGTACCACGGGGTCGCCCGGTCGGCGTGCGACGAATTCGTTCGGGGCGAGATCAGCGAAGAGCACTGGCACCGGTTCCGTCAGCGCATCAGCTACGTGCCCGAGTCGCACGGGGCTACCGGTCTGGCCGAAGCTGTCGGGCGCTCGGAGGCGACACTCGGCGGCGAGCCGAACCGGCTGCACTATCTGAGCATCCCGCCTGACGCGGCTGATGTCGTGGTTCGAACCCTTGGTGAAGCGAAGCTCACTGACCGTGCCCGGATCATCATGGAGAAGCCGTTCGGTACCGACCTACCGACGGCACGCCACCTCAACGGGGTCGTCCAGGAGACATTCGACGACGACCAGGTCTTTCGAATTGATCATTTCCAGGGGAAGGAGGCGGCACAGAACATCCCGGCGTTTCGATTCGCCAACGGGCTGTTCGAGCCCATCTGGAACCGCGAGCACATCGACCACATCCAGATCGATGTACCCGAGGCGTTGTCGGTGGGCAAGCGCGGAGCTTTCTACGAGCAGACAGGTGCGTTCCGGGACATGGTGGTGACGCACCTGTTCGAGAACCGGAAGGTCGGTGACGTTGAGCAACTTGGATCGAATGGCCCGCGACTGCGGGTCGATGTCCTCGATCCCGAACGGACCATCGTCCTCTATTCCGAGGACGGCAACTGGATCTGGGACTTCTGCCTGTAGCCGGACGGCGAGGGGAGAACCAGACTCGTCAGCCGAAACCGGATCGGAACACCGGACGCCTCTCCATTCCAGCGGGCGCTCGGAACCTTTGTCATGGAGCCAGGCAGCCTCATCATGGAACGGAAGATGCTCCTGGGCATCAAGCGTCGGGCAGAGATGCCTGTCACGCGCGGCACGGGAGAAGAGGCGCCGTAGTACCGGTCGGTGGCACTCGCTCTCGGATTGTCGCAGCAAACGCCGACCCATGGTCACGAGACTTCGCTCCAGATCGGTGGCTCGACGTGCTGTCGACGAACCGGTGAGCGGTGCCGGACGAGCGTCACACCACGCCCGTCCGTGAGGCGGGCCAGCGTGCCACCAAATGCCGGGCCAGTAGGACAGTGCCCGTTTTGTGTGGTGGGCTATCGACATGGCTACGTCCGCCTTCCATCTTGTCGGCAGCGTGAGTTCCGACTCCCCTACCGCGATTGAACCTGTGCTCAGGCGGCTGGTTGACGGCACGGTCAGCAAGACGCCTGACGGCTTCGAAGTGGACGGCTGGTGGGAAGGGACCGATCCCCGCGAACTCAATCGTGACCTGTTGACCGCTCTCCGTCGTGTCGAGCGTCGGACCCGCCTGCGCTCCGAGTGGACAGCCAACGGTGTGACGCATCGGTTCTTCGATTACGTTCCGAAAGGCTCACGACCGGCATCCCCGGGCCAGTCTGGAAGCTGATGGGACGTCACGTTCGCTCACGCGGCGACACAGCCCCAGGTCGCCGGGAAGGTTGGGCACGTAACCCCCACGGCGCACGATTGCGGTGCCAGGGCGACGGGCCCGGCTCAACCAGCCCGACGGCGACGCACCGGTAGTGCCTCCGTTCGCTACGATGCCCGCCGCCGGGTCCGTCGTAGCTGAGGTTTCCGCCGACCGAAGCTCCGGACCCGGTATCCTCGTCCGGCTGCGGGGCATCGGTCACGCCGGATGACCGCAGATCCCGGCAAGTCCCCGACCCGTGACAGAGCGCCTCCTGCCGTGTGGACCAAGACCTCGGAGTCGTCCTCGACCTGGTTGACGAGCTCGGACAACTTGCCGTCGACGGAGAGCTCGGGCCGGCCCGCCGCCTTGTCGTCGACCACGTCGGGTACGGCGTGGTCGCTCAACCGGCCCGGTGCGACGGTTGCGGAAGGAGCGCGCTCGCCTCCCGACCCGACCCCGGGGCCGCACGCACATCCCGGGGGCCGATGGGCTCCCCGCACGACCCGCAGACCAGTACCGCGTCGGCGGTCGACCCGCACGCGTTGTGGGTGACCTCGAGAGGCGGTCCGGAGGGGGCCGCGTACCTGTCCCCCCACTGGCGCATGGTGGTCAGCACCGGCCAGAGGTCCCGGCCCTTGTCGGTGAGGCGGTAGTCGTAGCGCGGCGGGTGTTCGGAGTAGGGGACACGGACCAGCACCCCGGCGTCGACCAGGGTGGCCAGGCGCTGCTGGAGGATGTTGCGCGAGATCCCCAGTCGGCGCCGGAAGTCATCGAACCGGGTGACGCCGAGGAAGGCATCCCGCACGATGAGCATGCTCCACCACTCGCCGACCACCTCGAGGCACTGAGCCACGGAGCAGTCCATGCCGGCGAAACTCTTGCGTTCCATGTCCCCAGATTAGTGGGTTGCATGATGCAACGCAATCCCGTAGATTAAGTTGCATGATCGAACCCACCGATGCCGGCCCTGTGGCCGGGCGCCATGCGCGCAGGCGCCTCCGGGTGGTCTTCGCCGTCACCGCCCTCGGGGCCTTCATGGCCTCGCTCGACCTCTCGATCGTGAACGTCGCGTTTCCGGCGCTGGAGCGGTCCTTCCCCCACGACGCGCAGGCCTCCCTGGCCTGGGTCATCACCGGCTACAGCATCGTGTTCGGCGCCCTGCTGGTCGTCGCCGGCCGCACTGCGGACCGGATCGGCAGCCGCCGGGTGTTCTTCGCCGGCCTGGCCATCTTCTGCCTCGGGTCGGCCCTGGCCGGCCTGGCGCCGTCGGTGCCCCTGCTGGTGGCCGGCCGCCTGGTCCAGGGGGTCGGGGCCGCCGCCCTGCTACCGTCATCGCTGGGCCTACTCCTGGCGGCCTTCCCGAGCGAGCGGCGCTCGCAGATCGTGGCGCTGTGGGGCGGGATCGGCGCCCTGGCCGTGGCCACGGGCCCGTCGCTAGGCGCCGTCCTGATCACCGGGTTCGGCTGGCGGGCCGCCTTCTACGTGAACCTCCCGATCGGGCTGGTCGCCTGGCTCGTCGGCCGCAACGTGCTGCCCACACTTCGGGGTGACACGACCCGGTCGTCGCCCGACTACCCGGGGGTGGTCCTGCTCAGCGGCGCCCTGGCCGCGCTGGTCCTGGCCATCTCGGAAGGGCCGGGCTGGGGCTGGTCCAGCGGGTGGATCATCGCCTCGTTCGCGACGGCGCTCGGCCTCGGCGCCGGCTTCCTCCGCCGTTCGGCCCGGCACGCCGAGCCAGTGCTCGACCTGACGCTGTTCCGGTCCCGGTCCTTCACCGTGGCCAACGCCGCCGCGCTGCTCTACGCCATGGGCTTCTTCGCCATGCTGCTCGGCAACATCCTGTTCCTGACCAGCGTCTGGCACTACTCGATCCTCCGGGCGGGCCTGGCCGTGACTCCCGGCCCCCTGGTGGTGGCCGTAGTGTCTGGCCCCGCCGGCAAGATGGCCGGCCGCTACGGCTTCCGCCGGTTGCTGCTCACCGGGTTCGTCGTCTTCACTGCCGGCCTGGTCTGGTACGCCACCCGGGTCGGCCTGCGCCCCGAGTACCTGTCGGTCTGGCTGCCGGGCACGCTGGTGGTCGGCCTCGGGATCGGGCTGACCTTCCCCGTGCTCAGTGCCGCCGCGGTCTCGAGCCTCCAACCGGAGCGCTTCGCTGTGGGCAGCGCCGTCAACCAGACCGCCCGTCAGGTCGGAGGGGCCCTCGGGATCGCCCTGCTCGTGGTCATCCTCGGCACTCCGACCGGGGCGGCCGAGGCGCTCGCCCACTTCCACCATCTGTGGTGGTTCGTGGCGGCGATGGCGGCCTCCTCCGGCCTGATCTGCTGCCTGCTCGGCCCACCGGGGTCGGTCCGGGTGCCGGCCGATCCCGGTGCGCTCGACACGGCGAGCGGGTTCGACACCACCGGCCCGGGCCCCCTCGAGTCCGCCCCGCCCCGGCTCGCCCCCGTGGAGGTCGTATGACCCGGATCGAGCAGCCGACCGTGGCGGGCCGCTCCCACGACTGGGGTCGGCCGAGGTCCAAGACGGTGACCTGGAGCGACCCGGCCATCACCGCGGCAGCGGCGCCGTCCATGAGCGGGATCGACTTCCTCCGTGCCATCCGCGACGGGGACCTCCCCCCTCCCCCGATAGCCGCCCTGTTCGGCATGCGGATGCGGGACATCGAGCTGGGGCGGGTGGCCTTCGAGTACGAGCCGGACGAGTCGGTCTACAACCCGATCGGCATGGTCCACGGTGGCGTGGTGTGCGCACTGGCTGACACTGTGGTGGGGTGCGCCGTGCACACCACCCTCGATCCGGGAGTCGGCTACACGTCGATCGACCTCCAGATCGGCTACCTGCGGTCGCTCTCGGCCACCAGCGGACCGATCTTGGCCACCGGCCTGGTGACCAAGCCGGGCCGCCGGGTGGCCTTCGCCCGTGCCGAGATCACCGACGGCACAGGCAGGCTCGTCGCCACCGCGACGGGCACTTGCCTGATCATCGACGGGCGGGAGGGATGACCGGTGCCGGCCATTCCCCGAGCCCACCAGGAGCCGCCCGACACCACGACCCCTCCGTGTTGAACTCCCGCCGGAGCGCCGCCGGGGTGCTCCCGGAGCGCTCCCCATGAACAGTGCTCGAGGTGACATCGCTCTGGTGCGGTTCATCCGGCGAGGCGGCGGGTGCGCCGTTCGGCAGTTGGCGGGGTAGCGACGAGACCGCAGTGAACTGGAGGGACCACGAGCTGAACCGAAGCCACTTCCCGCGCTATTGGTCTCGAGCTCCCGCGCAGTTGCTCGCGCAACTGTCCGTCGGATCAGGCATCGTCACAAGTCGACCCTCCGGAAACCGTGGCGCCTCGGCACGGTGCGCGCTCTGGGCGAGGACTCTCGACCACCGGGACGGCATCAGGCGGATCCGCTGGTCAACACAACCTGGATTTCCTCATCGAGCGCCTGGACGGCCCGCTGCGGATCAGGCACGGCTGCCGTGTCGGCGATCACGCCGAACCGCACGACGCCGGCGTAGCTGCAGATGCTCACACCGAGTCCGATCGGGCCGGTGGCCGGTACCCAGAGCACCATGCCGCCGATCTCCACCGAGCCCAGGTGCAACGGCTGCTGCGGGCCGTTGATGTTGGTGATCACCACACTGGCGCGGCGAGAGAACGCGTCGACCCATGCCTGGGCACTCTGCCTCGGTGTGGCGCCGAGCACAGTGAGCGCGTCGAAGACGACCTGGGCTTCGTGAGTGGACTTGATTCGATCCATGTCCGCTTTCACTCTCGCTATTCGCTCTCGGGCATTGTCGACATCGGTCGGGAGCTTGATGGTGACGAGGCCGAAACGGTTTCCCATGCTGTACTCGATCGGCTGTTCCTTGGCCCGCACGTTCACGGGTACCATCGCCTCGACCAGCGCACCAGCAGCGCCCTCGACGCCGCGTCGAAGCGATCCTGCGACAAGAGCCAGCCCAACGTCGTTGACCTTGGAATCGGTCTCTCGAGCAAGCTGTTTGATGCTCTCGAGTGGAACCGGGGCTGTCCACGCCACTGATTTCGCGCCGCCGAGCCTGCCCCCGAGAACGCCGGCCTTCGAGGGCAGGCCCGACACCAACTTCGCCAACACGCCGGCGTCTCCACCGATGCCGCCGACCGACCACCCGGCACGCTTCGACAGCGGCCTCATCGGCATCGACGGGTCCTTTCCCGCTGGGTGCGACCCTGACCAAGCGTCGAGCATGTGCATCAACGTGGGCCCGTCGCCGAGGGCGTGATGGCTGCGCAGCAGGACGGCCCCCCCATTGGCGTACCCCTCGATCAGGTGCAGTTGCCAGAGCGGAACTCGATCGTCGAGCGGTCGGGCAACCTCGCGGGCGATGTAGCGATGTAGCTCGGGGTCATCCCCGGGATCGGGCAACCTCACCAGTCGGATGTGGTCGACCCGGCTCACCTCGACCGGCTCCCACCGAGGCGCCATGAGCCCCATAGTCAAAGGTGGGTCGACCGCCCGTGACCGGAAGACCTCGAACCGTTCCACGACCCGCTCGAAGAACGAGTCCTCTAGCGCGGTCCACTCGACCTCCCCGTCGAACCACAGCACGATGTTGACGATCATCAGGTTCCGGGGCCGATCCATGTGCAGCCACGTGGCATCTGCGCCTGCCATCGGCGTGGAGCTCATCGCCGCCTCCTCGGTAGGATGTCGACGGTCCACCAGCCACCGCCGCAACGTCAAACGTTACCGCGATCGCCGCCAGCAGCCTGGGGGTACTCGGGGCCCCATGCTCCGGCGTGTAGAACTGACACGTGCTGATGACCACGCCGCTGCACCTGCAGTCATGAGTTCGGGCGACGACACCGACGAGAGTGCAGTAACCGTCGGTGGTGTTAGCCGAGGACTTCGGGTCGGTCTCGTGCTTGGAGCAGGCGGTGTGGCCGGTGGCGCCTTCCACGCTGGAGTCCTGGCCGCCGTCGAGGAGGCGACCGGCTGGGATCCCCGTCGCGCCGCTGTGGTTGTCGGCACGTCTGCTGGGTCTATCACCGGCACCTCGCTGCGAGCAGGGCTTTCCGCCGCTGACCTGCTCGCTCGTGCCGAGGACCGACCCATGTCGGCGGCCGGTAGGCGGCTGCTGCCCGGTGTCAGTCCGCCGCAGCCGCCCGCCGTGCGTTCCGCCGCCAGGCTTCGGCGCCCCACGGACATCGGCACCAGGCTGGCACGTGCCGCCAGCCACCCGTTCGAGGCCCGACCGTTGGCGCTCTTCGCCGGGCTGGCGCCGGAAGGAACAGTCGATGTCGACTTCATCGCAGAGGCAATCTCCCGGCTGGCGCCGGGTGCCTGGCCGAGCGAGCCGCTGTGGTTGTGCGCCGTTCGTGAACGTGACGGGCGCCTGGTGGTGTTCGGGCGCGACTGCCAGCCTCCGCTACCTGACGCCGTGGCGGCGTCGTGCGCCATCCCGGGGTTCTTCCGGCCGGTACGCATCGACGGGGAGGGCTTTGTAGACGGCGGGACACATTCGCCGACCAACGCGGACGTGCTGGTCGACGCCGACCTGGACCTCGTCCTGGTGAGTTCGCCAATGTCCTTGGCCGGACGCAGGATTCGTCTGGCCATCGACCAACCTTCGCGCCGATGGTCCCGCCTGGTCCTCGAAGCCGAGGCGCGACGACTTCGCCGGCGGGGCACGCAAGTGGTCGCCATCCAACCGACGGCGGAGGATGCTGCGGTCATCGGGCCCAACCCCATGGATCCCGATCGCCGCGCTGCAGTTGCACGCCAGGCGAGAGTGTCGGCGCTGCGTCGGCTGGAGCGAGCCGACACGCGTGAGCGCTTGGGAGCGATCGGCGTCTGAAAACCGGTGTTGCGATGCCATGGGTGTACTACCCCGCGTGATCTGCCGGAAGCCGTGAATCATCGCTGTCGGACCGGCAGCCACCGCATGACGTTGGGATCTGTCGGTACCACCTGCACGGTTCTGTCAATACTCCTTGGCGGGCTCCCGACAGAACACCGGTGACCTGGAGGGACGGTGACCTGTCCGGAGCCAGAACCCACGCCATCGGTCTTGATCTCCCACTACTGAACCCTGGCTCCGGAAGAGTGCTCGGCAACAGCGGATCTCCCCTGCCCCTGACAACACTTCAAGTCGACTCTCGATGCTCGCACGAGATCACATCTGGGGTCCAGATTGCGGCCACCAGCGGCGCCCACCGTCCCCTGCAGGTTCACAGGCGGGCAGAGCACACCGGGTGGCAAGGCTCCCTGTCCTCCGGTTCCGGCGCTGCCCGAGCCGCGACCGCGTGACCGGGCCCGCCGCACCCTAATGCCGGGGTCGGCCCGGATCTTGAGCCCGAATGTACAGGGTCGGGAACCGACAGTCCAGGGTATGCGGAGAGCCGAATCGGACTTAGGGTGCCAGTCAGCGCAGGCGCGTGTTGGGGACGAGTGACGCGAGGGAGAGCACTCACCGTGGGACGGTCAGATTCGTCCGTGTTCAGGCAGTCTTCGCGGTTCAAGGCGGTGGCGGGCTGCGCCTTGGTGGTCCTGGTGGCGGCCAGCTCGGTGGCCGTGGTCCCCGGCTCGGCGGCGGCCGCCCCGGTGCAGCTCAATCTCAACGTGCTCCTGATCGGCACGGGGTCGTCGGACTCGACCACTGCGGCGTGGCAGTCGGCGCTGAGCAGCGAGGGCGTGGCCTACACCTCCGTCACCGCCTCCGGGTCCTACGGCACCGAGACCGTCTCGCTCCC
>PLHF01000076.1:0-122 GCA_003138855.1 Acidimicrobiaceae bacterium | reverse complement strand
CCTCGGTCTGACCGATGCCTCGGGCGGGGTGCTCACTGGAACGGCCCAGCTGACCGCGGCCGGTCTGGCCGCGCTCCCCGGGCTCAAGGGAACCGTCCCCTTCGACACCGGCACCTACGGCT
>PLHF01000022.1:20103-36284 GCA_003138855.1 Acidimicrobiaceae bacterium | reverse complement strand
GGGGCAGTGGCTTTGCTTAGAGCGTTCGGCGGATAGACATTCCGAGCGCCGAATCGGGCTAAGCGACCGAGTGCCGCTGTAGATGCCTGATGACAGTCGCTGGCACACCCGCCACAAGGGTCGCCGGAGGGACATCATGCGTCACGACTGCACCGGCTGCGACGACGGAATCAGCTCCGATGGTCACACCGGGCAAGACCGTGGCGGCAGATCCGATCCACACATTTGTCTCAACCGTGATCGGCTCCACGGTGATGTATGCCCGCCGTTTGTCCGGCTCGACGGGGTGACCGGCCGTGACCAGGTTGACCTTGTTCGCGATCATGACCTCGTCCGCGATGTCGATGGCTCCGTGACCAGTGAACANNGGGATGAGCGAGAACGAGTCGCCAACGGGCTTGCCGATCAACTCCTCGAAGACTTCTCGGATCGACTCCGTTTCGTCCATGCAGTATCCGCTGAGCTTGGAGGAAAGTCGGGTCGCCACCTTGATCCGTTCGAAAATGGCGCGGAACTCCGGCGATCTGACTCCGATCCACTGACTTTCGTCCATCCAGTTCCTCAACTCCAGGTGCCGTGGGTGCCTGGCGAGGCTAGATCGTCGTCATGTGCGGCGGTTGGATGCGGACGAACGCCCAATCCAGGGCCAGTGGGCCGCCAGGCGGGCCTGCACCCCCCCACCGACGGAGCCGGGCGACACTTATCCAGTTGACCCAACAATTCCGTCCTTCTGCGTCGCGGGGCGTCGCGCGTCGTCCCGGCCATCTTCGAACTCACCCCTGTTGACCTGCGACAACAGAATCCGCTGCGACAAGAGAGGACGGACAGCGCAATCCGAAAACGCCCCTTTGATCCGCCTGGTGTTGACGAGTTGGGTGGGTGACCCTCAGTCACGTCATGAGCTGACGTGAAAGGGTGGGATCCACCCACAGTATTCGTCGTCCCGGCGGCGGCACGAACTGCTTCGCCGCGCGTTTCATGCCTGGGGGTGACGTCCATTCGGATCATGCAACTCCCGGCACGTCGTCTCCGGGCAGATTCGAGGAGCAGCTGATGAGCAACCGCACAACGAGAACCACGCCACGCCCGTTCGTCAGCGTGGAGGAGGCGGCCCTATTGCTTGGTGAGGCCCGATCAATCGTCTACCGCGCAGTGAAGGCTGGCACCTCCCCGCTGCCGGTCGTTCGGATTGGCGCGCGAATTCCATTCCCCGCATTGCTATCGATCGGCTCATCGCCGGCGAGGATCCCCCGCTCGCCAACCGAAACCCGTAACCGTCAAAGGCCTGATGGCTCAATCTGGTCCGATTGGCGCTCATATCGGATGCCGGCCTCGTCAACCTGGAGCCCGCTCCTCGTCCGTCGTCCCGTCCAGAAGATTCCCGATGTGCCTGGCCGCCCGTCGATCTTCCGCCGACAAGGGGTCGGTGTAGTGGCGCGCCATATGGACCGTCGACCAACCCAGCCTGGCCTGCTTCTGACGCTCCGGGATAACGGAGTCGAGCGATGTCGCCTGGAAGTGCCGCAGCGAGTGCAGATGGAGGTCGGAAGGGAGCTTCGCAGCGATACGTGCCTTGTTGAAGGCCCGGCTGAGAGTATCGGGGTACGGCGGGATCTCACCGTCTGGGTCTGCCGAAAAGGCGAAGCCGTCTTCAAGCACTGCAACCTCTGCCAGTGCGGCCAGGGCTTCCTGTTCGACCTGCAAGATTCGGAGAGCGTCGATGGTGCCAGGGTCGACCGCCACCTGGCGGATGCTGGCTCGGGTCTTCGGCGACTTGATTACCGCTCCCCCATCAGCCGGAATCACCGACTCGTCGATGGTCACGATCGCTTCGTCCCAGTCGATGTCCGACCAGCGGAGTGCGCATGCTTCGCCGCGTCGCATCCCGGTCGCCGCAACTACCCGCAGCGCCACCGAGTACCGGCGATCCTGCCCGGCCGCAGCCTCGATGAGCGCCAATACTTCCTCGGTGCTTGGTGCCCGGACCGGCTTTGGCAAGTCGTCAAGTCCCCACGACGGAAGCTCGGTGTCGGTGACCGGATTGTGGAGTTGATTTCCACTCCACTTCCGGGCCAGCCGGCAGGCACGGTGGAGCACGGAACGGACGTAGCGGACGGTCTCGCGGCCGGCACCATCATTCTTCAGCTTCCGGAAGTATTTCTCCACGTCGTAGGGACTCAGGGAGGCGATTCGATTCTTGCCGATGGCATTCTCGATGTGGAGTTTCCAGATGCTCTCGTACCGACGGGAGGTGACCGGGCTGAGATCATCCCAGCCGTTGGCCTTCCATCCGCGAATTGCCTCGTTGATAGTGGTGGTCGGTCCCCAAGGCCGGCTGGCCTCGTCGGGGAGGACCTGGGGAGCGGCGTCCTGTTCGAGGACTAGACGAGCCAGCTCCTTCTCCGCCGCTCGCTTCGAGCCCTGGAACGTCTGGCTCCGATGTCGGATCCGACCGTTGGAGTCACGTCCCAGGTAGACGCGCAGCTGCCAGGTGTCAGAACCTCTGTCGGGACGTTTCCGAATGCTCCCAGCCACGCTAAAACCTCCGGACCGATTCATCCGGGCCAACAATTGTTGGCCCAAGTGTTGGCCCGAAGTGTACTGGGGAAGCAACCTTGAAGGCGAGATCGCCTCTGAGCTGGGTTTTATTGGTGGGGCTAGCAAGAATCGAACTTGCGACCTCAGCATTATCAGTGCTGCGCTCTAACCAACTGAGCTATAGCCCCGTAAACCGGTGCACGACGCTACACCAAGGCCCGGGCACGGCAGAAGGCGGTACCCACGCAGCCGGTCTGCAGGTACCGGTGGGAAGGTGGGTTAGCCCTCCCCGGCCACCTCCCCGGCCACCGGTGCCACCGCGGCCACCGCGTCTCCCTCGCCAAGGTTCATCACCCGGACGCCGGTGGCGTCCCTGCCCTGTGACGCGATCTCCCGCACCGCGGTGCGGATCACCACCCCCGAGCTGGAGATCAGGAGGAGCTCGTCCTCCAGGCCGGCCATGAAGGCCGCCACCACCCGCCCGCGCTTGGCGGTGAGCCTGATGCCCCGCACTCCCTGGCCACCGCGGGCCTGGCTGTTGAAGCGCTCGACCTTGGTCCGCTTGCCGTACCCGGCGTCGGTGATGAGGAGGATGTCCGCCTCGTCCCGGGCAACGTCGCACGACACCACCTCGTCCCCGGCCCTGAGCCGCACGCCCCGCACGCCGGCCGCGTCACGCCCCATGGGTCGCGCGTCTTGCTCGGAGAACCGGATTGTCATCCCCGACCGGGTGACGAGGAACACGTCGTCGTCGCCATGGGTCTCCACCACCCGGACCAGCTCGTCCCCCTCGCGGAGGTTGATGGCGATGAACCCCTCTCGGCGTGATTTGTCGTACTCACTGAACGCCGTCTTCTTCACCTGACCCAGCTTCGTGGCGAACACCAGGTAGTTGTCGGCAGAGAAGTCGCGGGTGCCGATGATGGCCTGGATCACCTCCTTGGGTGCCAGCGGCAACAGGTTGACGATGGCCGTGCCCCGGGCGGTGCGCTCCTTCATCGGGATCTCGAGCGCCCGCAACCGGAAGACCCGTCCCCGGTTGGAGAACAACAGGAGATGGGCGTGCGCGGAGGTGTGCACCACGTCGTCGATCAGGTCCTCCTCCTTGAGCCTGGCGCCCTGGACGCCGCGCCCGCCGCGCCCCTGGGTCCGGAAGGCGTCGGCCGACACGGCCTTCACGTAGCCGGCGCGGCTCATGGTGACGACGAGCTCCTCGTCCTCGACCAGGTCCTCGACGTTCATGTCCCCCGGGTCATGGGTGATGACTGTCCGGCGCTGGTTGGCGTACTTCTCGCGGATCGCACCCAGCTCGGAGGCGATGACCCCCCGCAGCTTGGCCGGGTCGTTGAGGATCGACTCCAGTTCGGCGATCTCGACCAGGAGCTTGGCCAGCTCTTCTTCGAGGTTGGACCGGCCGAGCCGAGTGAGCCGGGCCAGGGTCATGTCGAGGATGTGGTTTGCCTGCTCCTCGGAGAACTCGAAGGGCACGGTCCGCAGGGCCTCGAGCGCCGCCGGCCGGTCGTCGGAGGCCCGGATGGCGGCGATGACCGCGTCCAGCATGTCGATGGCCTTGAGCAGGCCCTCCACCACGTGGGCACGGGCACGGGCCTTGTCGAGCAGGAACTGCGAACGCCGTGTGACCACCTCGACCTGGTGGGCCACGTAGTGGGTCAGCATCTGGGCCACGTTCAGGGTGCGCGGCACCCCGTCGACCAGCGCCACCGCGTTGACACCGAACGAGGTCTGCATCGGCGTCTGCTTGAACAGGTTGTTGAGGACGACGTTGGCGTTGGCGTCGCGCTTCAGCCGGATCACCAGCCGGGTCTTGCCCCCCGACGAGTCGTCCTGGGCTTCGGCAATACCGTCGAGGTCGCCGGCACGGACCAGGTCCTCGATCTTCTTCGACACCGAGGCGATCGACGTCTGATAGGGCATCTCGGTGACGACGATGCGGGTGTCGCCGGCCTTGCCCTCCACGATCTCCGCCACGGCCCGCAGCTTGATCGAGCCCCTCCCGGTCCGCAGCGCGTCCTGGATGCCCTGGCGCCCGAGGATCAGCGCGCCCGTGGGGAAGTCCGGCCCCTTGATGAAGGCCATGAGGTCATCGGGCGTGGCGTCCGGGTGCTCGAGCATGTGGGTCGTGGCATCGATGACCTCGCCCAGGTTGTGGGGCGGGATGTTGGTCGCCATCCCCACCGCGATCCCCTGCGACCCGTTCACCAGCATGTTGGGGAACCGGGCCGGCAGGACGGTCGGCTCCTCGGACGTGGCGTCGTAGTTGGGAGTGAAGTCGACCGTCTCCTGGTCGATGCCGTTCATCAACTCGAGGGCCAGCGGGCCCAGCCGGCACTCGGTGTACCGCATGGCCGCCGGGCCCTCGTCCGGTCCTGTGCCGCCAAAGTTGCCGTGGCCGTCGATCAGCGGGTGGCGCATGGAGAAGTCCTGCACCATGCGGGCCAGGGCCTCGTAGATGGCCGAATCGCCGTGCGGATGGTACGAGCCCATGACGTCGCCGACCACCTTGGCGCACTTGGTGTGCGGCCGGTCCGGCAGCAGCCGCTGGTCGTACATCGAGTAGAGGATCCGCCGGTGGACGGGCTTCAACCCGTCCCTCACGTCGGGGAGGGCGCGCGACACGATGACCGACATCGAGTACTCGAGGAAGGAGCGCTCCATCTCCTCTTGGATCTCGATGGGCTCGATGAATCCCGAAACGTCGTCGGTGTCGGAGCCACCCCGGCTGTCGTTGTCACGTCCTGGCATGCCGTGTCCCTATCTGTGTCACTGCGTCTGTGCTGTCCGTGTCCACGCCCGCCATTCCCCGCCGGGAGCAGCGTGGATGGCCGCCTCAGATGTCGAGGAAGCGCACGTCCTTGGCATTGGTCTGGATGAACTGCCTGCGCAGTTCGACGTCTTCGCCCATCAGTACCGAGCAGACCTCGTCGGCGATGGCCGCCTGCTCGACGGCGATCTGGAGCAGAGACCGCTTGCCCGGGTCCATGGTGGTGTCCCTCAGCTCGCCGAAGTCCATCTCCCCCAGCCCTTTCAGCCGTTGGAAATCGGCCTTGTGGTTGGGGTGCTCGGCGAGGAAGGCGGCCCTGGCCGCGTCGTCCTTCAGGTACAGCTTCTCCTTGCCCACCAGCGTCGAGTACAGCGGGGGCTGGGCCACGTAGACGAAGCCGCCTTCGACCAGGGGCTTCATCTGGCGGAAGAAGAAGGTCAGGAGGAGGGTGCGGATGTGGGATCCGTCCACGTCGGCGTCGGCCAGGATGATCACCTTGTGATAGCGGATCTTGGTCACGTCGAAATCTTCGGCCAACCCGGCCCCGATGGCCGAGATGAGCGCCTGGATCTCGGTGTTCTTCAACATCTTGTCGATCCGCGCCCGCTCGACGTTCAGGATCTTGCCGCGGATGGGCAGGATGGCCTGGGATCGCGGGTTGCGGGCGTCCTTGGCCGAACCTCCGGCCGAGTTGCCCTCGACGATGAACAGCTCGCTCTCCCTCGGATCGCGTGACGAGCAGTCGACGAGCTTCCCGGGTAGCCCGGCGCCGTCGAGCGCCGACTTGCGCCGGGTCAGGTCGCGGGCCGATCGTGCCGCGACCCTGGCCCTGGCGGCAAGCAGCCCTTTCTGGATGATCTGGTTCGCTTCACGGGGGTTCTCTTCGAACCAGTCGGCGAGCTTCTCGTTGGTGGACCGCTCGACCAGCGAGCGCACGGGGACGTTGCCGAGCTTCGCCTTGGTCTGGCCCTCGAACTGGGGGTCCTGGAGGCGCACCGAGATGATGGCCGTCAGGCCCTCGCGGATGTCCTCGCCCAGGAGGTTGTCGTCCTTCTCCTTGAGGGTGCCCTTGGCCCGGGCGTACTTGTTGGCCACGTTGGTGAGGGACTTCTTGAAGCCCTCCTCGTGCATCCCGCCGTCGATGGTCGAGATCCCGTTGGCGAAAGAGTGGATGCTCTCGTAGAAGCCGGTGTTCCACTGGAGGGCGATCTCGACCTCCATGGTCTCCTCCTTCTGCTCGAACGAGCAGACCTTCCGGAAGAGGGCCTCCTTGGAGGCGTTGAGGTGGCGGACGTAGTCCACGATGCCGTCTTTGTACTTGAAGGTCTGGGGCGGCTTGGCGTCGGGGCGCTCGTCCACGAAGTGGATCTCGAGGCCCTTGTTGAGGAACGCCATCACCTGCAATCGCTCGACGACGGTCTGCGCCCGGAACTCGATCTCCTCGAAAATAGAGGCATCGGGCCAGAAGGAGATGGTCGTCCCCGTGCGGCCGCGAGGCGCCGGCCCGGTGGCCTCGAGCTTGCCGGTGGGCTTGCCGCCCTTCTCGAACTCCATGACGTGGTGCTTGTCGTCGCGGTCGATCTCCAGCAACAGCCGGCTGGAAAGGGCGTTGACCACCGAGACGCCGACTCCGTGGAGGCCGCCGGATACCTTGTACCCGCCGCCTTCGCCGAACTTCGCCCCTGCGTGGAGGACGGTCAGGACGATCTCGGCCGCCGACTTCCCCTTGTGCTTGGGCATCGGCCCCGTCGGGATGCCGCGACCGTTATCACTGACCTTGACCCCGCCATCGGCCAGAAGGGTGACGTTGATGCGGGTGCAGAACCCGGCCATGGCCTCATCCACCGAGTTGTCGACGACCTCCCAGACGAGGTGGTGGAGCCCGGTGGGGCCGGTCGACCCGATGTACATCCCGGGCCGTTTCCGGACTGGATCCAGACCTTCAAGAACGGTGATGTCGCCGGCGTCGTACGTGGTTTCACCCACGTTCCGCACGTTCTCGGTTTTCAGCGCCACAGGCGCGCCCTTTCAACATTGTTTGACTGAGCGGGAACCAGCGCTCCGAGCCCGCTCCCGTTGCGCGTTGCGCGCCTTCAGGACTACGGCTTCGGCCCGAGTTCCAATACTCCAGTGTAGCCCGCCAAGCTTCCTCCCTGGGCCGATCCTCAGGCTCGGCGGGGCGGAATTATCTGCGGACCCGGACGTCGAGACGACCCGGTCGCTCCACCCCGGCCTTCTCGGCCACCCGGTCAAGCAGTTCGTCGCCCAGATACCGGACCTGTGTGGCCCACGCAGGGTGATCGACGCTCACCACCAGGGCTTCTTCGTCCAGGCGCACCGGTTGCACATGGCCGGCCATGGCCGGCCCGACAATCTCCTCCCACCGGGAGAACAATCGTCCGAGACCCCGCGAGTCGCGCATTCCCAGGCGCTGGGATACCGTGTCGAGCGAGGCGTCGAGGGGCCGCGGCCCGTGATCCCCTCCTCTGCTGGAGTCACGGCTGCTCACGGCTCTTCTCGGACGCCGACCGGCTCCACCGCGGCGCCGGCCACCACGACGTAGACCTTCGACACGGCGATCTCCGGGGGAGCCGGCAGGGCGGTGGTCAACAAGGTCTGGCCTGCGGGCAATCCAGCCAGGAGGGCTCGGGACCGGAGGGGGTCCAGTTCGGAGAAGACGTCGTCGAGGAGCAGCACCGGTGCTGACCCCAGGCGTTCGGTGGCCAGTTGGTGGGCTGCCAGCCGGAGGGCGAGGGCGAGCGACCGCTGCTCGCCCTGGGAGGCATGGGTGCGGCCGGGGAGTCCGCGCAGTGAGAGGTCCAATTCGTCCCGGTGGGGACCCACGAGGGACACCCCGCGGGCCACGTCCCGCTCACGCGACTCCACCAGGGCGTCCCCCAGTCGGCCGACCCACGACCGTCGATAGGCGAGGCCGACCGGTGTGCTCTCACCGGCCAGTCGTGCGTAGTGCACCTCGGTGATCGGGGCCAGATGCGCGACCAGGGTCTCACGGGCCGCGACCAACGACGAACCGGCGGCGTCGAGCCGGGCGTCCCACACATCGAGAGTCGCCGCCACCTCCGGACTGAGCTTGCGGCCCACGTTACGGAGTAGCGCCGACCGCTGCCGCAGGATCTTCTCGACGTCCTCCACCGAGCGGGCCGCCTTGGGATCGACAACGGCGAGGACCTCGTCCAGGAACCGACGCCGTTCGGCGGGGCCGGCGCGGACCACTCCGATGTCCTCGGGAGAGAACACCGTGGTGCGCAGGGCGTCGTGGAGATCACCCCGGCGCCGGACCGCCTGCCGGTTGACCATGGTCCGCGAGCGTCCGGCCGCCGAAAGCTCCGCCTCGATGGTCATGGGCCGGATGCCCACGCGGGTCTCCGTCCGCAGGATCGACTCCTGGGCACCGTGGCGGATCATCGCCTCACGGGGCGAGCCACGAAAAGACTGCAAGGTGGCGAGATAGGCGACAGCCTCGAGCACACTGGTCTTGCCGGCGCCGTTCAGCCCGGTGATCACCGTGGTCCCCAGCGGATCCGGTTCGATCGTGGTCTCAGCGATGTTGCGGAAGTTGGAGATGGACAACGAGACGAGGTGCACGAAACAGGGGTCGGCGGTGGGGCGCTACGAGACCCGCACGGGCATCAACAGGTACCGGAAGTCGGTCTGCTCGGCGGCGCGCACCGTGGCCGGTTTGGTGGCGTCCACCGTCTCGAGCAGCACCTCGTCGCCCGACACCGCCTCCACCCCGTCGATCAGATAGGTCGGGTTGAAGGCGATGGTCAGTTCCTCTCCGTCGAAATCGGCGTCAACGGTCTCGCTGGCGTCACCGACCTCCTGGGAGACCACGGTAAGATCCACCCCACCCTGGCGCATGGACAGTCGCACGGGAGTCGTGTTGTCACGGACCAGCAGCCTGACCCGGCGGAGGGCGTCAAGGAGCGAGTCCTTTCCCACATGGAGCCGGTTGGGGTATTCGGTCGGTATCAGCTGGCGGTAGTCGGGGTAGCTCCCGTCGAGCAGGCGCGTGCTCACCTTCACCTCGCCGGCGGTGAAGGTGACGTCGTGATCGCCGATCGAGAGCCCGATGGTCGGGACCTCTGCAACGCCGCTCCCGTCTCCGCCCTCGGTGCCGGCCGTGGACGCTGTCTCCTTGGCACCGCTTCCGAGGGCGGAGAGCCGCTGTAGTTCGGCCAGTGCCCGCGCCGGGACGAGAATCTGGGAGGTGTCGGCGAACGCGTCACTCCCTTCGATGTCGCGCAGTGCCAGTCGGTACGAGTCGGTGGCCACCAGGCGGACGCCGCTCCCCTCCGGAGCGATCAGCACGCCAGTGAGCAGGGGTCGGGCGTCGTCGTTGGATGCCGCCCTCACCACCTGGCGCAGGGCGCTGGCCAGTCCGGCCGCCGGCAGGAAGGTCGCCGGGGGTGGAGGATCGGGAAGTGAAGGAAAGTCGTCGACCGGGAAGGTGCGCAGGCTGAATCTTGAACGTGCCGCACCGATCTCCACCTTGTCTCCCTCGGCCTCGACGGTGACGGCACCGGGCTCGAGCGAACGCACGATGTCCGTCAACAGTTTGGCTGGGGCCACGCACACCCCGTCAGTGATACCGATGGCCTCGGTCGCCACGTGGACCGTGAGATCGAGGTCGGTCCCGATCACCGAGAGATGATTCCCCACCGACTCGATCCGCACCCCACCGAGGGCCATGGAAGCCGATGTACGCGAGCTGACGGCGCGGCCGGCCGTGCTCAATACTTCCACCAACGAGTCACGCTCGCATCGAAACTTCACCCGGAAGTCCTTTCTCGCTTTATGTCTTAGATACTTAATTTAACTAGTGACGGTAATAAGCCCTGTGGATTGTGGACGAAGGTACATTGTCGCAGCACAGGCCCGCTTTGGATTTCCACGCATCATCCCCGGAATACCGTTCGTGTCGCCACCGAAGTGTTCGTTAGGTGTTCTGTTATGGACAAGTTCACTTATGTTCACAGAATTACCCCAGGTTGGGGGGTAGATTTCCACAGATGGTGCACAACCTCCGGATAGAGCACACGCGGGGTGCGGTCGGTAGTGAGGTATCCGGACCACGGGGGAGTTAGTCACTCGTCCTGCCATCACGACCCGCTCTTGATTCGAACGATGAGATCGGTGACCTGGTTGTAGATCTGGTGCCGCTCCTTCATCAATCCGCCGATCTTCTCGACGGCGTGCATGACCGTGGAGTGATCGCGTCCGCCGAACTCGCGCCCGATGGCCGGATAGCTGAAATCAGTGAGCTCGCGGAAGACGTACATACTCACCTGGCGTGCGGTGACCAGTGGACGGCGCCGGTTGGGACCACACAACTCCTCGACCGAGAAGCCGAAGGTCTCCGAGGTCGCATCGAGGATGACCTGGGGTGTGATGCGCCGCGGCTGATCGGCCGACACGATGTCGGAGAGCACCTGCTCGGCCAGCTCCCTGCTCATAGGTTGGCCGTTGAGACTGGCGAAAGCGGTCACCCGGATGAGGGCTCCTTCGAGCTCACGGATGTTGTCCTTGACATGGGTGGCGATGAACTCCAGGACTTCGTCGGGCACAGCGACGCGTTCGTGCTCGGCCTTGGTCTGGAGGATGGCCAGCCGAGTCTCGAGCTCGGGGGGTTGCACCTCGGTGATCAGGCCGGACAGGAACCGGCTGCGCAGCCTGTCCTCGAGGGTGGCGATCGACTTGGGTGGCCGGTCCGAGGTGAGGACGATCTGCTTGGAGGCGCCGTACAGCGAATTGAAGGTGTGGAAGAACTCCTCCTGGAGCGACTCCTTACGCTCCATGAACTGCACGTCGTCGATCAGTAGCACGTCGCATTCGCGGTACCGGCGCTTGAACGCGGTGGTGGTATTGGTCCTGATGGCGTCGACGAATTCGTTCATATAGGTCTCCGTGGTCACGTACCGGACGTGGCGACCGCTGAAGTTCTCCAGGACGTAGTTGCCGATTGCATGGAGCAGGTGGGTCTTGCCCAGGCCGGCGTCCCCGTAGATGAACAGGGGGTTGTAGGACCGTGCCGGCGACTCGGCCACCGATTGCGCGGCGGCGTGGGCGAACCGGTTGGAGGAGGCGATGACGAAGGTGTCGAAGGTATACCGCGGATCGAGCACCGGAGAGTCGAGGCGCCCGGTGCGCCCGGCCGGCGGCGATCCGAAGGACTGGTCGTCGTGGGTGCTGGTGGGCACCGAATGGGCGGACGCGGTCGATGCCCCCCCCCGGTCCGGCTCGGCCGCCGAAAGGTTGTGCTCGGCCGGTTCGTAGATCGGCGCCACCACCTCGAGCTGGACGACGAGGTCGCGACCGGTGGTGTCGTTCACGGTGTCCTGGATGAGCCCGAGGAAGCGGGACTCCACCCGGTCGCGGATCAGCGTGTTGGGAACTCCTAATACGATTTCACCGTCTTTGATGGCAAGCGGTGTAATTCCGGACAGATAGGCCTGCCAGATGGCGTCGGACACCTGTTCGCGCAGGGCCTCCGAGCACGATGTCCACAACTCTTCGGTGTCGTTCAACTGGGCCTCCGCCCTTCTCCAGCGCCCTCGGTCCACAGAGATATCCACAACTGTGGACGAGCATCAAGTGCTGCGTGCACCCCCGGCGAGCCGGGATGGGGTGCTACTGCGTCTGCTGCTGCTTGTTTCTCGGGCAAACTAGGCGAAGGCCGTGTCCTGGGTCATGACCGGCGCATTGCTTGCGGTGCTCGGAACGGTACACCGTGCCCACGCGGCGCGTCTTCCCGGGCTCGACTAGAGCACGGGGCCCAATTGGGCGTAGCATGTGGCGGAATGCCCTGTCCGCGGTGACAGGGCCCCCTGCCGAATGAGACGTCAGAGTCCACGGTCCAGGGCGAGGAAGGAAGTGGATGTATGAAACGGACGTACCAACCGAACGTGCGCAAGCGCGCAAAGACCCACGGCTTTCGCAAGCGCATGTCGACGAAGGCCGGACGTGCAGTGATCAAGGCGCGCCGGGCGAAGGGTCGCCAACGCCTGTCGGTGTGAGCAGCGGGCCCCTTCCCGTCCGGGCCCCGGATCGTGGCGCCGGGCGGATCCGTTCACGCCATACATTCGAGGAGCTCCGGCGGTCCGGGGTCCGGGGTCGATCCGGTCCGCTCACGGTGAGCTTCGTGCGCCACCCGGAGTGGACCGGGCCGGAGGTGGCCTATGCGATCACACGCCGCGCGGGAAACGCGGTGGCGAGGAATCGCCTGCGCCGTAGGTTGCGGGCCATTGTGTCCGAACAGGCATCCACGCTGCCGGCGGGGGCCTATGTGGTGAGTACGGGGCCCGGAGGGCCGCTGTTCGATTTCGATGAACTGAAGGTGGCCATGGGCCAAGCACTGGAGAAGGCCACGAGGCATCGGGCGGTTCGCCAGCCAGGCGCGCCCGCCGAAAGACTCGGGGCCGATCGGTGATGCCCGGGGCAACCGATGTCAGCCCCGTGGCCGAGCGGTCAGGCGGCAACGGAGCCGTGTCGGAGCCGGAGGTCCGGCGCGGGGCGGTGGCCCGACGGCTGATCTCGGTGATCCACGCCTATCAACTCCTCCGGGCGGGCCGGCCCACGGGCTGCCGGTTCCTCCCGACGTGCTCGGAGTACGCCATCGACGCCATCGACCGGCACGGTGTCGCCCGTGGTTCGGGGCTCGCGGTGAAGCGGTTGATGCGCTGCAACCCGTGGGGCGGACACGGGATCGACCCTGTTCCTGAACGGAGGGCGTCATGAGTTCCCTGGTCCACGGGATCGGAAAGATCTTCCAGCCCCTGCTGGACCTGGTCGGCGGCATCCTCGCCTTCTTCTACTCGGTCATCCCCAGCTACCCGATCGACGTGGCACTGCTGACCATCGTGATCATGGCGCTGCTCACCCCGCTCACCGTCAAGAGCACGAAGAACATGGCGGCTATGCAGGCCCTCGGGCCCGAGATGAAGAAGTTGCAGCAGAAGTACAAGGGCGCCGAAAACCGGGCCCAGATGAACGAAGAAATGATGAAGCTCTATAAAGAGCACAATGTCAACCCGGCCTCGGGCTGTCTTCCGATGCTATTGCAGATGCCGGCGTTCTTCGTTCTCTACAGCGTTATTAAGGGTTTGACCAACACCATTACCTACCCCCAGATCACCAAGACGACCGCCGCCGGTCTCAAGGTGGTCATCCCCGAGCACGTGGTGGCGCACCCTCGGTACATCAGCCCGTCGACCAAGATGTATCACGCAATCGTGGCTGCTCACGGCCGGTTGATCTCCGGCGGCATCGACTTCTCGCAGAAGCTCCTGTCCCACCACAGCTCGCTCTGGGCAGCCATCCCCTTTCTCCTTCTGGTGCTCGGTTCCGTCGGTCTGCAGTACCTGCAGATGAGCAGGTTGAATGCTCGAAATCCGCAAGCGGCACAGGCCAATCCTCAGGCGGCCATGATGCAAAAATACATGCCGCTTATATTCGGCCTCATTTACCTAAATGTGGCGGCAATTCTGAACGTCTATTTCATCGTTTCGAGCTTCATTCGCATCGCCACGCAAGAAGTTCTGTTCCGCAAGGGGATGGTCGCCGGACCGCCCAGCGCCCCCAAGGCGGGCACACTGCCGTCCGGGACGAAGAAGGGGCCGGTGGCGGATCGGACCGAGAAGGCACTGCCGAAGCCGAAGACGTCGAACGCATCGGGGTCGGCCAAGACGGCGGCCGGCAACGGCACCGGGCCTTCCTCGGCCGGCCGCGGTCGTAAGCAGCCGGCTGCAGATGGCAAGCCGCCGTCAGAGGCGAAGGCTGCAGATACGAAGGCGGCCGGCACGTCGTCTGGTGCCAACGGGAAGGCGGGCACGGGTTCGGGAACCGGCGGACGACCTGCCAAGAAGACCTCGCCGACTTCGGGCAATGGCAGCGGGTCGGACGCAACACCGGAGGCGGAGGCGGACGGGTCCACGGGATCGAAGGAGCACCCGAGGTCCAAGGCGAAGCGAGAGAGAAAGGCGCGTTAAGAAGTGGAGTGGGTGGAAGCAAGTGGAAAGTCCCTCGCAGAGGCGAAGGAGACAGTCCTGGACCTCTTGGGGGTTGCGGAGGACGACGCAGAGTTCGTCGTTCTCAGTGAACCCAAAGCCGGCCTGTTCGGCCGGATGCGCGGCGAGGCCCGGGTGCAAGCCCGGGTGCGGCCCGTCGCTCCCCCGCCGAAGCGGACGCGTCGACAGCGGCCGGACAAGAAGCGCGAAGGCGGCGAACGGTCGCGATCGGGTGGCACCGGGCGGAAGAACGGCTCGGGCGGAGGAGAACGGGGAGCAGAGGATGCCGAGGAGGCTCGTGCGAGCTCGAGCTCGAGCTCGAGCTCGGGCGGAGCCGAGGGCCGCAACCGTGCCGGCGAGCGGTCAGAAGCTACCGGGGCATCATCAGGGGGTCGATCGAATCGACGCCGTCGATCCGGTGGCGGAGACGTCAGCGGCTCAGAGAACGGCAGCGGTTCGATTCAACAGGGGAAACAAGGATCCGGCCGGAAGTCCGGAGAGAGTGAGGAGAGCATGGAAGAGTCACTGACACTGGACCAGCAGGGAGAGGCTGCCCAGGAATTCCTTTCCGGTCTCATCCGGGAGTTCGGGCTGGATGCCACCGTCGGCTTCGCCGAAATCGACGAGGACACGGTGCAGGTAGCAGCCGACGGTGACGACCTCGGACTGCTGGTCGGCCCACGCGGAGCGACGCTCGCCGCGGTGCAGGACCTCACCCGGACCTTCGTACAGCGTCAGTCGGAGAACAGGACGGACCGGATTCTGGTGGATGTCGGTGGTTACCGGGAGAAGCGCACCGCTGCACTCCGTCGGTTCACCGAGGGCATCGTCGATGAGGTCAAGAACTCCGGCAGCGAACGTGCTCTCGAGCCGATGTCTCCTGCGGACAGGAAGGTCATCCACGACACGGTCAACGAGATCGAGGGTGTGGAAACCCGCTCTGACGGAGTGGAGCCATCGAGGTACGTGGTGATCCAGCCCGCCGGTTGATGGTTGTCCAGAGGTCGTTCACCTCTTGTCGGCGGCACCGGGATCTTCCCGGTGCCGCTTTCATTCTGCCGAAAGCTCTGCTTTTCCGCTCGTGGCGGGCCGCCGAAATTCCACATCGATCGCGCGATGAGTGACATCGGCCACTTTCCCGGCGCACTTGCAGAGTTGCGCTTACGGGTCAGCGACCGCATCCGCCAGACCCTTGAGCGTGCGGCCGACCTCGGCTTTTTGGGGGGTATGCCCATCGGCGAACAGATCGACCACGCCCTGGGATTCGTCGCAGCGGTCGAGTCCGAACTGAAGAGGCCACCGCATTCGGTCATCGACCTGGGGACGGGAGGCGGACTTCCCGGCCTGGTCCTTCTCTCGTGCTGGTCGGTCTCGCGCATTGACCTGCTGGATGCGAATGAACGGCGCACGGCGTTTCTCATCGAAGAGGTCGAGGGTTGGCGACCGGATGCACAGGTCGAAGTGGTCCGTGGACGAGCCGAGGAGATAGGTCGGGACGACCGCTTTCGCCAGCAGTTCGAAGTGCTGACCTCGCGATCCTTCGGTTCGCCGGCGGTGACGGCAGAGTGTGGTGCCCCACTTGTTTCGGTGGGCGGGCTCATGGTCGTCTCGGAACCCCCGCAGACTTCCGACGAGTCACGTTGGCCAGCGGCGGGCCTGGCCCACCTCGGCCTTTCTCCTCTGTCCAGTATGCGCTTCGACGATCGGTTTGGCTACCAGCTCCTCCGCAAGGTCGGTCCGACATCGGATCGGTATCCTCGGCGGGTGGGAGTCCCGGCAAAGCGCCCACTCTTCTGATGCGGAGCAGTCGTTTGAGGAGGCCCGCTCGACTCTGT